>MGVS01000099.1 GCA_001800605.1 Elusimicrobia bacterium RIFOXYD2_FULL_34_15
CCGATCTTTAAGCGTCTGTCCGGCAAGGTCAGATTGCGGTTTGGGTAATGTAAGTGCAAAGTTATTAATAGATTTGCCTTCCCGTTTATAAAGACCTCTTTCTATCTGATGTACCAACACACTACGGCTCCAATTATGTGCAATTGTATTTTGCACATAATAAAGAGATTCATTAATATTTTTGCATTTTGTAATAATGGCGATGTTGTGTCCCCACGGTATTTGGACGATTTGTCCAATAGATTGTTGGTTAATTTGGTTTGTTGGTACAGATTGTTTCGCAATTAAGCCAACAGCTTGTTGGCTTAATGTTTTTCCCTGGCTGTAGAATTTATACCATTGTTTAATATATTTAAGATTACTAACTGAAAATCCTTTCATATCAGGAAATTCTATCGTTAAGTCTCTGCTTAGTTGAAGCAAGAATCCATCACCCCATTTTGAATAAGTCTGTTTCTCAACTATATCAGCCCCAAGTTGCCAATATAAACCAAGAAGTTCAGTGTTAACTTTTACAGCTGCTTTTAATTGAGCACTACGAATTTTAAGCTTTATATCAGCAAGCCAATTCTTGTAATTTTTATCAGATATTAAATTTGATTTCATATCCCAGTCCTTTAAAATTATTTTTGATTGTCTTTCCAAGTTGATTTATCAGACACTGTCTGATATTTTTGTTTCTAAATCAATTTTACAGATGACATCTGTGGAATCTGCTCAAAATTTTAATCTCAAATTTCCAAGTCAAAAAAATGCGAAAAACACTCATCCCTATTTTTATAATCAAGCGAGGCAATAATTTTCTAAAAACCCCTGAGGAGCGACTAAACATTCTGGGGTGACGATTAGAGTTGATGCGTGCCTGTCTGCCGGTAGTGTAATACTTCACAATATCGGTAACAACGTGTATCCAAGTTAAGTCGTCATTGCGATCCCGATAAAATCTGGAGTGGCAATCTCTATTTAAGTGAAATAATGTTTGATGAGATTGCTTCGTCATTTCATTCCTCGCAATGACCCCACTTGATAAAGTACTTAGAAACTGTTACCAAAATACTGAAGTACTAAACGGTAGGCAGGTCTGAAAAAATTTATTGCCGAGCGACTATTTACCGGAGTCGTCAAATACCCAAACAACATGACGGCATTTAGGACAGAGCAATTCAAATGAGGATTGTCTTCTTAGAAGTTGGGATTTATCTGAAACAATAGCATTTATGTTATTTAAATATTCTTTTTGAGTAAAATCAATTAAGTTTATGTTGCTATAAGCCATTGCGATAAGTTTTTTGTACGTATACATTAGCTGATCTTTAGGTGCGATTATTTCACCGCATTCGGAGCACAATACTAATTCTTTTTTTATTTCGTTGAACATATTATCTCTTTTTGTGTCTGCAAGATCAAATTCGTTTGATAGTTTTACCCCTTCCTGCGTAGTGCATAATCTGTCGCATTGACCGCAGAAAATGCAATAATCATGTCTCCATCTTAAATAACGCATTGGCGGATTTTCAGTAATTACATCTGTTACCTTGATGGATTGAGGTGGACAGACCTGAGCACAAGCACCGCAGCCTATGCAACCTTTTTCGTCCGGAACCGGTTTTCCTCTGAATCTTGGAAAAGGAATATGCGGAACCTTCGGAAATTTTGTAGTATAAGGTCCTTTTATAAGTGCTGTAATTGCTTCTTTTAATTCTCTTAGTTTAGGATATCGCATAAAACACTAATTTAGACAGATAAAAGATAGATTTAAACAGATTATTCAGTATAAATCTTGTCTTTTATCAGTTTTAATCGTCCTTTTATTTCTTTGTCAATGATATTGCAAAGCTTATTATTGATATTAAAAACCAGACAAATAATATACAGACCAAAGCCCGTATACCCATGCCGTCAAATCCGAGATGGATAAACACACCGAATAATATTACAGATATACCAAATGAAATTGATTTAACGAGTAGCTGTACCCTAGAATAAAATCCGGGTATATGCACAAAACCAACGCATCCGATGAATACTATTAATGAACCTATGATAATTATTACTCTGTCCATATCATTCGTCCAGTTCTTTTCCGTCAAAGAATTTTATTACTGCAAGAGTGCCTACAAATGCTAATATCATTACATCTATAGCCAAATCAATAATAAATTCCGATTCAGTTTTCACAGCAATAACCCCTAAGAATCCTACTGCGATAACTGTTAGAATTATTAAAGCCAAAAATCTGTCGGAACGTGTTGGTCCTTTAAGAAACCGCCACAAACACATTAAACAAGAAGCAGTTAGAACCGCTAATGCAAAATTCATATAAATACCTTCTTAAGCAAATCTTCGAGTTTTATAATTTCAGATTTTACCCAATCAATATTGGTATCCATTGTGCTTACCTTTATAAATGAATCTTTTTCTGAAACTACTATAAGTCCCGGATAGAAATTTAAAGCCCAGACGACAAATGCGATGACTTTTGGTTCTGTTACCGAAAGTTTTATTTCAATTACTTTTGATTCAAACTTATTAGAGGCTGTTATTGCATATATCTGTTTTATAGATGCCTTAATCCAAGTTACAAATATTTTTATAAAGAAAATAATAAAATTTATAGATTTTATTTCTCTTAGACGTAATGCGTATTCTCTGTTCATTCCCCCGAAAATCCGTGAAATAACCAAAGATACAATAAATCCGACAATTAAACTCTGAATTTCAAATTCCCAGACGATTAAAAGCCAAATAATAAAGCATAAGACAAAAAGTGATGTTTTTTTCATAGTCCTGATATTATATTTCCGTAACCTACTCCGTTCGAAAAAATATGAACCGCAGAATTTATTATTATTTTAAGAACCCATGGAAAACCAAGGCCTAAACCAAGGCACATAATTGCCATAATAATCATTGCTAAACGCATTGAGTATGGAACCTCTTTTATGTTAGGATAAAGCTCAGAGTTTTGAGAACGTAAAAAAACTTTTCCCTGAATTTTTAAGAAATATGCAAGTGTCAATAAGAAACTGAGAATTATTAAAATCGAAAGTGTTATTTTACCGGCTTTTACAAGCGCAAGTATTATTATAAATTTTGAAAAGAATCCGCCAAATGGCGGAATACCCGCAAGAGATAGTGAAGAAGAAATTGAAGCTAAAAATGTTACAGGTAATTTTTTTGAAAGTCCCCCTAATTTTCTTATGTCTCTTGTTCCTGTTGCATAATCAACAGAACCGGCAACCATAAAATAAAGTGATTTGAATGCCGCATGGTTAAGTATATGCAATAATGCGCCCGCATAACCCAGAGGGGTTCCGATACCTATTCCAAGCATTATGTATCCAATTTGTGAGATTGATGAATAAGCAAGGATTCTCTTAAAATCGTTTTGATAAAGTGCAGCAAAAGCACCAAAGAATATCGATATAAATCCTGCATAAAGAAGAATATTTAGAAGTGTCGGTGACACACCGGTAACACTAAAGAATATTCTGACAATTCCATATATACCGGATACTTTGATAACTACACCCGAAAGCATTGCACTTACAGGTGCCGGTGCTGTTGGATGAGCATCCGGAAGCCAAGCATGAAACGGAACTAATGCAGCTTTGAGAGAAAAACCGAATAATAAAAACGGAATTGCAAATAATATAGCTCTATTTGTCGATGCAGATTGATAAATGATTTTTGATATGTCTGCTAAATCAAGTGAACCTGTCACTGAATATAGAAACCCAATTCCGAAAAATATGAAAAATGAACCTATAGTTCCGATAACCTGATATCTTATCGATGCTTCCATGTCTTCTTTGCCAAGTCCAAAAGCAATTAAAGCATAAGAAGCAAAAGCGATTATTTCAAGGAAAACGTATAAATTGAAAATATCACCTGCAAGGACAACTCCGTTCAGTCCTGCAATTAAAAACAAATTAAGAATAAAGAATTTAGTTCTTGAATCATAATGTTTAATATAATCAATGGAATAAAGCATTGAAACACAGCTTACCAAATTTATAACAAAAAGCATAAGTAATGAGAAACTGTCCAGTACTAAACTTATTCCAATCGGAGCAGGCCAGCCGCCAAAATGATATACCATCTGGCCACCGTTAAGAATAAATAGCAGTAAAACTGACAAAGATAAATTTATTAATGTTGTTGCAAAAGTTATTAAACTACCGGATTCTGAATTTATACGTTCATATAGAATTAATATTAGCGCAGAAATTATTGGTAATAATATAAAAGTAAAAATTAACATTTTAACCTTTCAACTCTTTTATTTTAGACATATCCAATGTTTTATGTTTTTCGTACAGGCGAATGCTTGTTGCAAGCATTAAAATCATTGCTGCAAATGAAGCCGCCATTATTGCAGGAATTATCGCATGGGGATACGGGTCTGTGTAGTTTTTTGCGTCTTTTAATACTATCGGTGCGATCGCATTGCTCTTGTACGATATCATTATGTAAAAAAGACAAACACCATATCCCATTATTTTTATTCCGATAATAATTTTGATTAGATTGTTTTTTACTACGACACAATATAATCCAATTAAGAATAACAAGAAACTTGAAATATAAATCAATGTACCCATATTTATTCCTCAGTTTTATATTCGGAAAGATATGCAAAAATCGCATAGAAACCGAAAGCAACACTGAATCCAACTAGTATGTTTAAAATCGGGACAATTCCGCCTGAAAATAAATGGCTGAACGAACCTTGAGGTAAAAAATTATCCAGGAAGTATTTATGTTCCATTCTTAATCCGGCCATTCCAACGAATCCTATAATTATAAATATAATTGCGCTTAAAACCGATATCAGAACGGCAGTGTTAACACTTATTCTTTTTTCCATTTCATCTTTTCCGTAAACTATTATACATAGGATTAGTATAGATGCCACGATCATTCCACCGTCAAAACCTTCACCGGGAAGAAGATGTCCAAAAATAAAAATATATACGCCAAATGTTATAATTGGACCTATAACGTAATTTGTCAGTATTTTAATTACTCTCGGCATCTTTTCTCCCTTTCTTTCTGAGTATTGTTGCTACACCAACAAATAGTGTTATTAATAATATAACTTCTATTAAAGTATTAAAAGCACGGAAATCCATCAAAATAGCCGTAACGATATTTTTAGCTCCAATTTCAGAAATCACTTTTTGTATATATATAGATGATACTTTCATTACAGGTTCGCCAAATGGGGGTAAACCTTTTATTCCCCATAGACCGAAAATAATAAATATAATCGCAAAAAATAATCCCGCAGAAACCGGCGATATTTCCCGCATTGAATAGAGCTTAGTTTCATCTGTCTTTGAAGTTTTGTTTACTACAACAACCAATGACACAAAACATAGCATTTCTACAATCAATTGTGCTGAAACGACTTCCGGTGCTGCAAGAAAGATAAATATTATAACCAGTCCGAAGCCCACAACGCTGAGAGCCATTATCGAAGACAAAAGATCCTTCATTTCTACAGCAGCAACAGCCGCAATTAAAATGAAAACTAAAAACACAATAATAAGTATTTCAAACATAAATTATTCCAAACCTTCACCTGCACAATAAAAACAATAAAACCATAAACCCCACTAATGACCAAAATATATATACTGAAAGTAGTCCGCCCTGTAAAGAAGATGATAATTTTGAGATAGTAACTGTAATATTTTCTATGATTTCGTAAAGGTGATGAAAATATTCGTCAATAAAATTGCTGACTAATATGGAAAAAAACTTTATTGAAGAAATCGCTATGTTATAAGAATCAAATATTCCGTTTGTAGTTCTCTTATAGATAGAATGAAATGGTCTTGCATTTGATATAGATAGATAAAAATCGCTTCCTGGAAAACCATCTTTAAATATTTCAGGATCTTCCCCATATGTATAGGTTTCAGTTTTTCTAACATTTTTTATTATTTGCATTAAATATATTACTATGCCAATTACAAATCCGATTATTATAAAAATAGTTGCGGTTGACGGCTGCCAAAAACCACTTAAAATTAATTGCTCATTCAATGATGGGTTTATAAGATATTTAAGTGTAATTTGATTGGCAAAAACGCCAGATATTATACATAACAACGATAGAATTGAAATTGGCAGCCACATTGTCCAATGGATTTCCTTAAGATGTTTTTCAGTAAATTTTTCTTTTAAGTTGCCAAAAAAAGTTGAATATATTATCTTTACAGATGAAGCCAATACCAATGCGCTGCCGAACATTGCTATAATTAAAAATAAAATTACCAAACTTGAATGACTGTTTTTATATAACTCAATTAAACTTTGATAGATAATCCACTTTGAAAAAAAACCGTTAAAAGGCGGTATGCCTGAGATTGATAATGATGCAATAAGCATCGTAAAAAAGGTAATTGGCATAACTTTCGCTAATCCGCCTAATTCATTAATATTTGTTGTTCCTGTTTGTTTCTCTATGTTTCCTGCGCATAGGAACAAACAAGATGCCCATAGTATAGCACTGAACATGTAGAAAATTCCGCCGGCGATTCCTAGTATGGTATTTGTTGAAATACCTAAGAGCATATAGCCAGCACCTGATATGCTCATATAAGCTATTGTTTTTTTCAAATCTTCCTGTACTAAGGCAAGCATTAAAGAAATTATGATTGTTAATGTTCCTATTAGCATCAATATCAGTGACAAATTAAAATTAAATTCAGAGAATTTGAAAAATTCAGTAAATATTCTCACCAACAAATATATTCCTAATAGTTTATCTACAGCTCCCGGAAGATATGCCATTACTTCAGTAGAAGCATCCTTTGAAGCATCAAGAATCCATGTATGAAATGGCATTAACCCTGTTTTTGCCAGAGCACCTATACAAAACAAGGTAAAAGGTAAAAGGTAAAAGGTAGAAGGTGAAAGATAAGAAATTTTATGCATATTAAAAGTACCGTTTATTTTCCATAAAAGAATAATTCCTAGTAAAAGGCAAAAATCTGAAAAACCAATAATATAAAGTGATTTTGTTGCAGTAATGTATGAATTTTCCCCTCCAATCCTAATTGAGAGATATAATATTATTGCAGCGATTTCCCAGAATAAAATAAATATTATAAAATTGTTAGCTAAAAATACACCGTTTACTATGCCTAGGTTTATTAAAATCAATATGAAATAATAAATTTTAATATTCTCTTTTTTTATTAAATGCAAAGAAATCAAGAATGCAATTAAAGATGAAAATAAAACACAGATAACTGAAAATGGAAAAGCCCTTAGAGAGAAATCAATCCCATAAGATAACCATTGTTTAGAAAAATTTATTTCACCTCTAGAAAATATAACAACACTTAAAACCAAAGTTAAAAAGGTTGTTAATATGCATAGTATCTTTGCAGATTTTTTTACGATCAACGCTATAATCCCGGCAATTACCGGTAAAATAATCAGAAAAATTAATATATTCATTTTCTTGATTGTTGAAAAAACTAACAATCATTGATTACACAGATTATGAAAACAGATTACACAGATTAAAACTTGTCGTTAAATCCCCGTAATCGTCTTTAAAAATCCTCGTAATCAAGAACGTTGAGATTCTTCAACGGACTCATTTTATAATATCAATAAAACTTAACGGAAAATTAGGTATTAAACCTATAAGTAAAGATAAAACACCAAATATTAAAACAACAAAAGTCATTGTGCGTGTCTTTCCAGGGTTTGCTTCATTTTGTATCTTTCCTAAGAAAACTGTATTATATAAACGGAATAAATATAAAAGTGTAAAAATTGCTCCAACAATAGCTAATACAGTAATTAAAATTTTACCTTGTTGGACAAGAGACATTATTATAAATAATTTAGCAAAAAAACCGCCGAATGGCGGAAGCCCAATTATTGAAAGAGCACACATACTAAAACCGATAGCAACTAACGGCATTGTTTTTACGAGCCCTCCAAGTTTTCTCATATCAGTAATACCGGTTTGTTTTTCTATAATTCCTGCAGATAGAAATAATCCTGCTTTGCCGAAACCGTGAACAATAATATATAGAAGTGCAGCAGAGAATCCTATTGAGTTTTTCGTTGAAAGACCCAAAAAAACATATCCTATCTGTGCTATTGTTGAATAAGTAAGGATTTTTTTTATATCGCTTTCATAAAATGCAAGTGCACCTGCAACAATGATTGTTATTATCGAAATTAATTCAATTGTGACAAATACAACAGGAGAAACCAGAAATGTCATTAAAAACAATCTCGCAAATGCATAAACTCCAACTTCGGCAGTAAGTAGCAGCGAGATTGACGGAATAATTGCTTTTGAGTTTGCAGGGAGCCAAATGTAAAATGGTATCTGAGCCGATTTAGCTAAAAGACCTGCTATGATAAAGAAAGCAGATAACGCAGATATTTCTTTACCGCGTAAAGTTAAAACATTTAAAGTATTGTAATCACTGTAAATTAAAGCAAAACCTGCTAACATAAAAACAGAGCCAAGAAATGTAGTATACAACATTTTATCAGAAGCTTTTAATTGTTCATCATTTCCATAAAAACTTGAAATTCTCCAGAATACAATTGCTATCATTTCCCAGAAGATATACATTAATAAGAGATTTTCTGAAAACACGAATCCGAACATCGATGCAATAAAAAGCGTAAAATAAAAATAATAAATATTTTGTCTTTGATTATCTTTCAGATAATCAAATGTATAGATTAAAATCAGGATTCCGATTAGCGACGAAACTACAGCCATAAAGATTGAAAGCCCGTCGGCAACAAAAATTATGGAAAAGAAATCTATAAAATATTTTTCGTAAATGAAAATTTGATTTTGAAAAACTGACGGTATTAATAAAGAAGATAAAACTAACCCCAATAATATAAAGAATAGAGCAAGAATTTTGGAATATTTTTTTATTATTAATACCAAAAATGAGCCGGTTAATGAAATTCCAATTATATAATTTTGCAAGTTATCAAGCATGTTTTTTTCTTAACTTTTCAGTTTTTTCCTGGGAAAGTTTTATTAAATCAAATCCATTCATTAATATTTTGTTTTTTCTCTTATCGATTACGGTTACCCTTTCCGTACAACAGTAGCAAGGGTCAACCGCTGCTAAAATAAGTGCTGCATCTGAAATCGTTTGTCCTATAACAGCATATTTATTCGAAGCTATATTTACGTAAGAAGGAGCACGGATTTTGTGCCTCGCCGGTCTGTTGGTTTTATCAGATTTGACATAATGAAAAACTTCACCACGTGGTGCTTCATGCCTGCCGATACCTTCACCTACAGGTATTTCTTTTACTTTTAAATCAAAATTACCTTCGGGTTCTTTCTTTAACCCGTTAAGACAGCCGCGGATAATTTTTATACTTTCAAACATTTCAAGAATTCGGATTGCGGCTTTGTCAAAAACATCCCCATTTTTTCCAACTATTACCTTCCAGTCAACTAAATTGTATGCAGCATAGGGATCGTCCCTGCGGACATCAATGTCTATTCCGGAAGCTCTTGCAGTGGGACCTACTACACAATAATCGATAGCCACATTTTTTGGCAGTATACCGACATTTTTGGTTCTTGCATGAATTACAGGGTCATCCATTACTGCACCCTTAAACATATTCAAAACCGGAATTAGATTATCACACATTTTTTCGATTTGAGGAATATCTTTATTTTCGATATCTCTTCGTACCCCGCCGATTTTCATCATACCGTAGTGTTGGCGGTTTCCGGTAATAAACTCAAATATATCATTTACCAATTCGCGGTATTTCCATGACCACATCCAGACAGTATTATATCCTATAAAATGACCGGCCAGTCCAAGCCATAGTAAATGTGAATGCAATCTTTCAAGTTCACCGATAACTGAACGAATATATTTTGCACGAATACTAATTTCAAAACCTGCTAAATCCTCAACTGCATTTACATATGCAAACGGATGACTATTTGAACAAATCCCGCAAATCCGTTCAACTAAAAATGCAGATTGATCATAATGCATTGATTCTGAAAGTTTTTCGATACCCCTATGCATATAACCAATTTCAATATCCATATCGACTACTTTTTCACCTTCTACATAAAGCTTGAAAAACTCGGCTTCTTCCTGCAAAGGATGATATGGTCCGATTGGTATGATAGTTCGTTTCTTATTTTTATCAGTCATCTTTACGACCTTCCCCTTGCCCTTGTCTTAGCGGATAATTACCTTCCGGCCAATCTTCATTTAGTAAAAGATGTTTTAGGTTTGGATGGCCGTTAAAATTGATTCCCAAAAGTTCCCACATTTCTCTTTCTATCCATTCGGCACCTTTTATAATTTTTGAAATTGTATCTATTTCAGGTTTTTCTTTATTTGCAAGTAAAGTTCTTATTGAAACAACTGTGCCATATTTATCATCTGAAAAATGATAAATTATTTCTATTCCGTCTCTTCTATCTATACCTGTTGCGATAATAAATCTAAGTTCGAGCTCACTCCATAACATTTTAGTTACACTTACAATATCTTCAGGTATTATATCAATATAATATCTTTTCGAATTTTTCTTTTCAAATTTAATAATTTTATTGCTAAGTTTATCTTTAATTATTTCAATACTGTTCATTTTTCACCTTTTAATGCCTTAATTAGCCCATTCGACTTCGCTCACCATCCTGAGCATGTCGAAGGACTCAGGGCTAATACTGAGTGGCGCGTTCTACTTAGACTTATTATCAGATTTTTGCGTCATCGAACGTATTAGCTTTACAACTCCCATAATCATTGCTTCGGGTTTCGGCGGACAACCAGGTATATATGCATCAACGGGAATTATTTTATCTACCGGTCCGCAGGTATTATAAGAATTCCTGAATAATATTTCCGAACATGCACAATTACCTACTGCAACTACTAAAATTGGCTTCGGTGCCTGTGCATATAACCTTTTCAGCCTGGAAACAATTTTCTTATTTACGACGCCACTGACTAAAAGTACATCGGCATGCCGTATAGAACCGACTAGTTGTATTCCAAATCTTTCCAAGTCATATCTCGGGGTTAAGGTATCCAGAATTTCTATATCACAATTGTTGCATGGACTGCATGCCACATGGAATACCCAAAGAGATCTTGTTAGAGTTTTAGCGTTCATAGTGTTTAGCCACTAACAATATTAAAACTATCCTTTTACCCATTACCCATTACCCGTTACTTGTTCTATTTCCCAATCATTGCCAATATTAATGCTAAAACAGATAATATCATACAACTTCTCCAGAAAAATTTTATTGCCTGATCGATTCTTACACGCGGGTTTGTGTTTCTAATCAATATTATTATAACCAAAATAACTAAATATTTTAATAAACCGATATATAAAGGATACATTCCACCTAAAAAAAGAATTATTGCAAAAATAGGAATTATAAATAAAAGCATAATCCGGTTTAATTTGTGCAGTGCTAACGGCATTCCGGAGTATTCTATAAAAACACCCCCGGCAATTTCAGTTTCTGCTTCTGCCATATCAAAAGGGACCAGCCCAAGTTTTGCCTGGATTGCAATTAAAAAAACTGCAAATGCAATTATTCCCGAGATTGAATTAATAACCATCCCGGAAGTTTGTTGGTATAAAATAATATCACCTAATCTTATTGTGTGCAATTTTATGATCGGCACAATAATTGATAAAATAAACGGAAGTTCGTAAGACATAAATAATTTCATTTCTCTTGAAGCTGCAAGTGATGCAATGGGGTTCCCAGAAGAACTGGCACCAAGAATAACTGCAATAGGTGTTATTGCTAAAAGATAAATTACAACAATTAAATCCCCAACGAATAGTGATTGAGGATTAAATATAGTTTTCCATAATATCAAGGATACAATGGTAGTCGATATAATTGCAACAAGCGGCGATAATAGAAAAGTGAAAGTATTTGCGGTTTCAGGTATAGTAGTTTCTTTGATTAGTAGTTTTTGAAAATCGTAATATGGTTGAAGGAAAGGAGGCCCTTGACGCCATTGTATACGTGCTGTGACTTTTCTATCTATCCAGGAAACCAACATACCAAATACGGCTGTAAAAACGAATCCTGGGAAAACAATAAATTCAAATAATAATTTCATAGAGATGCTGATTACACAGATGAACGACAAGATTACACAGATTAAGACTCGCAGTTAAATCTGCGTAATCGTCTTTAAAAATCTGTGTAATCAAACGCGGTAATGCGTTATTTCTTCCACTTTGGCGACAAAACAAGAAGATAATCCGAAATTTTATATATATTTTTTGATTCATCAGCTTCCATATCCACCCATTGTAAAATTTTCTGAGTATCAGTTTCGACACAATATGGCGGTTTACCGTTGCTTCTGCCTATACAGTAATCGCATTGTGAAGTTTTATAAGGCAAAATATCTATGTAAATTGTACCAAATGGACAAGCGGTTGAACATGTCTTACATGATGTGCATCTCATAGAATATCTTTCTAAGATTCCTTTATCATTAAATCCTAACGCTTCCCATGGGCAGGAAATGATACAATCTGCCCGTTTACACTGGCGGCAAACAATATATTGAGCTGCTTTTGCTAAAAGTTTTTCAACCCCCCAATTATCAGGTGCGTTTAATGCAGTAACGTGATGATAATAATAGCTGCAATCAGCTTTAAAATTTCTGGATTTATAATACTTTTCTAAATCAATTAATATTTTTTTGCCCACGCTTTTATCCCTTTACTTATTACCCATTACCCGTTACTATTCTCTCAGTCCCACAGTTCTTCGAAATTTTTTATTTTTTCATATATAAAAACGGGTCCGTCTTTACAAACAAAATGAGGTCCTAATTGACAGTGTCCGCATTTGCCCAAACCGCAGGACATATTTTTTTCCATAGAAAGATAAATCTGTTCAGGTGTGAATCCGAGTTCAAGAAGTTTTCTAGTACCGAACTTCATCATAATAGGGGGCCCGCAAACAATCGAAAGAGTATTTTTTAAATCAATTTTGATTTTATCTAGCAAACAGGTTACAACACCCACACTTTCCTGCCACTGACTAGTAGGGCATTTATCAACACTTCTTAAAACTTCTAAATTTTTTACTTTTTTCCATTCTTCAAATTGAGATTTATAAATCACATCTTCCGGACTTTTAGCACCGTAGCATAAAGTTATTTTTTTAAATTTATCGATTTGTTTGATTAGTGTCAATAAAAAAGAACGTAAAGGTGCCATACCTACACCACCGCCAAGAATAAGGATTTCCTTATCAAACATGCTTTCTATCGGATAACCTTTCCCGTAGGGTCCGCGAATACCCACAATATCACCGCTTTTGAGCTGATGGATTTTTTCGGTTACATAACCTGTCTTCATTATTGTTATATCTATCGTTTCAGTTATATACGGTGAAGATGATGGCGTAAAGGGTGCTTCACCGATACCTTCAAGGGAAAATTCTATAAACTGTCCTGTAGAAAATGAAAAATTTTCGGAAGGTTTCAATGTAAATGTTTTTATATTTGAACTTTCTTCAGTAACTTTTAAAACTTCTGCTTTTATTGATTGATAAATATTTTTCATTTCTTTAAACTACGATTACACTGATTAAGACAGGATTACACAGATTAGGGCTAATTGTTAAATCACCGTAATCGTCTTTTAAAATCTGTGTAATCATTAGCGGTGATGATTTTTTCAATGCTATTCACTCATTAAGGTTAAAACTTTTCTAATATCAATTTCCGCAGGACATACATCAATGCATCTGCCGCAACCGGTACAGGCATAATATTTAAAATTTTCATGTCTGTAATTTATCTTGCATGAATAATAATTCCTGTATCTGCCATGTTTTGTAGGTTTTGGATTTGCACCTCCCGCAACCCGTGAATATCCTTTAAATTGGCATGTATCCCAAATCCTTTGTTTCTCAAAATCTTTTAATTCTTTTAAAAGGAAACAATAACAGGTTGAGCATGTAAATCTGCACCCGCCGCATTCAACGCATTCTTTGGCAATTTCTTTCCATAAATCCAATTTAGGGGGTTTTACGGATTCATAAAGTAGTTCTGCAAATTTATAATCTTTATTTATTTCTAGCACTAATTGAACAACTTTTTTTCTTTGTTCTTCAGATTCTGTAATATAATCATTAATGGAATTTTGAAATAAGTGGCTGTTATTTTCAATTAGTTTTTCCCCGTTTTTGGTCATTGTTTCTACTACAAAACCACTTTTAATTGGACGAAGATTTATATCAAAACCATATGTCGGATATGGAGAACCTTCAATTTTTGAACAAAAACAACAATTCTTTGCAGAAGTACAATCCGCTGATATTAATATTGTATTTTTTCTTGCAGCTTCGTATATCGGGTCTCCGTATTCACCGCCCAAAAACATACTATCCAAAGTAAGCAAGTGTGCAAGTTCACAAGCTTTAACACCAACTAAAATTTTTGGTTTCTTTATATCAAAAGGAACGATTTTCTCGGAAGGCGGAAAGAAAAAAGATTTTAACGGAACTGTTGAACGATATTTACCAATCAAAGTATCATTTAGGTTTTCAGCGGTTAACTTTGAATAATTATAGTCGATATCCCCTTGCTTAAATAATGAATAAACCTCGTATTTTTCCACTTGATTTAGAAGAAAGTTTTGCCAATTTTGATTGTTAATATATTTTATTTCCATAGATTTTTTTAAAGGAAAGTTTTTAGAATTATATCAGAGAAGTCCCTTTTTGTCAAGACAAATTATCACGACATTACCCATTTTTTTTGGATAAGATTTTAGTATAAAAAAACTTGC
>MGVS01000100.1 GCA_001800605.1 Elusimicrobia bacterium RIFOXYD2_FULL_34_15
GACAGAATAAATTATGGGAGGGTAAGCCCTTAATTAAAAATTTTTCTAAACTTACACAAAATACTTGACATCACCCTTTAATAGAATTGATAATAGTAACGGGTAATGGGTAATTAATAGTAC
The DNA here is from genome assembly GCA_001800605.1 of Elusimicrobia bacterium RIFOXYD2_FULL_34_15. Classification (GTDB taxonomy): domain Bacteria; phylum Elusimicrobiota; class UBA8919; order UBA8919; family UBA8919; genus UBA9627. The sequence continues at coordinate 124 of MGVS01000100.1, forward strand.
TCAGAATACAGTACACAGAATACAGCACATAGAATACAGCTTTTCAATTTATTTAAATTTAAGCTTTTAACTGTATCCTGTATTCTGTATCCTGTGTACTGAATTATAGTAGAACTTTTTCTCCGAAGACGCATCTAATATATATGGATTTAGAGAAACTTACAATTAAAGCGCAGGAAGCGCTCGCGGAATCCCAGCAGATTGCTGAAGAACGCAATAACCAGCAGATTACAGACCTGCATCTTTTTTATTCATTGGTTGGGCAGGAAGGCGGAACTGTTCCGACAATTTTAGACAAACTTTCTGTTCCAATTTCAAATATTAAAAAAGAAGCAGAACGAGAGATTGAAAAACTGCCGAGTGTCGAAGGTTATGGGCAGCGATACATGACACCTGAGCTCGCGAGGATTATTGCAGAATCAAAGATGGAAGCGTCTGTATTAAAAGATGAATTTGTTTCAACAGAGCATTTTTTGCTGGCAATTCTTTCGTCTAAATCAAAATCAAATGAGTTACTAAAAAAATACGGGATTACAAAAGAAAAAATATTAAAAGTTCTCGTAGAGGTGAGGGGAAATATGAAAGTTACAGACCAGAATCCGGAAGTTAAATATCAGGCATTAGAAAAATACACCCGGGATTTAACCGAGCTTGCAAGAAAAGAAAAACTTGATCCTGTTATAGGAAGAGACGATGAAATAAGACGCGTTATGCAGGTACTTTCTCGCAGGACAAAGAATAATCCTGTTTTGATAGGTGAGCCGGGAGTTGGAAAAACTGCTATCGTAGAAGGGCTTGCTCGCAGGATTGCGTCCGGAGATGTGCCGGAGATGCTAAAAAATAGAAAAGTGCTATCTTTGGATATGGGTTCACTTATAGCAGGTGCAAAATTTCGCGGAGAATTTGAAGACCGTCTGAAAGCGGTTTTGAAAGAAATTGTTGCACGAGAAGGCGAGATCGTTCTTTTTATCGATGAAATTCATACATTAGTAGGAGCAGGTGCCGCTGAAGGTGCAATTGATGCGGCAAATATTATGAAGCCGATGCTTGCACGCGGTGAACTAAGATGTATCGGTGCAACAACTATAGATGAGTACAGAAAAAATATTGAAAAAGATGCGGCATTGGAACGTAGGTTCCAGCCGATTTTAGTTAGCGTGCCGACAGTTGAAGATACAATAGCAATTCTACGAGGATTAAAAGAGAGATATGAAGTTCATCACGGAGTCAAGATTAAAGACTCAGCACTTACTGCTGCTGCGGTTTTGTCGAACAGATATATTTCAGACAGGTTTCTGCCGGATAAAGCTATTGATCTTGTAGATGAAGCGGCATCTCGGCTGAGAATAGAAATTGATTCATTACCGGCAGAATTGGATGACTTGGAAAGAAAAGTGAGGCAGCTTGAAATAGATAAACAAGTACTTCAAAAAGAAGGTTCTAAAACTGAAGAAGTTGATAAAAAACTTGAAGGATTAAAAAAAGAGAGAAAGATATTATCTGTTCAATGGCAAAAAGAAAAAGAAGTGATAGCAAGAATTAGAAAAATTAAACAAAATGTTGAGGAAACAAAAATTGAAGAACAACAGGCAGAAAGAACCGGAGATTTGGGTAGGGTTGCGGAATTGCGTTATGGTAAGATAAGAGAATTACAAAAACAACTAGATGAAGAAAACAAAAAACTCTCAGAAATACAAAAAGATGTAAAGATGCTTAAAGAGGAAGTAGACGAAGAAGATATTGCGGAGGTTATTTCAAAATCGACCGGTATTCCTGTCGCAAGAATGCTTGAGACGGAAACTCAGAAATTGTTGAGAATTGAAGACGTTTTAAAAGAACGGGTTGTCGGACAGGATGAAGCCATAGATGCTATTTCAAAAGCGATAAGGCGTTCAAGAAGCGGACTTGCAGACCCAAACAGGCCGATTGGCTCTTTTATATTTTTAGGTCCGACCGGTGTCGGTAAAACTGAACTTGCAAAAACACTCGCTGCATTTTTGTTCAATGACGAAAGGAATATGGTTCGAATTGATATGTCCGAATATATGGAAAAACACACTGTTTCGCGATTGGTCGGTGCACCACCCGGATACGTCGGTTATGAAGAAGGTGGCCAACTTACGGAAGCTATACGGCGAAAACCGTATTCGGTTATTCTTTTTGACGAGATTGAAAAGGCGCATCCGGATGTTTTTAATATGCTTCTGCAAATTCTTGAAGATGGGCGGTTAACAGACGGGCAGGGTAGGACAGTTGATTTTAAGAATACTGTAATAATTATGACATCTAATCTCGGTAGTGAACTTTACGAGAAAACAGCTTCACAAATTCTTGAGTTTATGGAAAAAGAGATAAAAGAAAAGTTGATGGCTATTTTAAGAAAATATTTCAGACCCGAATTTTTAAACCGAATTGATGAAATAATAATTTTCCATTATTTGGCTATTGAACATATTAAAAAGATTGTTGATTTGCAAATAGGTTTAGTTAATAAACGTCTTTTAGATAGAAAGATTACAATTACACTTACCGATAAAGCAAAAGAATTTGTAGCAAGCACCGGGTTTGATCCTGTGTATGGTGCAAGACCCTTAAAGAGAGCTATACAAAGAGAGATCGTTGATAAATTAAGCCCGAAAGTTTTATCGGGTGAAATTCCAAATGATTCGAAAATTATTGTAGATAAACCTGCGAAGTCAGAAGAACTGGAAGTCAAAGTTAAATAGGAACAAGTAACAAGTAACGGGTAATGAGTAATGCTTGCCCGCCTGTGGCGGGGGTAACGAGTAAACGTTAAGAAGATAGGACAAAATGGTAAAAAAATCGGGTTAGTTCTAGGCGGCGGTGCGGTTCGCGGGTTGGCACATATTGGAGTATTGAAAGTATTGGAAAAATATTTTATTAATATAGATTACAATCATAAAAAAAAGATTTTGCCAAATTTGTTAAATGTTTCCATGCAGACAAGAAATATTATTTAATATAATTTGATTAAAAAGATTGTGATATTAATAAACCGGATTTTTTAATTGAACCTAATCACGATGTTGTTATAGGATGGTTTGAATTCAAAAAAGTGAAAGAAATTATTAAAAATGGTGAAAAATCCGCATTAGATATAATGAATAACTTGTCAAATTTGCTCAAAAACTAAAATTCTCCTATTTAGTTGAAATCCCGCCTAAAAAGTAGTAAAATAAACCAGTTACAACTTCCGGAGATTATGAACGGTATTTTATGATTGTTGAAAATAAAATATCGCATATAATCGATCCGTCAACCGGTTTCCCGGAGGAAAAATCAATAAGTTCAACTATTATTACAGATAATGCAATGGATGCCGATGGTTTGTCAACAGCAACGTTTGTTTTGGGTCCGGAAAAAGGACTTAAACTTATTAAAAAATATAAAAATGCGGAATGCTTGATGATTGATAAAGAAAAAAAGATTTTTGAATCAGAAGGGTTTATAAAGTATGAATAGCTTTAAGGGAGGTACTTATCCTCCAAAATATAAAAAAACATCTGAAATAGCGATAGAAGAAATACCGCTTCCAAAGATAGCGGTTGTTCCTTTATTGCAACATGTCGGTTCGCCTTCAAAACCTGTCGTTAAAGCTGGCGATATTGTCAAAACCGGACAGTTAATCGCAGAAATTACAGGTTTAATATCCGCACGTATACATTCGCCTATTTCCGGAAAAGTTTTAGTAATAGAAAAACGATTACATCCGTTTGGTATTGGTATTGAATCGATAATTATAGAATCAGATGAAAAAGATGAACGGGTAGAATTCCATCCTAAAGATATAACTAAACTTTTCCCAAATGAGATAATTGATATTATTAAAAATACCGGTATCGTTGGGCTTGGTGGTGCGGGTTTTCCGACTCATACAAAATTATGGCCGCCAAAAGATAGAAAGATTGATTCGGTAATATTGAACGGGTGCGAATGCGAACCATATGTAACTTGTGATTACAGGGTTATGTCGGAAGAAACGGAAAAAGTCATCAATGGTCTAAAACTAATGATGAAAATTCTTGATGTGCATAATGGTTATATTGCAATTGGAATAAAAAATAAAGATTTAATAGAAAAATTAAAAGATAAAGATATAAAGACAATTTCAATGGGATCCAAATACCCTCAGGGCGCTGAAAGGCAGTTAATAAAAACTGTTTTGAATAGAAAAATACCTTATGGCAAACTGCCTATGGATGTTGGCTGTATAGTTCATAATGTTCAGACTGCAAAAGCAGTCTATGAAGCGGTTTATGAAGGGAAACCTTTATACGAACGTGTTATTACTGTGGCAGGAAGTGTTAAGGAGCCTGGAAATTATAAAGTCAGAATTGGTACACCTGTTTCTGAGATAATTGATTATTGCGGTGGTTTAATCGGTGATGTAAAGAAAATTATTTTAGGCGGTCCAATGATGGGGCTTACCCAGTTTTCATTGGATGTTCCTGTTATTAAAGGTACTGTTGGAATAGTTGCATTGACAGAAAAAGAAAATAAGATTTACGAATCTACAAATTGTATTAAATGCGGAAAGTGCATTAATGCATGTCCGGAAGAGCTTATTCCGACAGCTATTTCATGGTTTGTCGAAAGTGGCAAATATTATGAGCTTGCAAATTATAATCCATTAGGTTGCACCGAATGCGGAAGCTGTGAATATGAATGTCCTTCAAAAATTCATTTGGTCCAGAATATAAGAACAGCAAAGAAACTGATGAAAACGTTAAAATACTAATTTAATTATCTATCTTAATCGGATTTATTATGAGATTTATAATATCATCATCACCGCATATCAAGTCGGAAGAAACAACATCAAAAATAATGTTTTCTGTTTTTTTTGCTCTTATTCCGGCCGGTATTTGGGGTGTTTATAAGTTCGGAATTTATTCTTTATTCATTATTCTTGCATCAGTTCTTAGTTGTGTTTTGTTTGAGTATATATCACAAAAATATATTTTCAAAACAAAAATAAATATATCAGACGGCAGCGCTGTACTCACCGGGCTTTTGATGGCATATTGTTTGCCGCCGAGCATCAAGCTCTGGCAAATTTGTATCGGTTCGTTTTTTGCAATTATTTTATCAAAAGAAAGCTTCGGCGGTATCGGATTTAATATTTTTAATCCCGCGCTTATAGGCAGGACAATGCTTTGGATATTATTTCCGTCGGATATGCTTGGTGTCCAAATAGACGGAATAACTCAGGCTACACCTCTTGGGCTTTTGAAAGGGAATACAGCCGTGCAAGTATCGACATATCTTAATTTATTTATTGGCAATGTGCCGGGTTCTATAGGTGAAATTTCGAAGTTATTGCTTATACTTGGAGCATTATATTTATTTTGGAGAAAAATAATTTCCTGGCATTTACCGATTGCGTATATTTTAACTGTTTTTATTTTATCTGTTATATTTGGGCAGGATCCGGTTTTACAAATACTTTCGGGTGGCCTTATTTTAGGCGCATTTTTTATGGCAAATGATTATACTACGAGCCCGGTATTTACAAAAGGAAAAATCGTATTTGGTTTTGGATGCGGATTATTGACATTCTTAATAAGAAAATTTAGTTCATTTCCTGAAGGTGTTTGTTATGCCATTTTGATAATGAATCTTTCAGTACCAGTGCTAGATGGTTTTAATTTTAAAAACGAAGTGTTGCATACAAAAATTAATATTAGAAAATACGTTTATATTTTTTTTATATTGACAGGTATTTATCTTATTGCTTTTAATTTTCCTGCATGTAGAGGAATTAATTTAAAAAAATCATCTGACAAATCCGGCATTTTCAAAGAAGTTCTGCCGGTGGCATCAGACTTTAGAGAACAGAATGATTGTATAAAGGGTTTGGATGAAAATAAAAAAATAGCTGGATATATTCTGAAAATACAGTTTGACGGTTATTCAGGTAAGGTGAATGCGGTTGTGGGAGTGGATAAAGAATTCAAAATAACCGGTTTAAAAATAGTTGAACAAAATGAAACTCCGGGTTTAGGTTCAAAAATGACAGAAAAGGATTTTTTGAATCAATTTCTGGGTAAATCACATGAAAAAATTTTATTGACAAGTGATGGCGGTGAAATAGATGCAGTAACTTCGGCAACGGTTTCATCGCGAGCCATTACAGACGCAGTTAGAGAAGGAATAAATGATTTGAAAAAGAAGATTGAATAAGCCCCGTTAGAGATGCGTTTATATGCTATATAAACGTTTTAAGTTTAAAAGAGATAATAAAAAATTACGGATTTATCGGTTAAACACGGAAGCATTTAAGAAAACGCTTCCTATCTCATACGGGGTAAAGGAGATTTTATGAAAAAAGTTTTGTTAGTTTTGTCATTTTGTTTATTAGTCGGAATAAACAATATTTTTGCCGTTCAGATTAAGAGAATTGAAAAAAGGCAATCTGAGATTGGTTTCGTGCTGGGATCGCCTACGGGTGCTACTGCAAAAATCTCGTTATCAAAGAAAAATGCCATGGATTTTGTTGTAGGACTGGGGAACGGATTCATGATTCATGCCGATTATCTATGGCAAGATTTTGATGCTTTTGAAGTAAATGAGGGACAGCTGCCTCTATATTACGGTTTTGGAGTGCTGGTTGCGGTTGATGATCATAATGATAATGATGTTTGTTTCCAGGGCAAAATCGGATTGGAATATCTTTTCGATACAAATCCGCTTGGAATATTTATAGAAATGGCGCCTGCTGTGGGAACAGATTTTATAATTCAGGGCGGTATTGGCGTGAGATTTAGATTAAAATAATGTGATTGTTAAAAATCAACAATCACTGTAATCAGGAGCGGTGACGCTCTTAAAATAAATATGAAAGAAAATAAAAAAGTTGCAAGAATTCTCTGTGACGGAGATATTTCGATAATCCGGCAAAAAGGTTATTATGACGGTATCAAAACCTGTTCAGCGTCATTTTTAGTGACCGGTGGAACGATTTTATGTGATTATGGATGCCTGGGATTCGGTGATTGTATTAAAGAATGTCCGGCCGGAGCAATTAAGAAAAGAGAAAATTTGTCGCCTGAAATTGACGAAGAAAAGTGCAACGCTTGCGGTTTGTGTATCGAAAGTTGTCCAAAGAATTTAATAAAGATTATTTCAAAAGATAAAAGATTTCTTGTGGCTTGCGCATCAAATGACAAAGAAAAAATAGTTAAACAAGTATGTAGCGTAGGTTGTACCGGTTGCGGAATTTGTGTGTCAAATTGCACATATAAAGCAATAACAGTTGAAGATAATCTTGCAAAAATCGATTACGATAAGTGTCAGAATAGCGGTGAATGTTACAGGGAATGCCCCACGAAGTGCATTCAATGGAAAAGATAGGAGAAAAAAATGATTTTTCATTTAAAGTATGGTGAAGATATAAACGAAGCAATTCTGAAAAAGTGTAGAGAGAAAAATATTAAATCAGGTTTTGTTTTTTTTATGGGGGCGATTCAAAAAGCAGAGTTGGGTTACTATAATCAGAAAACAAAAAAATATAAAAAAATTGAAATTAATAAGCCAATGGAGATTGTCTCCGGGATCGGCAATATATCATTAAAAGAAAATAAGATTTTCTTACATGCACATGTCGGTCTTTCAGATGAAAAAGGAAATATGCATGGCGGGCATCTTTTTGCAGCAACGGTTTTCGTATGTGAAGTCCATATTTCAAAAGAAAAAATGAAGCTTATAAGGAAATATAACGAAAGAACGGGATTATATTTGTGGTAAAAATCGTTCGAAAAAAGGTAAAAGGGCAGAAAAGGTAGATAGGAAAATAAAAATAACAATCTTTATCTCTTTACCCGATGAGTTAATATATGGTTAAAAATATTAAGTTGAAAGCAAATGCGAAGATTAATCTTTTTCTGGACATTTTGAATAAAAGAAAAGATGGTTATCATAATTTAAAGACCGTTTTTCAGGAAGTATCGCTTTCTGATGAAATTTATATTGAACAAATTGAAATAGGCATTAAAATTGTCTGTAATGATCCGAATATTCCCACAGATAGCAGAAATCTTGTGTATAAAGCAGCAGATTTAATTAAAAAATATTCAAAAATAGATAAAGGGATTCAAATAAAAATAACTAAAGGAATTCCAGTGGGTGCCGGTCTCGGAGGTGGGTCCTCGGATGCGGCATCTGTATTAAAAGGTTTAAATAAGATGTGGCAGCTTAAACTATCAAAAAAAGTTCTTATTAATATTGCAAAAAAAATCGGGGCAGATGTGCCTTTTTTTATAGAGGGTGGCAGGTGCTCAGCAACAGGAATAGGCGATATTTTAAAACCTGTTTCTGTGAAAAAAAAGGAGTGGTATGTGATAGTCAAACCCTGTTTTGAAATATCTACAAAATACGTGTATTCACAGTTGACAAAGATAAATAAAAATAGTAAAATAACCGAACATTATAATGAGTTAGAAAATGTAGTAATTCCGATTTATCCTGAAATCGGGAAAATTAAGGAAAAACTGGTTACTTACGGAGCACAATTTTCTTTGATGTCAGGTAGTGGGAGTTGCGTTTTTGGTGTTATAAATAACGAAAAAATAGGTAATAAAATTACGAGTCTTCTTAAAAAAGATCGATATTCTGCTTGGCTTGTTCATACTGTTTAGTATGAATGATTTTAGTGCTACAGGAGGTGCAGCATGGAGATTACGGAAGTCAGAGTTTTTTTGAAGAACGAGGAGAGGCTCAGAGCATATGCAACGGTGACATTTGATAACGCATTCGTTGTCAGAAACATGAAAATTGTCAAGGTTAATGACAAATTGATTGTTTCAATGCCGTCACGGAAAATGAAAGATGGAACCCACAAGGATATCGCACATCCTATCAACGCCGAGATGAGACAGAAAATAGAAAAGGCGGTTATGGATGCATACGAAAAGGAGTTAAAAAATCCAACGGTAATGAAAGATAAAATTATAAAAAGTGAGATTCCTACTGATGAAAAATAAGCCCCGTTAGAGATGCGTTTATATACTATATAAACATTTTATTTAAAAGAGATAATAAGCAATTACGGATTTATCGGTTATACAAGGAAGCATTTAAGAAAACGCTTCCTATCTCGTACGGGGTAAATACCGCTTTTTACATATTTTTGGGGAGTAGCCAAGCGGTAAGGCAACGGCCTTTGGAGCCGTCATTACGATGGTTCGAATCCATCCTCCCCAGCAAATTTCGATTGAAACTCGAAATTTGCAGAGCAATTGAGCAATAGAAAGTAGAACAATAGAAAAGCTCAATTGCGGTCTATTTTCAATTGTCCATTTTCAGGTTTTAAAATGAATATATATATAAGCAAATATTTGCAGAGCAATTGAGCAATAGCCCGCCACTAAGTCATAGGCGGGTCCGCCAAAGTCGTAGTGGCGGAAAAACAAATGGATAAAAAGCTCAATTGCGGTCTATTGTCTAATATCTATTTTCAACTTTTGATAGAACTTATATTTACTAGAAATACTTAAAATACTGATTACTATGATATAAAACTATAAGATGAAAAATACAGTTGCTCTTATTCTAGCTGCCGGTGAAGGAACAAGGTTTAAATCTGAAACTCCAAAAGTTTTACATTGTGTGTTAGGAAAAACTATTATCGACAGAGTCCTTGAAAAAGTAAGAGATAATTTTAGTAAAATTATTATTGTTGTTGGGCATAAATCAGAACTTGTAAAAAAAAGTATAGAAAATAAAAAAGTTGTTTTTGTCGAACAGAAAAAACGGCTTGGGTCCGGTGATGCTGTTAAACAGGCAGAAAATATTTTAAGAGATTTTAACGGAGATGTTCTTGTTCTTAGCGGCGATGTTCCATTATTGAAGAAAGATACAATTAAAAATTTAATCAGTTTTCACAAGCGCGAAAAAGCTGTAGGTACTATTTTGACGTCTGAATTTGAAAATCCATTTGGTTACGGGAGAATCATAAGAGATGGAGATTCGGTAAAATCGATTATTGAAGAAAAGGATGCTTCAGCTGAAGAAAGGATAATTACAGAAATTAACACCGGTATATATGTTTTTTCATCTCAGGAACTTTTCAAGGCCATTAAAAAAATAAAGTCAAATAATGCGAAAAAAGAATATTATTTAACAGATGTTATTTCTATTTTAAATAGTGAAAATAAAAAAGTATGTGCATATAAAATTGGTACATTCGACAGTGCTATGCACCGCTCAGTATCAACCCTGAGCGAAGTCGAACGGGTTGGTTCATCGGAAGAAGTTATGGGTATAAATAATAGATACGAACTTTCTATTGCTGAAGGTATTCTAAGAAAAAAAGTGATAAAAAACTTAATGTTGTCAGGTGTGACAATTGTTGATCCGTCAACAGTGTATATAGAAGAATCCGTTGTTATAGAGAAAGATACTGTTATTATGCCGTCAACAATTATAAAGGGAAAAACAAAAATAAAAAGTAATTGCATTATCGGGCCTTTCAGTTTTATTGAGGAATCCTTGATAGGGCGAGATGTTGAAATAAAAGCATCATATGTTGAGGGATCTGAAATAGCAGATGGGGCAAAAATAGGTCCATTTGCACATTTGAGAAAAGAAAGTAAAATTGCTTCGAAAGTGAAAATCGGAAATTTTACTGAAATAAAAAAATCTTATATCAGCGAAAATACTAAGGTTTCTCACCTTTCCTATATAGGTGATTCTTATCTTGGAAAAAATGTAAATATAGGAGCCGGAACTATTACCTGTAATTACGACGGTAAATTAAAACATAAAACGGAAATTGGTGATAATGCTTTTATTGGAAGCAATACAAATTTTGTTGCACCTGTTAAGATTGGTAAGGGAGCATTAATAGCTGCCGGTTCGACAATAACTGAAGATGTTCCTGATAGAGCGTTGGCAATTGCCCGTGCAAGACAAGTTAATAAAAAAAGATGATAGGAATTTTTTTAAGGGGGAGTAAATGTCAAATGGCAATTTAAAGGTTTTTAGCGGGACCGCAAACCCGAAATTATCTCAAGAGGTATGTAATTTTTTGAAAATTCCTCTTGGTAATATTGATGTCGGACGGTTCCCGGATGGTGAAATTAGAATTAAGATAAATCAGAATGTACGCAACTGTGATGTTTTTATTATTCAGCCTTCTTCTACACCTGCAAATGAAAATCTAATGGAATTATTAATTATTATTGATGCGCTAAGAAGAGCTTCAGTAGAAAGAGTTACTGCAGTTATTCCTTATTTTGGCTATTCAAGACAGGATAGAAAAGCAGAACCAAGGGTACCGATCAGTGCAAAACTTGTTTCTAATTTAATTACCGTTGCAGGGGCTGATAGAGTTCTTACGCTCGATTTACACGCCGGACAGATTCAGGGTTTTTTTGATATACCGGTTGATAATCTTTATTCACGACCTGTTCTCGTAGATTATTTTGTTAAGAAAAAACTTCAGAAAGTTGTAGTTGTTTCTCCCGATGCCGGCGGTGTGGAACGTGCACGTTCTTTTGCAAAACGCATTAAAGCGGGACTTGCTATTATTGATAAAAGAAGATTATCTCCAGATGAAGCCGCTGTGATGCATATAATTGGTGATGTTAAAGATAAAAATATTATAATAGTAGACGATATGATTGATACAGCAGGAACACTTGTAAAAGCTGCGGAAGCTTTAAAGAATGCCGGTGCAAAGGATATTTATTCTGCTGCTGCACATGGTATTTTTGCCGGAGATGCTTATAATAAAATCGAAGATTCTGTAGTCAAAGAGATTGTTGTTACAAATTCAATATATCATGACAAATTAGGTACTAAAAAAATTAAAGTTTTATCGATCGGAAGATTATTAGCTGATGCAATTTTGAGAATTCATAAAGGATGGTCGGTTTCTCATTTGTTCGAATAAAAAATACAATTTAAAATTAAAAGTTTCAAATTAAAAATTGTAGAATAATTAGTAAAGGCCAGAAAAATAATTAAATAAGGTTTTTCACATTAATTTTAAATTTTGCATTTTTAATTTTTAATTGAAGTTAAACCTAAAAAGGAGAGTAAAATATGGAAAAAATTATTTTAGATTCAGAGATTAGAAAACAACTGACAAAAGGTGAAATGAAAAAAATTAGAAATTCGGGAAAAACTCCCGCAGTTCTTTACGGGGAAAAAGAAAACTTGAATTTACTTGTTGATACCAGTAAATTCAATTCTTTACTTTCTAAAGCGGGACACAACGTTATAATAAGTTTAAATTTTCCGGATAAAACTTCGAAAACAGTCTTGGTTAAGGAGATTCAAAAAAACGTTATTTCAAGAAAGATTTCTCATATTGATTTTTATCAGATAAGTATGGAAAAGAAAATTGAAGTTGCCGTACCTATTTTCTTAATTGGAGAAGCACCTGGTGTTAAAGCAGGCGGAGTTCTTGCCCATATAGTAAGGGAGTTAAAAGTGAAATGTCTGCCTACAGATATTCCTGAAAAAATTACTATTAATATAGCCAATCTTGAAATAGGACATTCTATTTCTGTCAAGGATTTAACTATTCCGCAAAATGTAGAGGTCTTGCATCAACCTGACCAGATAGTTGTGAATATTGTTTCTCCTACTATTTTGGAAGAGATCGTTCCTGGTGCAACTGCTGAAACAGCTGCAGAACCTGAAGTTATTAGTAAAGGCAAGAAGGAAGAAGAAGGTGAAGAAGGAGCAGAAGGTAAACCGGGTGAAGCAAAGAAAGAAGCTGCTGCGCCTGCAAAGAAAGAAGCAGCTGTGTCAGCAAAGAAAGAAGAGAAGAAATAACGCTTGCAATCAATTTTCCCAGACCCGCTTGTCCGACCACCCTGTCGGACTCGCTTTAATCGTCGCTCCGGAGTGTTTACGTCGCTCCTCAAGGGTCTTTGGAAAATTATTGCTTCGCTATTACTATTAATCGAAGGTGAAATTATTTTATGCGGACTCCGTGAGGGCGTTCCTCAACGAATCTCTCACTCGACATTAACGGCGAGGTCCGAGAAAATTATTACTTCGCTCTACTATTAATAAAAGGTGAAATTATTTTATGCGGGACTCCGTGAGGGCGTTCCTCAACGAATCTCTCACTCGGCATTAAAGGCGAGTACGAGCAAATAATTGCTTCGCTTACTGGAAAACAAATAGGTGTGAATGAAGTTTATTATAGGACTTGGAAATCCCGGTAAAAAATATTCAAGAACGCGACATAATATCGGCTTTACTATTTTGGATAGTTTTGCAGAAAAAAGATCTTTGAAATGGAAAGAGTTTAAAGATAATGAAATTATTTCAGATGATAATAGTTTTTTATTAATTAAACCGATGTTATTCATGAATCTCAGTGGTTCCGCTGTTTCACCTTTAGTAAAGAAGTATAATCCTGATTGTGAAGATATATTGGTTATTCATGATGATTTGGATATCGATTTTGAAAGAATTAATGTTAAAAAAAGTGGTTCTTCCGGAGGACATAACGGGGTTCAATCCATAATAGATTTGTTAGGTACAAAAGAATTTTCACGTTTGCGGATTGGTATTGGACGCCCGCCGGAATTTATTGATCCTGTAGATTTTGTCCTTTCAAATTTTGATAAAAAAGAGATGGATAAATTAGATACAATAATAAACAGGGCTGTAGATGCGGCTGAGGTTTTTGTTGAGTCCGATATCCAAAAGACGATGAATCTTTTCAACAAAAAAAATGTTTTATCTGAATAAACTAGGAGAAATAAATGGATTGGAAAATTATTTTTACAAGTTTTTGGATGATTTTTATAACAGAAATGGGTGATAAAACACAGCTTACTAATCTCTCGCTAACCGCAAAATCCAGGATGCCGGTACAAGTATTTTTTTCTTCAGTTGCAGGGTATTCTTTAGCTACATTATTTGCCATTGTTTTTGGTGGTATACTATTCAAATACATTCCACAACATTATATTCAGATAGCATCCGGTTGTCTTTTTATTATTATAGGTTGTTTAATGTTATTCCGTATAATATAATTTTTTGTGAACAAAAACTAAAAGAATAATTATGGATAAGAAGAATATTCTTGTGGTCGATGATGATACCGCTGTTCTTAAGTATCTTGAAGTTTTATTGTTAATGAACGGTTATTCAGTTACTTCCTCTTCTTCCGGCGAAGATGCATTAAAGAAAGTAGAATCGTTAGTTCCTGATTTAATATTTCTTGATTTAATGATGCCGCGCATGTCCGGTTTTGAATTGTGCCGCAGATTACGAGCAAATCAAAAAACCACATCAACACCAATAATAATATATACCGCAAGCCATTTATCACAAGATGAAAAGACCAAAGGCATCGAATTGGGTGCCGATGATTTTATATTAAAACCTTTCGATATGAGTGAGTTGAAAGCGAGATTCGAACGTTTATTCGCCCGTCGCAATAACGACATGGGATACAATCCATTATCGAAACTGCCAGGCAATTTTTTTATCGAGAAAGAATTTAAGAACCGATTAAGCCGACGTGGATT
>MGVS01000101.1 GCA_001800605.1 Elusimicrobia bacterium RIFOXYD2_FULL_34_15
AGAAACTCCAATTTGCTGCCCCGCTTTGCGGGGTTATATGCTCGGTCGGTACATAGTTCCGACCTCCGCGTATAATAAGTAATCCCAAGTTTACTAGGAAACCCTTGTGAGTAATCTCATCTTTGACGTCATCCTTGAGGTCGCCGCGGTGACCGAAGGATCTCGTTTCTGCCGTATCTGTGTAATCGTTGTTTACAAAAAAGTACTTGACATTTGAATATATATAATGTATTATTACTTAGGTGTAACTAAATTAAACAACATATATGAATTCAAATTATTATAATGGTCTTCAGATTAGAGAAATTTTTCATATTGAATTTCTACGTGCATTTGCCAGAAAATTTAAGCCGGTTTTTTATTCATTAAAAGGCGGCGTCAATATGCGGCTTTTTTTCAGAAGTGTAAGATATTCGGAAGATATGGATATGGATGTTAATACCATAGATATTGTTACATTGCGTGATACCGTAATGAAAATTATAACATCAATTTCTTTCATAAATGAACTTAAATCTTTTGGAATTGGAGAAATTCGTCCGCCTGATATTAAAAAAGCAAAACAGACAAATACGACACAGCGATTTAAAATACATATTATTACTCATAGTAACGAGGATTTGTTTACAAAAGTTGAATTTTCCAGAAGAGGGACTTATGGAAAATCTGTCGCGGAATCCATTCCGGATAGTATTTTACGTCCTTATAGAGTATCTCCGTTAATAATAAATCATTACGATATTAATACTGCGGTTGCACAAAAAATAAATGCATTAGCCGGCAGAAGCATCGTTCAGGCAAGGGATATTTTTGATATTTACATGTTATCAACACAATACAATGTCCAAAATGATGGCAAAATAAAAGTTGAAGCAAAAATTTTAAAAACTGCTACTGAAAATATATTTTCAGTGGGATTTCAACAATTTAGAGATACTGTACTTTCTTATCTTACAGAAGAAGACAGGGCGATGTATAACAATTCAGACTATTGGGATGAGATAAAACTTAAAGTCAACGAATTTATACTTAAAAGTATTTAGCTTGATATATTTTTCGGTTTTTTATAAAGGGATGCGTATGTCAAAAAACTCAATAATTAAGTATATAAAACAATTAAACCAACCTGTCTTTACAACTCGCGATATTTCCGACATTTCGCAGAAGACAATTTCTAACGTAACTCAGTCGCTGAATTTCCTGTACAGGCAGGGAGTTATTAAAAAATTGTATCGTGGTATATGGACAGAAGTAACTAATAAACAAATCAGTCCTTATATGATAATACCGTATTTGTTTAAGTCCGGTCGCGTTTATGTTTCATTTTTAAGTGCTCTTCATTTATACGGAGTGATAGAACAAATACCTCAGACGATAACACTTGCTTCAATGTCTCATACGAAAAAGATAAAAACTGCTTTAGGTACTTTTATCGTTCACAAAATATCACCCAAGTTCTTTTTTGGATTTGACTGGTACAAAGGAACAGAAAGTTTTTTTGTAGCAGAACCAGAAAAAGCTTTGGCCGATTGCCTTTATTTATTTACAAGAAAGAAAAAACAATATGGTTATTTCCCGGAAATTAATCTCAGTAAACCGTTTAGTATTAAAAAAACAAAAGCATATCTGCAGAAAATACAAGATAAGAATGCCAGAATGTTAGCACAATCAAAGCTGAAAGAAATACTTGCGCAACAAGGAAAAATCGAGCAGATATAGGTATTTTTACCCGCCTTCGCAGAAAGCCACGGGTGTAAACCTGTGGATGAATGCGAAAAGGGTTACCGCCAACGATTCAGTGGCGGATATGCTTCGGTTGGGTTTCGCCGAAGTATGTGAAGATGCCACGGCTGTAAAGCCGTGGAGCTTCACATGTTAGAAAAATATCTATAAAAATTGTTATTCTGAGTCCTTTGTAAAAGAAACTTTACGAAGGATATTTTTTTGTCAGCTAAGTCCAAACCCGTTATTAACCTCGTCGTAGTTCTCTTAGAACGTAGGTGGGCATCGGGTTCCGACGGGTATTTTATTCACGGAATTCGCCCGTCTGAATGACGCAGTCGGGCAGTAACCCACTGCACCGAACTAATTATTTTGGGTTTCCAGTTAGAAACTCCAATTTGCTGCCCCGCTTTGCGGGGTTATATGCTCGGTCGGTACATAGTTCCGACCTCCGCGTATAATAAATAACCCCGAAGTGTATCGTGAAAATATCACAGAGATTTTCGCGATGGTCTACACAAGGGGCACTCAAGTTAACTACAGCAACAAATTATCCCACATTGAGAAGAAATTTTTGGGATGCCCATGCAAGGGGAACATTTATCAAGAGTAGTGTCGCAGAGAGAATACCAAAAACCATCTGCAATAAAAAGGTGGTTTTTTAATTTTATAATTAATATTTAAGCAAAACTTTTCTTGGTTTTATGCATCTTAGTATATATGCAAAAAATGGGAAAGAAGAATGCCGGAAAAATTAATGTAGCAATAAAACAAACAGGTATGGGGGCAATTCCAGACGCAAAGGGCGTAACCTTTCGTGTATGGGCGCCTCATGCCGAAAAGGTTTATGTGACCGGAACTTTTAATAAGTGGAGCAAGGACGCAACTCCTTTAGATAAAGAGGAGAATGGTTACTGGTCGGCTGAAGTGTCTGAAGCAAAAGTAGAAGATGAATACAGGTATATTATTCACACTCCTGTTGATTGGAAACTTCTGCCACTTTCCCGTATTGACCCTTATGCCAGGAAAGTTACAAATTCAATCGGTAATGGAATTGTTTATGATACTAAAGCTTTCAACTGGGGTAAAGATAACTTTCACATTGCTACAGGAAATGAGCTTGTTATTTATGAAATGCACATAGGTACTTTTAACGTTAAAGAAAAGGGACGCCCAGGTACGTTCGATAGTGCCATGGAAAAATTGCCATATCTTCAAAAACTGGGTATCAATGCCGTGGAAGTGATGCCGGTCGCAGAATTTTCCGGTGATTTTTCATGGGGTTACAATACGTCTCATCCCTTTGCCATTGAGAGTATTTACGGAGGTCCGGACAAATTTAAGCAATTTGTTAAAGCAGCACACGAACAAGGAATTGCTATTATCGTAGATGTTGTTTATAACCACCTTGGACCTTCCGATCTTGCTATATGGCAGTTTGATGGTTGGAGCGAAAATAGAAAAGGGGGAATTTACTTTTATAACGATCGCCGATCGCATACGCCCTGGGGTGATACTCGTCCCGATTATGGCAGGAGTGAAGTGCGCCAATATATACGCGATAATGCTCTAATGTGGTTCGAAGAATACCATGCCGACGGTTTACGGTGGGATTCCATACCATATATTAGGAATATTGAAGGAAGCGATGCATTTCCTTCTGATGAAAATGACATTCCGGAGGGCTGGAGCTTGATGCAGTGGATCAATAAAGAAATACAGCAACGGTTTCCAAATAAAATTAGTATCGCAGAAAGTATGCATAATAACGCATGGGTCACTAAAGATGTGGGAGCAGGCGGTGCCGGCTTCAATACACAATGGGACAGCGAATTTGTAAACCCTGTTCGCCGGGCTGTTATTGCTATTGATGATCAATCCCGCGATTTAGGAGCAGTCAGTAAAGCAATCGAGTATCGTTACGATTTAGATTTCTTCCGGCGAGTTATTTTTACCGAATCGCACGACGAGGTTGCTAATGGGCGGGCTCGAGTACCCGAGGAAATATGGCCAGGCAATGTGGATAGCTGGTTTTCCAAGAAACGTTCTACGTTAGGCGGTGCACTAGTACTTACTTCGCCCGGTATCCCTTTGATTTTTCAAGGGCAGGAGCTGTTGGAAGATCGCTGGTTCCAGGATAAAGATCCGATTGACTGGTTGCGAACTGTGGATGAACACGGTATTCTTGAAATGTACCGGGATCTGATCGTTCTGCGGCGTAACCTGACTGGCATGACGCGGGGGTTGTGCGGCCAAAATATCCATATCCATCATTTTGACGATGGTGCTAAACTTATAGCTTTCCATCGCTGGGATAAACAAGGGCCAAACGATAGCGTAGTTGTGGTTGTGAATATGTCGAATAAAAATCGCGATGATTATGTCATCGGTTTTCCGCGAGCCGGGTTGTGGAAAACGCGTTTTAACAGTGATTCATATAACTACGGTCCAAATTTTGCAAATCATCCAACACCTGACGTTGAGACCTACGATGAAAAAAAAGATGGGTTACCTTGCTCCGGTAAAATCGGTATTGGTCCATACACGGTAGTGATTTTTTCACAGGATAAATAAAAATTTAATTATGAATAACAGAAAATCAAAACATGTTTTAGTATTGATAAATCAAAAAGCGGGTATGCCTACTGCTTTTGATCTGATTCGACGTGCGTTGGACCGTTATTGGGATGTAAACGGTATTGATCTGAGCTATCAATTTTGTCAAAGCCAAAGTGATTGTAAATCTAAGGCTGAGAGAGCAGTAAAACAAGATTTTGATACTGTATTAGTGGTCGGAGGAGACGGAACGGTTAATACGGTGGGGCAAGCTTTAATTGGCACAGATATTTCACTTGGAGTTATACCATCCGGTAGCGGAAACGGATTTGCAAGGCATTTTGGGATACCACTGAGACCGGAAAAAGCTATACGTGTACTATCGTCCGCTGAGGTAAAATATATCGATGTTGGTTTAGTGAACGAAAAGCCTTTTTTTGTTACCTGCAGTATGGCGTGGGACGCGTCATTTGTAAAGTCTTTTCAGAAAAAACGGATTCGCGGAGTTATCCCGTATGTTTTTGCCGGAGTTCAGGGATTATTTGAATACCATCCTCAGGAAATAGTTGTAAAGTTAGATTCCGGTAAAAAGTTTATTTTCTCAGATGTTCTTTTGTTTACAATTGCAAATCTCACACAGTATGGTGCGGGAGCAAAAATTGCACCGGATGCATTGGCTGATGATGGTTTTCTGGAGCTTGTCGTGGCAATGCGCCAGGATATTCCAAAGCTGATTGCTAATGTTGGGCGGCTTTTTAACGGTTCAATCAAGAAAATTCCAGAGATTATTTTCAAACGATTCAAGTTGCTAACCGTAAATCGTCCTCAAGCCGGTTTCATACAGATTGACGGCGAATTGGTAAATGTGCCGGCTGAAGTTAAAGTTCAAGTGCTACCTAAAGCCTTAAAAGTACTTGTACCAAATGAATCGCGCAACGAGTATATGGTCAAGATTTTTTAGTTAGCCATTCCCAACCCCGGTGGCTGTCCGACAATTACCCATTAAATTTGTTGTCGATATTATCGTCTGAGAAAAAATTGACAATACCATAGAGA
>MGVS01000102.1 GCA_001800605.1 Elusimicrobia bacterium RIFOXYD2_FULL_34_15
AAACAATAATAAAATAAAAAATAAAATTATATATATCATAATGGTGTTTGAAAGATATGCCATTATTGTAAAAAATAGTTCTATAGGATTAATACTAACAAATCTGAAATATGGAATACCCATAAGCAAATTTAATATTATATTAAATAAAATAAAAATAATAATTGTAGATAGCTTTATTTTTTTCATAAGTAAGCAATCTCATTTGGCAATATTGATTTTGGTATTTTTACATAAATATAGTTTGAAGTATAACCGAAACCGTTGGTTTCGGCTAAAATCTCCATTTTCTTGCCTAAAAATTTATTTTTGAAATTTTGACGAAGCCATAAATCAAGTTGTGTAATCTTTTTTGACCATTTATCAGTTAATATATTATTACATTCATTTTTTAACATTGAAGCCTCTGTATCCGGTCTTTTTGAATATCTAAAAATATGGATTCGTGAAAACCGGCATTTCTTAGCAAAATTATATGTATTTTTTAAAGATATTTCATTATCAAGCGGATAACCCACTATTATATCGGTTGTAATTCCGATATCCGTAATTTTCTTTCTTATATTTTTTATTTTATTAAAGAAAATCTCGGTCGTATAAGGCCGTCTCATACTTTTAAGTATTCTATTATCCCCGGACTGTACCGGAATATGTAAATGATGGCATATTTTTTTTGATTTTTCTATTAATTCAATTAATTCATCTGTTATATCAAGTAATTCTATGGATGATAATCTGATCCTATAGAGTCCATGTATAGACTCTAAAGCTCTCATCAGGTTTACTAGAGTATTCTTGTTCCCTGCCTGATACTTGCCCAATCTAATCCCACATAAGACAATTTCTTTATAACCGGAAGAAACATACGATTTTACTTCTTTAATAATATCCTCAATTTCTTTTGAAAATAATCTGGATCTGACCTTTGGTACTACGCAATATGAGCATTTACCGTCACAACCATCTTGAATTTTAATAAAAGCACGGGTATGGTTGTTGAAAACAGGTAAAAATTTTGAGGTTAAAGGTGCAAATTTAAGATTCAATACTTTCAATATATTTTGTTTTTTTGAATTTAGAAAAAAATTAACTTTAGAAAACTCGTTTTCTAAATTACTTTTTTCCCTATCCACATAACAACCGGTCACATATATTCTTGCCTTTGTATTTATTCTTAAACATTTTCTTAAATATTGTTTTACTTTATTATCGGCATTAGAAGTAACTGTACATGAGTTTATTATAATCAAATCGGCATCAATAACTTCGGATATCAAGTATCCTGAACGTAAAACATCTGCTCGCATTTGCGCAGTCTCACATTGATTAACTTTACAACCAAAAGTTTTAAAATGTATTTTCATAAATCCAGCTCATAGAGAATGTTTGATATAACAAATATGGGTGCTGTTTCTGTGCGCAGAATCCGTTTACCAAGTGAAACAGGAATAACACCGCATTTTTGTGCAATATTTATTTCTGAACTTGAAAAACCGCCTTCGGGACCGATAAACAAGTTAATAGTTCTTATTTCCTGGTTCATAGTTCTAAGTATGTTTTTTAAATTTGTATTTTCTTCACATTCCCAGGGGATTATAGAAAGCGATTTTTCAGAATCTATACTGAGAGATTCTAAAGCATCCTTAAAATTTTTTATTGCTGATATCTCCGTAATTACGGATCTTCCAGATTGTTTTGACGCTGAAAGCGCTATTTTTTGCCAACGTGACAACTTTGAAAAGTTTCTTGATTCGCTCGGAATAGAATATTGGGTTCTTTCGGAAATTACCGGAATAATTTTTGAAACGCCTAATTCCGTTGCCTTTTCAATAATAAAATCAAATTTTTTAAATTTTGGTATTGATTGATAAAGATTTATTTTTGTAGCGATTTCAATGTCTTTCTGGGTTGTTGAAATGATTTTAAATTCAATCTGTGATTCATTAATTTTTACTATCTCTGCTTCATACTCATTCCCTTTTCCGTCAAATAGAAAAACAACATCACCTATCTTTTTTCTCAAAACATTTCTTAGATGATGTTTTTCAGTACCTTCGATTTTGACTGTATCGCCCTCGATATTATCTATAAAGAATCTGGTGCTTATTTTCTTCTCCTTAAATAGTGCGATTGTGCAATGATGAACTGCTTCTTTCTATCTACCAATCCCACAATTCCACAATCCCGCTATCGCGCTTTCCTCAATTATTTGCCGAATATTTTTTTAAAAACTCCTTCATCTGTTTTTTCACCTGATATATTACCAAACTCTTTTAAAAGTTCTTTTTGGCGAGATGTTAAACTTTCTGGTGGATTAATATACACTTTAACATATTCATCCCCAACTCTGGAAGAACTAACCGAAGGCATTCCTTTGCCTTTCAAACGGAATATTTTATTTGACTCTGTACCTGAAGGTATTTTCATTGAAACATTATCTTCTAAAGTAGGAACACTTATCTCGCCGCCTAAAGCTGCGGTTGCATAACCTATAGGTACTTCTATATAAATATCATCCTTTTCCCTTCTAAATATTTTATGGTTTAAGACTCTTACAACTATGTACAAATCTCCAGCCGGGCCGCCCTTTTCTCCCGCTTCACCTTGACCTTTTGCCCTTATTGTATTTCCTGTATCAACTCCCGCCGGAATTTTTACTGTTATTTTAGATTGTTTTTTTACCTTACCACGGCCGGAACATTCAGAGCACGGAGTTCCGACTATTTCACCGCTTCCGCCGCATTTAGGACATGTTTGCTGAAGCGAAAAAAAACCTCTTGCATACCTAACTGCACCGTTACCCTTACAAGTCGGACAGGTTTTTTTCGAAGTACCCGTTTTTGCACCGCTTCCGCGGCAAACAGTGCAAGTTTGTGTATGATATATTTCTATTGTTTTTTCACAACCTTTATAAGCTTCCTCAAGAGTAATAGTAAGGTGATATTCCAAATCAGAACCTTTACTTGGCCCTGTTCTTCGACTTCTGCTAGTTCCAACACCACCTCCAAAAATATCGAAAATATCGCCAAAAACATCTTCAAATCCGCCACTTTGGAATATGTCTTGAAATCCGGAAAAATCAGCGTTTCTGAAAATATCTTCAGATGTATATCTGTTATCTATACCCGCATGCCCATACTGATCATATAATTTTCTTTTTTCAGTATCGGAAAGAATAGCATAAGCTTCAGAAATTTCTTTAAATCTTTCTTCTGCTTCTTTTTTCTTATCCGCAGCAACCCTGTCAGGATGAAACTGCATAGCAAGATTTCTATATGCTTTTTTTATTTCATCAGCAGATGCGCTTTTTGAAACACTTAGAATTTCATAGTAGTCACGTTTTGTCATAAAAAATTCAGTACTCAGAATACAGATATCAGAATACAGTTAAGGCTGTATCCTGTATACTGTGTACTGTATCCTGTATCCTGTGTACTGCCTTTATTTGCTTTCCTCTTTATAATCTGCATCTATAACATCGTCTTTCTTTTTTGTTTCTTCTTTTGGCTCAGAACTTGGCTCCTGTTGTTCCGCTTGCCCCGCTTGTTCATGTCCGCCTGCAGGAGCTGATTGTTTCTTGTTCGCTTCTTTATAAATCTCTTCAGCAAGCTTATGAGAAGCTGTTAAAACATCTTCTTTTGCCTTTTTGATTTTTTCCAAATCATCTGTCTTTAAGGCTTCCTTTGCATCAGAAATTGCTCTTTCAATTTTCAGTCGCTCATCTGAAGAAATCTTGTCACCGTGTTCTTTTAAAGATTTCTCTGCTGAATATACAACTGCATCAGCTTCATTTTTGACTTCAATTTCTTCTTTTCTTTTTTTATCTTCATCGGCAAATCGTTCTGCATCTTTCACCATTTTTTCAACATCATCTTTTGCAAGTTTTGTAGGTGCAGTTATTTTTATAGACTGTTCTTTTCCGGTCCCCAAATCCTTTGCACCAACATGCAAAATACCATTAGCATCTATATTAAAAGTAACTTCAATCTGAGGCATACCGCGCGGTGCCGGCGGAATCCCAACCAGATCAAACCTTCCTAATTCAACGTTATCTTTTGACATGGGTCTTTCACCTTGTAGGACATTTATTGTAACCGCAGGTTGATTATCAGCTGCAGTAGAAAATGTCTGTGATTTCCTGGTAGGAATAGTAGTATTTCTATCTATTAGTTTTGTCATAACACCACCAAGCGTTTCTACCCCGAGAGAAAGCGGTGTAACATCAAGCAATAGTATATCTTTTACTTCTCCGGTTAAAACTCCTGCCTGGACAGCAGCACCTATTGCGACACATTCCATCGGATCAATTCCTCGTTCTACTTTTTTTCCTACTAAATCTTCAACAAATTTTTGAACCGCCGGCATCCTTGTAGGTCCACCTACTAGAATAATACTACCAATGTCATTTGGCGTTAATTTCGCGTCCGAGAATGCCTGTTCAACTGAATGTTTACATTTTTCTATTATCGGACCGACTATTGATTCAAGTTTAGAACGCGAAATTTTCATTGTAAGATGTTTCGGACCGCCTGCATCTGCGGTTATAAACGGAAGATTAATATCCGTTTCCAGAACATTCGAAAGCTCTATCTTTGCTTTTTCAGCCGCTTCTTTAAGCCGCTGCATAGCCATTTTATCATTTCTTAAATCAATTCCGGATTCTCTTTTAAATTCGGATGCGATATGATCTATAAGAGCATTATCCATATCTGTTCCACCAAGTTGCGTATCTCCGCTGGTTGATTTTACTTCAAAAACACCACCGCCAAAATCCATAATAGTAACATCCAGCGTTCCACCGCCAAAGTCAAATACTAAAATCTTTTCTTCTTTGCCTTTTTTATCTAATCCATAAGCCAGGCAAGCAGCTGTCGGTTCATTAACAATTCTTTCAACTTTCAAGCCCGCAATTTCGCCGGCATCTTTAGTTGCCTGTCTCTGATTATCATTAAAATAAGCAGGTACAGTTATTACAGCTCTATCAACTGTGGTGCCTAAAAAAGCTTCTGCATCACGTTTGATTTTTTGTAATATGAATGCTGAAATCTGCTGAGGCGTATATTCTTTACCATAAATTTTATATTTATAATCGGTTCCCATTTTTCTTTTTGCTGCCATAATAGTGCCTTCAGTATTTGCAACTGCTTGACGGCGTGCCGGCTCCCCGACAATAAGTTGCCCATCTTTTGTAAATGCAACATATGAAGGAAATGCTTTTCCTCCTAAGGTCATACCTTCCGCTGACGGAATAATGGTTGCTTTACCACCCTCCATTATCGCAGCTGCAGAGTTTGACGTTCCTAAATCAATTCCAATTATTTTTGCCATAATATCCCCCTGTAAACTACAATTAAAAAGTTTAAAGTAAAAATTAAAATTAAAACCATTTTGTTTTTATTTTTATTTATACTTTTTATTTTAACTTGCCTTTTTTTTACATATTTTTACCATAGAAGGTTTTAATATCCTATTACCAATTTTGTAACCGGATTTTATTTCCTCAACTATAATATCATCTTCACAATCTTCTTTTTCTACTACACCTATAACATCATGAAATAATGGATCAAACTTTTCACCAATAGTTTGTATTTTATCAACTTTATGGTAACTTAACGTTTCCTGTAGTTTCTTTTCAATAAGATGCAATCCTTCACGAATCGATTCGTTGTTTTGAGCTGTTTCTATCATATTCTTTGCTATTTTTACTGTCTCAAAAAC
Organism: Elusimicrobia bacterium RIFOXYD2_FULL_34_15; assembly: GCA_001800605.1. Classification (GTDB taxonomy): domain Bacteria; phylum Elusimicrobiota; class UBA8919; order UBA8919; family UBA8919; genus UBA9627. Next base: position 5,722 of record MGVS01000102.1, read on the forward strand.
ATCAACTAATTCAAGAATTAGAGCACTTTTGCCATCTTCGTATATTTCTTTTCTTTCTTTTTCTACTCTTTTCCTGTAATTTTCAAAATCAGCTTTTGAGTGCAACAACTGATTATAATAATCCTGAACAATTTTTTTCTGTTCTTCTATCGACTGTTTTAATATTTCAAGCTCAGATATTTTTTCTTCTCTACACAAGTCTTCAGTACTCTTATTTTCCGTCATTTTTAGCCCCTGTATCTTTTGAAGAAAACTCTTCAATTTCCTTTAAAAATGTATCAATATTAGATGCAGTATTTGTATCTTCAGATTCAGAATTTTCACTGAAATTAAAAGCATTCTCAAAATACTGCTTTAAAAATATCTTTTTCTCTTGCGATAAATAGTCACAAGACTCAATTCTTGAAGTCATTTCCATTCTCAAATTAGACAGAGTAACTCCAGATAGTAATTTATTTAATAATTCGTTCAGCTCTTCTAAAAAGGTCTGACTTATCGATTCTTTAAGTTCAAATTGAAAATTTTTCGTAAAACCGTTAGAAGTTACAATAACACCAGAAATTGTTTTTTTATTTTTTAAATTTAAAATTATTTCTTTAAATATTGCTTTTTCAGGCTTAGGAAAAATATCATAATCTGAATTTTTTAGAACATAATAAAATATTTTTGATAAATTAGATAATATTTTATTGCGTTTTTTGGTTTCTAAATTATAATTCTTTTTTAAAATTTCTTTTTCACTGACTATCTGTTTTTGTAATTCAAAAACTCCATCTATATAAAAACGCCACGCTTTATCTGTTGGAATCCTGCCGGATGATGTATGAATATTTTTTAAATATCCGTTTTTTTCCAAATTTGACATCCAATTTCGAATGGAACTCGGAGCATACCCGCATTTTAAAGATATATTTTTTGAACTTACAGGTTGAAAAGTTTTTATATAATCAAATAAAATCATTTGTAAAACTTTTCTGCATTTATTGTCCATATTTCCGTAAAATATCTTTTAAATTATTATCCTGAGGATCCATATTCAAGGCTTTCTTCCAGTTGAGCACAGCGTCATTTCTATCATTCTTAAAAATATAACAATTACCAATAATTTTATAGTCAAATGCAGTTCTATCTTTTTCAGGAATAACCTGAAAACTATCTAAACATTTATTATATTCCTTTGCATTATAATGCTCTAGAGCAGTTTTTCGCAAATATACTACTGAGTTCTTTTTTGGAAACATCTGCATTACCTTCATACCGTCATAATAAACTCCAAGCACTTTAAATTCGTATGGCTTGAATATTTCCTTTATTTCGTTCATTGATACTTTCCACTGTTTAAGACCATCTGCCGTATCATCAGAAAATATCTCTGAAAGCACATATGTGTCAACGCCTTGATTCATAAGCATTTCAAGCTGATTTTTTAGAATTTGTAATCCTTTTTCTTTTGAATTATAAACAAAAATCAAATCGAAAGAAATCCTGCCCACGTTAGCAAATGCCGGTATATAAACCTTTTGAGGATTTGAATAACTAATTCCTGAAATTATTACTACTCCGCCTTTTTTTACGTATTTTTTTATAAATAAAGTTCTAGCATAAATCTCATTATTTTCTACTTTAGAGATCGGGTATATCGAATCAAAGAAATTTACAACAGGAATGATTATAATCGAACATAAAAACAATCCAAGTATAATCTTTCTCAGCAATAAACTTAAATTTTCATCTTTAAAAAATTCGTATAATGAACATGCAATTAAAACTAGAATTGGCATCCAGTGTTGATACCAATAATCCGGATTACCTGAATTAAACCAGCTGACAAAAACCATATAAGTAACCCACCAAGTTAAAGTAAGTAAAAATAGCGTTTTATATTTTTGATATATTTTTTCTTTGAAAAACAAAAATAAACTTATAAATATAAATAATATTTTTGAAATTGTCATCCATATCAAACCACTATCAGAAGGATTACCATAATTATAATAATTACCTTTTGCAAACCACATTGCCCATATGGTTGATTTAAAATCAGTAAACAAATTTTTAATTTCGGGTCTCCAATAATTATTTACATATTTATCATCATCCGGAGTATAATCTCCTGCATTACCCCTAAGCCAATTGAATGAATTTGTTATCGTGGTTTTATTTAATTCTATTTGACCGGTATTTCTGTCAACAAGTGTTTGTTCCTGATAAGCAAGCACATACAAATAAGGAACGGCTACCAATATTCCGCAAATTAATCCAAAAACAATTGTATCTTTTATTTTATTTTTATTTGAAATGCAAATACCGGTAATCACCATAGGTATAAAAAATACATTTCCCTGATGTGCAAGAACTGCAAGTCCTGTAGTAACAGCTAAAATTAGTAATTTTAATTTTGATTTCTGCCTAATATATGACCAGGTTAAAACAAATGATATTAAAAGCCAGAATATTGAAGGCGGATAAACTTGTGCATCCACGGATCTGTACCAGAATGCATATGAAAAAGCAAGAAGATAAGAAAAAACAACTGATATCCATACTTTATTGATTATTTTTTTTAAAAATAGAAAGAAAATACCTACTGTAAATGCCCCGAAAAATGAATTCATTATCTGTAATGCTGAATATCCGTCTCTTTCAATACCTATTTGTTTTAAAAGAAACCAAAAAGCATGTCCATAATAATTGAAACTCAAATGATTAGCCCATCCAAGACGAGTTTGCCAACCGGGTTCTTTCGCCTCAACAATCGAAGCATACATCAACCCGTCAAAGAAAAAATGTTTACAAAGAAATGAAAGATAAACTACAAGCAAAGAAAAAACTATAATTGAAGCCGTAATAATATCATTTTTAGAATAATTAAAATCCTGCCATGCATTTTCTCTCTGAATTACAATATTTTTGTTTTTAAATTTTGATTTTGGATTCTGTTTTTTCATTGATTCACCCTTTCAATTTTAGAACATTTTCCGGTAACATCATCTATTTTTATAATTACACTGTTAAGTAAAATATTATCTCTTGAAACCTGGAATCTAGCAGGCATCCCGGTTAAAAATCTCTTTATAACTTCTGCTTTATCAACACCAATAACTGAGTCTTTTGCTCCGACCATACCAACGTCAGTAATATATCCTGTACCGCTTTGTAATATCTTTTCATCAGCCGTCTGTACATGCGTATGAGTACCTATAACAGCAGAAACACGGCCGTCTAAATAATAGCCCATCGCCTCTTTTTCAGCTGTCAATTCGGCATGGAAATCTACGATTATAATAGAAATCTTTGGATTTGTCCTAGATAAACTTTCCAGAACCTTATCCGCCGTTCTGAAAGGGCAATCAACAAGCGGCATATTAAACCTTCCCATAAGATTTAAAACCGCCACATTATTCATAACGCAATATCCTTTGCCGGGAGCATCACTGGAATAATTTGCCGGTCTTATAATATACGGATAATCAATAACTTCCACATATTCTTTTCTGTCAAAAGAATGATTTCCTAATGTAATAACATCTACCCCTGAAGAAAAAATCTCATCAGCTGCTTTTTTTGATATTCCTATACCACCTGCGGAGTTTTCACCATTAGCAACGGTAAAATTAATAGAATATTTCTTTTTCAATGTTTGAAGTACGCTTGAAACATTCTCCCTACCTGGACCGCCAATGATATCACCGATAAATAATATGTTCATATTTAAATAAAACTTTCCTTTTAATTATAAGTAAAGTTGAAATTTGCTACGCTCTTGCCGTTAATGTCGAGTTAGGGATTCGTTGAGGAATGCCCTCAAGCAGCACTATCAAAATATACCCACCTAATTGTTTACGATCGAGCGAGGCAATAATTTTCTAAAGACCCTTGAGGATCGACTAAACATTCAGGAGCGACGATTAGAGTTGATGCGTGCCTGCCTGCCGGTAGGCAGGTCTGAGAAAATTTATTGCCGAGCGGCTATTTTGCTAATTCCTGATATCTTGTTTCTCTAATTACAGTAACCTTAATTTGACCGGGATATTCCAATTCAGTTTCTATTTTCTTTGCTATATCATGTGCCAATTGATTAGCTCCGGCATCATCAATATCTTCAGGTTCGACAAGTATTCTTATTTCTCTTCCTGCCTGAACAGCATATGATTTTGCAACACCTATAAATGATTCTGCAACTTTTTCCAACCGTTCTATTCTCTTCAAATAATGTTCCAGTGTCTCTCTTCTTGCACCGGGTCTGGCTGCGGAAATTGCATCAGCAGCCTGTAAAATAAATGCTTCTACCGACTCGGGCTGAACAACACCTTCATGATGAGCCAAAATAGCGTTAATCATCTTTGGCGTTTCACCATATTGTTTTGCAATATCCGCGGACATTTGATGATGTGTTCCTTCAACATCTTTATCAACTGCTTTGCCTATATCATGCATAAGTCCCGCTTTTTTGCAAAATCTGACATCAGCTCCAAGTTCTGCAGCAAGATAGCCTGCTATATTTGCAACTTCAAGTGTATGTGTAAGCTGATTTTGACCATATGATGTTCTGTATTTTAATTTGCCGACAATTTTTATAATTTCTGGATTGAGATTTGTAATTCCCAATTCTAATGCTGCGTCTTCACCGGATGCTTTTATACTATCATCAATTTCTTTTTTGACCTGATTTACAACTTCTTCTATTCTTGCAGGATGTATTCTTCCATCCGCCATTAATCGTTCTAGCGAAATCTTTGCTATTTCTCTTCTTACTCCATCGAAGCTTGATAAAGTAATAGTATCCGGTGTATCGTCTATAATCAAATCTACACCTGTTGCCTGTTCAAAAGCACGGATATTTCTGCCTTCACGACCGATTATCCTACCCTTCATATCATCATTAGCAAGAGGAACGTTTGTAACAGTTATCTCCTGAGTATAAGTATTTGCGTTATGTTGAATTGCGACAGCCAGTATCTCTTTCGCTTTTTTAGAAGCAGTTTCCTTTGCTTCCAATTCAAGTTTTTTAATTAAAACCGAAGCTTCTTTTCTTGCCTCATCTTCCATCATTTTAATTAAAACTTTTTTTGCCTCGTCTGATGTCATCTGAGATATTTTCTCTAATATCTTTTTTTGTTCATCTTTTTGTTGATTCAATTTAACGAGTTCCAATTCAATAATTTTTGACTTTGAGACTATTTCAGTTTCTTTCTTTACAAGATCTCTTTCTTTTTTCTCAACAATCTCAAATCTTTTATCTAGATTTTCTTCTTTTTGTAAAAGCCGTCTTTCCAGATTAGCAAGTTCCTGCCTTCTTATTTTTGTCTGTGCTTCAAACTCCTGACGGTGGCGGTGCATTTCCTCTTTCACCGCTAAATCCCCTTCTCTTTTTTTAGTTTCTGCAGCTTTTTCAGCTTCTGATATAATTTTCTTTGCAATTGATTCAGAAGATTTCAAGCTATTTTTTGCAACAATTAGTCTGATAAAATAGCCAATTATGATACCAACTATTACCATTAGTAAAATTAGCGCTATATTGTTCATTATTTCCCCCTGATATAATTTTGATTATATCTGATTACACTGATTTTTAACTACGATTACACAGATTTTATCGTCGAAATTTCATCTGTGTAATCTGCCTTTTCATCTGTGTAATCTAATATCCATGATGTCTTATAAATATTTGTTTTTCCGTAATTACAATATCCATAGGAACATCTCTTTTTGAGACAGAAATGTTATCTACTATTTGAAAACTATGTGCTAGACCGACTTTCTTGCTATTTTTATTTTTCTTTAAAAACTTATCAAAATAACCCTTACCAAAACCCACACGATTACATTTCTTATCAAATACAACTCCCGGAACTATAACAACATCCAAAAAATCTACTGCCTTACTATTATAAACTTTAGTTTCCGGTTCCAAAATTCCATATTTACCTTGAACTAAATTACTCAAATTTTTTACTTTTATAGCTACTACTCTATCTTTTATTATCTTAGGAAAAAAAACCTCCTTATGTAATTTAAAAGCTTTTTCTATCATTTTTTTTGTATCTACTTCATTCTGAAAAGGCAGGTAAAACATAATTTTTTTTGCTTTTTTAAATTCCTTTAAACTGCAAATTTTCTCAAATATTTTTTTACTATTTTTCCAAACAATTTCTTCACAAACAACCTTTCTTATAGCTATTTTTTTTTCTCTAATCTCTTTTTTATTCATTTGTTCTTTAATTCTTCCGGTACATCTACTATTTTTTCGTTTTCTACTTTTTCCATACTTTCAGAGATTTTTAAATATGCTTCTTTGGATTTCTTTGCACGGGCAAGATAAATTGTTGCTTGTGACAATGGAATTCTCGCTTCCGGCATACCTACAAACTCAACGGCCTTCAATACCGACGTTGCAAGCACTATTGCCATTGGATCGTTATTCCCGATATCTTCACTTGCAAAAATTACCTGGCGTCTTGCAATAAATCTAGGCTCTTCGCCTGCAAGCAACATTTTAGCCAGCCAATAAAGCGCATCTTCAACATTACCGGAACGCATTGACTTTATATATGCGGAAATAGTGTCATAATGACCGTCGCCTTTTTTGTCATACGTTATAACTCTTTTTTGAATTGATTCTTCTGCAACATTTAAAGTAAATTCAACAAAACCATCTTTATCTTTTTCAGTCGTGGTATAACCTATTTCAACCGCATTCAAAAGCCGTCTTGCATCGCCTTCACAATATTTTACTAAATGATTTACAGCTTCTTTTAAAAAATGTATTTTCAGCTCATCAGCGACTCTATTAATTATCTTGTTTAAATCAGCTTCGTCAAGTTTTTTAAATTCAAACACTAATGATCTCGACAAAAGCGCGGTATTTATGTAAAAATACGGATTTTCAGTGGTAATTCCTATTAAAGTTATTATTCCTTTTTCAACAGATGGTAAAAGACAATCCTGCTGCGATTTATTGAAATGATGTATTTCATCCACAAGTAAAATAGTTTTTTTGTCTCTTTTCTCCGCTTGATAAACTATTTTTCTCAACTCGTCCACACCACTTATAACAGCATTTATTTCCTGAAAATATGCAGAAGTCATATTAGCAATAACTTTCACTAATGATGATTTCCCACAGCCCGATGGTCCGTGAAAAATGACTGATGAAAGTTTATCTGCTTCAATGGCTCTTCTTAGAAGTTTTTCTTTTCCTAAAATATGCTCCTGCCCAACAAACTCTTCCAATCTTTTAGGTAAATATTTTATCGCTAAAGGCTCGTTTTTTTTAATACTTTTGTTGTTTTCAAATAGATCCATAATGATACTTACAATTCTGTTTTATTTATTGTTACCCGCCACTTCCGCCACTGAAGCTTTGGCGGACAAGAAACCATTGCCTGCCCGCTGTGTCGGGGCGGGTTATTTACTCATGTGCATATCTGCTCACTACCCGCCACTAAACCGTTGGCGGGTTATTTTTTGAATTTCTTATAGAAATTCAAAAAATAAAAAAACCCCGCAGGTGCCGTGTGAATAAGACGTTTAAAGCACTAATTTCTAAGTGGGCACCTTGTCTACATAACCAAGGTCATGTAGAACGTAGATTCCCAAAATTGTGCTTGTAAGCTCAAAACAGCCTATTCATCACCAACACTGCAGGGAAATTAAATTTTTAAGTATGTAATGCCGATTCCAAATGTAGAATTAATTCATCAACATTTTTATCTAATTCAGCTTTAATATTTTCTTTTTCTTCTCTTAAAATAAAAATTTCCTCTGCTAAAGCTATTAACGTAAGGTCACGTATTTTCATAGTGTCTGGAGTGGTCTGTTCTCTGCCTACTTCTTCTAACTTCTTATTTACATATTCGGCTAACCTACTAACAAAAAGAGGATCCATATCAGTTTCAATATCAAACTCAGTATTAAATATCTTTATGGAAACTCTTTCTTTTGACATTTTATATTCTCGCTCTGTCTATATTCTCCAATATATTTTCTATTCTGCTTTTAATAATATCCCTTTCTTTTACATATTTGCGTGCCATCTTTATTTCCTCCTCATATATCATCATTTTAGAAAGAAGCGTATCATTTGACTCCCTAATTTTTTGATTTTCTTTTTTTAACTCATTTATTTTTACGGAAATATTCTTAATCCTTTCCGTTAATATTCCAAATTTATTAGTAATTTTTTCCATATATTTAACTTCAATTAAAAATGAAAAATTAGAAATTTAAAATTGTGGTTTGTTTTATTTATTTCACAACCTTCTAATGTTGTACCTTCTTACCTAATTGAATTATACAACATTTATCTATTTTGTCAACCCCTGTTAAAGTCAGGGTGATGTCAAGTATTTT
>MGVS01000103.1 GCA_001800605.1 Elusimicrobia bacterium RIFOXYD2_FULL_34_15
CATATAATATGAATGAAGAAAATATGCGTAGAGCAGCTTTGGAAATGTTGGATTTTCATCCGGATTATATTATTGGTTACAGCGTGGTTTTAGATTCTTTTGTAAGAGCAAATAGAGATTTAATAACGGAACTAAGAAAAATAGGGGTTAAGGTAGTAATAGGCGCTGCCGAATCATTTCCTTCAGATAATACCGAAGAAATACTTGGTAAAATGTTTAATTGTCCGGTTGGTATGGAATATGGTTCGGTTGAAACAAATTTAATTGCCCATACTCATCCTGATGGCGGATACAAGGTTTTTTGGCAAAACTATTTTGTAGAAGCAATTGATAACGGATTACAAAATGGCAAAATAATAAGGGTGACTAGTCTTTATCCGAGATGTTTTCCTTTGATTCGTTATGAGATTGGCGACGCTGCGCAATTATTTGAAGGGGATAACGGGATTGGATTAACCCGTTTTCAGAAGGTTATCGGCAGATGTAATTTATCTGTTAATTTGAAAGATGGAAGTATAATTCATTCCGAAGTTTTTACACATGCTTTACGTGATTGCGAAGGTATTATTCGTTATCAGGTGATACAGAATAAAGATTCAATAAGATTGTTAATAATTAAAAATGAAAAATTTAATAATAATATGGAAATAAGAATTAAAGAAAAATTTTCTAAAATTCATCCTGATTTAAATAAAGTAAAAATTGAAGTAGTGCAGAATTTGGAACAAACTTTAGCAGGTAAAACACCGATGATAATAAGACATACTGTGGATTGATTTTATTTAATTACGTTAATTTAAAAGCAGATTATCCGTATTCTATTGTTTAGTTAATCTGTGTAATTTGTACACGGAGCTCGTAGCCACTGCAACGAGCGAGTATGCAACCCCGTTTTACGGGGCAAACATCATCTAATCTGTGTAATCAGGTTTTACAAGGAAGGATAATGAAGATAGTAATTAATGCTTATTCTGCGCGAAGGGGTGGTGGGCAAACATATTTAACAAACCTGCTTAAAAATATAGATTCAAATCCCAGATTGGAAGTTTATATTTTCGCTGACGAATCACAGTATATACCCAACCATCCAAATATTAAAAAGATAAAAACAAACTGGTCGACTTGCAATCCTTTTTTTAGAACAATATGGGAAAAGTTTATATTGCCTATATTTTTAAAAAAGATAAAAGCGGATGTTCTTTTTTGTCCTGGCGGACTAGTGAATACAAGAGTTCCGGTTGGATGTAAAATTGTTACAATGTTCCGTAATATGATTCCGTTTGATATTGAGCAAAGGAAAAAATACCCGTTTGGATATATGAGGTTTCGTAATTGGTTATTGGAGAAACTTTTTTTGAAAAGCATGCTAAAAGCGGATTTGGTTATTTTTATATCGGAATATGCTAAAAAAGTTATTGAAAATAGAATACCCATTAAATTAAAAAAAACAGTATTAATACCTCATGGTATAAACGAAGAATTTAAGGTTTCTGATAGGACCAATATGATAAGACCTAATCAATTACCAAAAGAAGATTATATTCTTTACGTTTCTTTGTTTGACGTATATAAAAATCAGATTGAAGTTGTGCAAGCATATAATTTATTGAAAGAAAGGCGTAAAACTTTCGAAAAACTGGTTTTTGTCGGTTTTAATGATACGCAATATGGTGAAAGAGTTAAAAAAGAAATATTGAGATTAGGCTTGAAAAATGATATAATCCTGCTTGGCAATATTGATTATAAAGATTTGCCAAGTATATATAAGTTTGCTAAAATCAATATATTTGCATCTGAATGTGAAAATTGCCCAAATATACTGCTTGAAGCAATGGGAGCAGGAAGGCCTTTAGTTGTCTCAAATAAGCCACCGATGCCTGAATTTGGCGGTGATTCTGCGATTTATTTTAATCCTAGGTCACCGGAAGATTTATGCAATAAAATTTTTACTATTATTGATAAGCCCGGGGAATTGAATGGGTTATCTAAAAAAGTCTTTGAGCGTTCCTTGTTATATGATTGGAAAGAAACTTCAAGAAAAACATGGGAAGCGTTAAAAAGTTTGTAAAAAATGAATATTTTAATTGTTTCACATTATTTTTGGCCGGAAAATTTACGTATAAATGATTTAGCTTTGGGGTTGGTTGATAAAGGTCATTTTGTGACGGTTCTAACGGGAATACCTAATTATCCCGAAGGTAAGTTCTATGAAGGTTACAGTTTTTTTAAAAAACTAAAAGAGAATTATAAAAATATTAAGATAATAAGGGTGCCGGTAATACCGCGAGGCAAGGCAAGAAAAATAGATATGATATTAAACTATCTGTCATATCCGCTTATGGGAAGTTTATTAGGTCCTTTTTTATGTAAAGATAAATATGATGTAATTTTTGTTCCGCAGTATTCGCCTTTTACCGTAGGAATTCCTGCGGTAGTTTTAAAATGGTTTAAGAAAAGTCCTATTTTGTTTTGGGTCCAGGATTTATGGCCCGAAAGTGTTGTTACTGCAAAGGATTCAATAAAATCACCTTTTATACTAAAGCTTATTGAAAAAATGGTAAGATTTGTATATAAAAATTGTGATAAGGTTTTAATTCAATCAAAAGCGTTTATAGATAATTTGGAAAAAATGGGAGTCAATCAAGAAAAAATTTATTATTTTCCTAACTGGGCGGGCGAGTTTTCTCAACAGGATTCAGTATCTGAAAAAAAAGAAAAAGTACCGGATTTGCCAAAAGGTTTCCGCTTGATGTATGCAGGTAATATCGGTACGATTCAGGATTTTGAAACTATATTAACTTCTATGGAAAAATTGAAAAATTATACTGATATACATTTAATTGTAATAGGAGAAGGGCGAAATAGCGGGTGGGTAAGAGAACAAGTTAAACTAAGAAATTTAGATAAGAACGTTCATTTATTAGGCAGGAAACCGATAAATGAAATGCCTTATTACTATTCACAGGCGGATGCGATGTTGGTAACACTCAAGACCGAACCGATATTTGCATTAACTATTCCAAATAGAGTCCAGTCGTATCTTGCGAGCGGCAGGCCTATTATTGCAGGTTTAGATGGTGAAGGTGCAAGGGTTATTAATGAAGCCGGAGGGGGTTTGACCTGCCCGAGTTCAAGACCTGAAGAACTAAAGGATATAATTTTAAAACTTTATAAAAAAACACCGACAGAACGGACTGAAATGGGATCCAAGGGTTTGGATTATTACAGAAAAAATTTTGATTATAATATGTTAATGGATAAATTAGTAAATTTAATGGCTAATATCAGTGAGTGTCCCATTAGGAAAGCCTATTAGGGTGTCATTATGATCCCGATTTATCGGGAGAAGAATCTTAAAACCGAGATACTTCGCTATCGCTCAGTATGACAAAGAAAGTATATAAGAAAATGAAGATAATAATTTTGGGTGGGACTGGATTGCTCGGGCATACACTTTGGGAATATCTTTCCTTGAAAAATTCCGATACTTATACTACTGTAAGATTATCGCGATCCAATTATGAAAATTATAAGAGTAATAAAGTTATAGATAATGTTGATATAACTGATATTGAAAATGTTGAAAAGATACTTAATAAAATTAAACCGGATATTATTCTGAACTGTATAGGTGTAACTAAAAGAAGGGAAAATATAGATAATTATCAATATCTAAGTATTCTTTTGAATGCCTTATTCCCGATAAGATTATCGCAGTGGGCTAAAAAAAATAATTCAAAAGTTATCAATTTCAGTACCGATTGTGTATTTGACGGTAAAATCGGAAATTATTCGGAAGATAGTCCTACAAATGCAACAGATGTTTATGGAAAAACGAAATCACTCGGAGAAATTAGGGATGATAATGCTCTTACATTACGTTCTTCGTTTATTGGCTTTGAACTTTATCATAAGACAGAATTATTGGAATGGTTTCTATCGCAAAAAGTAACAGTGAAAGGTTTTAAAAATGCGATATATTCAGGATTAACCACTTTGGAATTAAGCAGGGTAGTTGAGAATATATTATTATCATATCCTAAAATGACCGGACTTTACAATATCTCAAGCGAGTCGATAAATAAATATGATTTATTGATGTTGATTAGAAAAAAGTTTAAACTTGTTACGAAAATAATACCGGATGAAACTTTCTCTTGTGACAGAAGTTTAAATTCTTCAAAATTTAGAAAAGAACTTAATTATAATCCGCCTTCATGGGAATCTATGATTGCCGAATTATCTGAAAAATATTTACAAAAAAAGGATGTTTGATTGCACAGATTATTATAATCAGGTTACTAAGGTTCTTAAGAAAAAAGATTTTGGTTCTAATCTGTGTAATTGGTTTAGAAAATCTGTGTAATCAGATATAATGTATATTATAACCCATAGGGTAACTTGCTAATCGTCTTAAATCTCAAAGAGATTTAAGCCAGCAACCCTGCGGGCAAATTTAAAAAGCAAAATTTGGGTTACCCACAAGGGGTAACTCGCTAAACGGATTATATTTCTTTGAAATTTAATCCAGCGACCCTACGGGTAAATTTTGTTCCAAAATTTAGTTAGGAGGAAGTAATGATTTTTAAAGGAAAAACAATATTAGTAACCGGCGGGACAGGCTCGTTTGGCAAAATATTTGTCCGTCGTGTCCTGACAGGAGAAATGGGTACTCCAAAAAAAGTTATTGTGTTGTCAAGAGACGAAGCTAAACAGCATGATATGAGAATGGCTTATTTGCATAAGTTGGTAGCAACAGACGAAGTTATATACCGCAATTTTATGAATGTTCTTGAGTTCAGGATTGGGGATGTAAGGAGCTATCCGGATGTTTGTTCTGCTATAAGAAATGCCGATATAGTTATAAATGCCGCGGCGTTGAAGCAGGTCCCTGCATGTGAATATTTCCCGACACAAGCGGTTATGACAAATTGTATCGGGGTTGCTAATATAGTCCGTGCAATAGAAGAAAATAGTTATCCCGTTGAAACTGTTATTGCTATAAGCACGGATAAAGCGTGCAAACCTGTAAATGTTATGGGTATGACAAAATCAATCCAGGAAAGGATTGTAATATCTGCAAATATTCTTAATCCAAAAACCCGTTTTATTTGTGTTAGATACGGCAATGTTTTGGCTTCTCGCGGTTCGGTTATACCATTATTTCATGATCAGATAAAAAACGGCGGACCTGTTACAATCACTGTTCCTGATATGACACGGTTTCTTTTAAGTTTAAATCAAGCTGTTGATACGGTATATGCTGCATTAAAATATGGAAAAAGAGGGGAAACATATATACCCAATGCAGCTTCTGCCACCATTTTAGATATCGCAAAAGCTCTGATAGAAAAAAGAAATATTAAAATTAAAGTCACAGGGATTCGTCCCGGTGAGAAAATGCATGAGATTATGGTTTCGGAAGAAGAGGCAAATCATTGTATAAAACGGGGCGATTATTATGTTATATTGCCCATGCTTCCTGAATTGCGATATAAGAATGAAAAAGCAGTAAATGCCTTAAAGAAAGAATTTAGTTCAGCAGATAATGTTTTGGATTTTAATAATACGGTAAAATTACTTAAAAAACATAATTTAATGATTGGTAAGTCTATACCACAGGAAGATAGTGAATTGCTAAGATGAATCATAGTTATAGAGCGGACCCCGTTAGAGATTAGTTTATGTACTACACATACATTTTAAGGAGTAGGAAAGATAATAAACTGTACACAGGTTCTACGGGTGATTTGTGGAAGCGTTTCAAAGAGCATAATGAAGGTAAGGTAGTGTCAACGAAAGGTAGGCGACCATTTGATTTAATATATTATGAAGCATGTATTATGGAGATTGATTCTAAAGTTAGAGAGAAATATTTGAAAACTGGGTATGGAAAGCGATATTTAAAGGACAGATTGAAACGCTTCCTATCTCTAACGGGGCGGGGGATATATAAATGAATATGACAAAGGTAATGACTATAGTCGGAACGAGGCCTGAAATAATTAAACTTAGCAGAATAATGTATGAATTGGAAAAATACACGGAACATATACTCGTTCATACCGGGCAGAATTTTGATTATGAGTTAAATGAGATATTTTTCAAGGAGATGGAAATAAGAAAACCGGATTATTTTTTAAATTCTGTCGGTAAAAATGTCGCGGAAACAATCGGAAATATAATTGCTAAGTCCGACGGGGTTATGGCAAAAGAAAATCCGGATGCGATAGTTCTTTACGGCGATACAAATAGTTGCCTTTCAATAATTTCTGCAAAGAGAAGAAAAATACCTATATTTCATCTTGAAGCTGGTAACCGTTCTTTTGACCAGAGAGTGCCTGAAGAACTAAATAGAAAGATTGTAGACCATTTAAGTGATATTAATATGACGCTTACCGAGCATGCTCGCAGATATTTAATAAATGAAGGGATAAAACCTGAAACGGTAATAAAAGTCGGTTCTCCAATGAAAGAAATTTTGGATTTCTATATGCCAAGGATTTTAAAATCGGATGT
>MGVS01000104.1 GCA_001800605.1 Elusimicrobia bacterium RIFOXYD2_FULL_34_15
CTTCTATAATGTTTTTTAACGGTTTTTTCAACAGATTCTAAATCATTGTAAGAAACTATAAAACTATTATCAGTTCTTAATAATAAGTCCGAACTGCCATGATAACAACCTTCAAATTTTAAAAATTTATTTTTACCTGTAAATTTTTGAGCAACCCTTATCGCTCCCATTGTTGCCTCAGTCCCGGAATTTACAAATCTAATTTTTTCAATAGAAGGTAACGCTTTGCTTATCTTTTTTGCAAGTTCTACTTCATAAATATTCGTAAAACCATAACTTGTCCCATAACTTAACTGATTTTTAACAGCTCCGATTATGTCAGTATTTGAATGTCCATATATAATGGCACCCCAAGACATGCAATAATCAATATATGTCTTATTATTATATGTCTTAATTTTTGAACCACTTCCAGATTTAATAATAATAGGAGTCATATCAACCGATTTAAAACTTCTTACCGGTGAATTCACTCCACCCGAAAAATATTTTTTAGTTTCTTTCAGTAATTTTATTTTTTCAGCCATTTAGCAACATCCTTTGCATGATAAGTTATTATCAGATCAGCACCTGCTCTTTTTATAGCCGTAAGAATTTCAAAAACTACATTTTTCTCATCAAAAATATGTTTTTCTGAACCGAATTTAACCATAGAATATTCGCCACTGACATTATAAGCAGCAATTGGTACATTAAATTTTTGTTTAGCCATTTTAATAATATCCAAGTAAGCAAGCGCCGGTTTTACCATTACTATATCAGCACCTTCTTCTATACTTTTTTTCATTCTTCTTAATGCATCATTTATATTAGTATAATCCAACTGATATAACCTTCTATCGCCGAATTTAGGACTACTATCAAGCGATTCTCTGAATGGACCATAAAAATTCGAAGCAAACTTTGCCGAATAATCAAATATTCTGACATGTTTAAAGCTATTTTTATTGAGAATTTTTCTTATCGCTTTTACTTGTCCATCCATCATAGCAGATGGCGCTACAAAGTCTGCACCTGATTCAGCATATGATAGAGCAATTTTCGATAAATATTTTAATGTTAAATCTGTATCAATAACGTTCCCATTAAATATTCCGCAGTGACCATCTGATTTATAACCGCACAAACATATATCCGCTATAATGGAAATCTGGGGGAATCTCCTCTTTATTTCTTTTATTGTTTTTTGGACTATCCCATTTTTATTCCATGAATAAGAACCTATCTTATCTTTTTTACACGTAACACCAAAAACCAAAATAGCAGAAACACCGAATTTACCGATTTCGTCAATTTCTTTTAAAATGTTATTGATTGATAAATGAAAAATACCCGGAAAATTTTTTATCGGTTTTTTTATATTTATACCCTCTGTTACAAATAACGGCATAACAAGATTGTCAACACTGAACAGTGTTTTATTTACTTCTTTTCCGATAATTTCATTTTTTCTTAACAACATAATTCAATACATCTCCTACTAATAATATTACCGGCGGTTTAATATTAAAAAATAATTTTTTCATATCTTTTAACCTTCCGACACGCTTATTTTCATACTGAAATCCTACATTTTCAACAATTGCAAAAGGAGTATTTTTTTCCCACCCCTCTTTAATTAACTCTGTTGCTATATTATTAAGATTTTTAACTGCCATATAAAATACAAGAGTCGATTTTTTTGGTAATTTACTAAAATCAATTTCAGAATTTTTAGCCAAGGGATTTTCATGTCCGGTAATAAATGAAACAATTGGCGCTATTTTAGTCTTGGTTAATCCTACTTTTAAAAATGCCGCTGCAGATGAAGCAGCCGTTATGCCAGGAATAATTTCAAAATCAATTTTATTCTTAATAAGTGCTTCTATTTCTTCGTTTAACCTACCGAATATTACAGGATCGCCATTTTTAAGACGTATAATTATTTTACATTTTTTTGCTTTTTTAACAATTAAATCATTCAATTTATCCTGTTCTTTTGTAAAATTATCTGAAAATCTATTTCTTACTTTATCCGCATTTATCAATTCTGCAGTTATCGGAACATATTTCAAAATATCTCTGTTGACCAAATAATCGTAAATTACACATTCAGATTTTTTTAAGGTATTTATACCTTTTAGTGTAATAAGTTCCGGATCTCCTGGCCCTGCACCAATAATATAAACTTTATGTTTAATCGATCTTTTTGAATAATTCGATGAATTCATAATTATCTTCTCTGACAACTATAGCCAATGAACCTTGTAATGGATGCGGTTCTAAAATGTGAAACGGAATTTCCGCAGTTATCCTATTTTCAAGTCCCAATCTCATAAGTGCGCATGCCGCAATAATTAATCCATCTAATTTATTTTTTTCAAATTTTTCTAATCGTTCTTCAATATTACCGCGAATATCCACTATTTCAAAATCGTTTCTAATTTTTTTTAACTGTTCTTTTCTACGTGTGCTGCTAGCCCCTATTTTTGAATTAATAGGCAACTCTGTAAGTTTTAGCTTATCCTTTGAAATAAGAGCATCATGTCTATTTATTGATTTTGTTACACATGCAATTTTCAAACCCTTAGCAATAATATCCGGTAAGTCCTTAGCACTATGGACAGCAAAATCAATATCTCCAAATAAAACCGCTTTATCAACTGTATTTGTAAAGAAATTACCTCCCTCAATTTCAGAAATCGGTGTTTTCTTATCAATATCCCCATCGGTATAATATTTTTTTATTGTAAATCTTTCCCGTTGAAAACCTAATAATTCAAGTTTAGTAATTATCTCTTCTGCCTGTTTAATTGCTAAATTTGAAGGTCTTACACCAATTTTAATTTTTTTGTAATAATTTATTGATTTCATTTTCTATAATCTTTTCAACGACTGGAATATATTTAACTCTTTCGCTAAGATTATATTCACTTGTTTGTCTTAAATCATCAACATTATAAAGATGCACTAATTCATTATTTGTTCTTTTTTCGACATTTCTTGGAACAGATAAATCAAAAATCAATAATGGTTTTTTTATATATACCAGATCAGTATCACTTATTAAAATATGAGGCGATGCGGTTGCAGTTATAATAATATCCGCTATATTTATACTATCTTTAAATTCATTAAATCCATTTATTAATACCTTGTATTCACTTGCAAGTAATGCAGCTCTATTATAATTTTTACCGCTAACCACACTAACATTTGCTTGTACGGCAGAAAAATATTTAAGCATTTTTTTAGCCATTTCTCCTGTACCAAGAATAAAAATATTTTTATTGGAAATATCTTTAAAATATTCTTTTGATTTGTTAAATATTATACTTGCAAAAGAAATATTTCCATCAGATATACTTGTTTCGTTACGCACATATTTGCCCACTTTTATTGCATTCTGAAAAATTTTATTAAAAAAACTATTTGTCATACCAAGTTTGATCGAATTATAATATGCCTGTTTAATCTGTGACAATATCTCCGACTCACCTATAATTTGTGATTCTATACCACTTGCAAGACGAAAGAGATGTCTTATTGCATCAATACCGCTTAAATTTTTAAAACTATTATTTTCATAAATATTATTTTTTTTATCAAAATAATATTCGGTCCTATTGCATGTTGAAATTATTACTGAAGGCACAAAACCACTATGCTTTAATTTATCAAATAACAAATATTGTTCATTTGTATTTATACAGTGTTTTTCCCTTGTCTTTATATCGCAGAATTTATAATTTACTCCATAAATTTCCAAATTCATTTTTTAAAACCTCTTTAAACTTTTTTGAAAGTACCGGCTGCTTACCATCTGTAGATATGGAAATAACCACTCCTTTTTTTCTAATAACTGCGGGTACAATAAATCTACATCCATTTGTATAATCACAAACATTAACCAAAACTCCTAATCTTTCGGCATCATTGAAAATCTCTTTATTTATCTTATTATCAGACGTACAAGCAAAAATCATGAATGCATCTTTTATAACAGATACTGTATATTTTTTCTTAATACCAGTGATTTTATTCTTTTTAACCAGTTTATTTAAATTAGTTGTCAAAACAGGACTAACCAAAGTAATTTTTGCACCATATTTAATTAATCCTCTTATTTTTCTTTCAGCGATATTTCCGCCACCGACAACAACAACTTTTTTATTTTCTAAATTTAAAGATATTGGATAAAATTTCATTTATTATCCTTTTTCAATATTTTGTTCTTTAATTTTTTTATTTAAAATTTTATATGCTTTGATTTTCGGATTATTAAAATTTTCAAGGGAAACGATTAGATAAACCACATTATCATAATATGCCATTTCGACATCACGCAAAGACGGATATGCCTTACTATTTGTATGCGAATGGTAAATACCCAAAAGCTCAAAGCTTTGTTTCCTTATTTTTTTAAATATTTTGAATTGTTCCTTAGCATCCATAAAATAGCAAATCTCCGGTTTTTCTGAGACATTTTTCATTCTATAGATTTTTTTTACATTATCAACAATACCTGCTATTATTCCGCACACTTCTTTTGGATATTCTTTTTTTGCATGATTTATAATATAATTTATTTGCTCATTGTTTAAAATCATTTTATTACTCCTGTAAGCAAAAATGAACTTAGAAATGCTATGGACGGTGAAATTAACCATACCAATAACGTTTTTTTAGTAATTTTGTGCGAAGCAGTTTGATAAAAACCATTTTTTGTATGTGAAACTGCAAAAACTGAAGCAGCATTAAGCTGGACCAAAGATTGCGGTATACCTAATACTGATGCAAATATTAAAAGCGTTGCAGTTACTAAATTTATAATTGTTGCTGTTGTCGTGCCTAAAGCAACTATTTCATTTCCCATCGTACACATTGTTTTTTCACCCCAAAAAAATGCACCAAATATGAAAAGTAATCCTATGAAAAATAAACCAAAAGTTATATTCTTTATAAAACCACCAGCAACAAGCGGACCGACTGCATTTGCAACATTATTAGTTCCTATGGCAAATGCAACATAACAACTTGCAATTATAGATAATTTTTTGATTGTTTTTTCATTTATAAATATTTTTTCATAAACCCATAAATTTTTAAATTTTGGAGGATAAATTTTACTATAAAAAAATAATGTTAAAAAATATGAAGCAAGTGGTAAAATAATCCAAAAAGGTATTATTATTAAAAATTTTTCCCAATTTATATGCCCAATTGATACACCGCTACCGACTATTGAAAAAACTGTTGCCCATGAAGTTGATTGCGGAACTTTTAAAACGTTTGCAATAAAGAGACCTAATGATGAACTAAAAAGAATTATCAAAACAATATTAAAAGAAAAATAATTCTTTTGCAATATGCCGCCGCCTAGAGTCTTTGTCACATTATGCCCTAACAGTATTGCACCTAAAACAACAAATAAGCCAAAAAGTAAAATTGATGTTTTTCTTTTTATTATTTTTGTACAAAAAGATACCGCAAATGATGGGGCTATGCCACTTGCACCCATATTAATTGCAAAAAATATTACAATTGAAAACAATATAATTAAAATTAACATTTCATTTTAACGGTCGTGTATGAATACCGCATTCCCCACCCATTTTACTTGTTCCTACCCATCTGCCAGCTCTTTCATCTTCTTCATTTGTTATTTTTGTACATGGAAGACAACCAAGTGAACGATACCCCACCTTATACAATGGATTTACTTTAACTTCATATAAAGCAAGATATTGCCATATTTCTCTTTCTTTCCAAAGTAATATAGGATTTAATTTTATTAACCCCTTATCTCTTTCTTCGACTTCTTTGAAATCAGTGCGAGTTTTCCCTTCTGTGCATCTTAATCCGGTAACCCAGCATGTAGCACCCATTTCTAATATCGCCTTTCTTGTAGGTAAAACTTTTAAAACATCACAACATTTATGAGGATCTGTTTTATATAGATTATCCGGAATTTTTTCATCATTTTTATAGATTCTTAACTCCGGATATTTTTTAACTGTTTCATTCATAAACTCAATGGTTTCTTTTGGTTTGAACCTTGTTGTGATTATAAATCCGCGTATTTTGGGACTTACTTTTTTAACTAAATCCCAAACAGCAACTGAATCTTTTCCTAAACTGTTAGCAACCACAAGCCCATCACCATATTTCTTATATGCTTCTGAGATTAAAGTCAAGGATCTGTCCACCTTTTCTTTAAAATTTAAACCATCTACCAATACTTTCAAATCTGCATTCTTCACTTCTTCAAAAATACTCATCTTTCCTCCTTTTTATATATTTAGTCTATCATCATTATAGACTTTATGTGCCAAAAAAACTAAGTTAATCACTTTTAATTCAACATATTACAAGTTTTTAAATTAACTTTTCAAAATATTTAGTTACTCTGAAATTAAAAATATTCCAGTTAATGCAAAAAGATTCGGGAATACTTTAACTATATTTTGCTCTTCTATAAAAACAGATTTTTCTATATTAAAATTCTTATTTTTACAATAATTTATAAAATCAGAGATACTCAAAAAATGAAGATTGGGTGTATCATACCATTGATAAGGCAATGAAGGTGTTACCGGAACCGTCCCTTTAAAAAAAATCTGTAGACGTGCTTTATAATATGCAAAATTTGGTATTCCAACAATAACTTTCTTCCCAACTTTTATAGCATCGTGTAATATAACATCGGGTTTTTTTATTTGTTGTAAACTTTGATATAAAATTACATAATCGAATGATTTATCCGGATATCCTTTAAGACCATTATCCAAATCCTCATGAAAAACACTAATACCTCTTTCTACGCATTTATATATCGCATGCTCATCCAATTCTATCCCTTGTGCTTTTACTTTTTTCTGTTGAACAAGCATTGATAAAAATTCGCCATTACCGCAACCAAGGTCTAAAACGGAAGCATCTTCACTAATCCAATCCATCATTATTTTATATTCTATTTTGTTATTATTTTCTTCCATTTTTTTCACCTGAGCATGCTATACATGCATGTTCTAAAAAATGTTTTATTAAATTTGTTTCCTGATCTATCTCCAATAGAAAAGCATCGTGACCATATGTAGACTCAATTTCACAATATGAAGCATCAACACCTGCCAATTTACAAGCTTTTACTATTTCCTGTGATTGATATGCAGGGTAAAGCCAATCGGATTTAAACGCTATTATCAGCAATTCTGCTTTTACATTTTTAAATACTTCATACAATTCATTATCGCCGGCAAGATCAAAATAATCCAATGCCTTTGTTATATATAGATAGGAATTTGCATCAAACCGCTTAACAAAACTATCGCCTCTATGATGAAGATATCCTTCAACCTCAAAATCAGGGTCGAATTTAAAAAGATTTTTTTCATCTTTTGAACGCCGTCCAAATTTTTCAGCCATTGAAGCATCACTCATATAAGTTATATGACCTATCATTCTTGCCACGGCGAGCCCGCGTGAAGGACCTATATCTCCGTAATAATTACCATCGTGCCAATTAGGGTCAGCCATAACTGCCTGTCTTTCCACTTCGCTGAATGCAATCTGCTGTGAAGAGTGTTTTGCGGTTGTTGCAATAGGAATACCTGAACACACTCTATCCGGATAAGAAACGACCCATTGTAATGCCTGCATTCCACCCATTGAACCGCCTACCACACTTAAAAGTTTTTGTATTCCCAAATAATCTATTAAATGTCTCTGTGCATTCACCATATCCCTTATTGTAATAACCGGAAATTCCAAACCATATGGTTTGTTAGTTTTTGGATTTATAGAAGAAGGACCGGTTGAACCCTTGCAACCGCCTATTACATTAGAACAGATAACAAAATATTTATTTGTATCAAATGCTTTACCCGGACCTATCATAGTATCCCACCAACCCGGACTTTTGTCACCCTTATGATAACCCGCCACATGAGCATCACCGGTTAATGCATGCTCACATAAAATTGCATTACTTTTATCTTTGTTAAGCTTGCCATAGGTCTCATATGCTAATGTTATCGGGCTTAATTTCTCGCTCGAATCTAAAATCAATTCATTAGGCGGTTCTGCAAAAGTAAAATATTTTGTCTCGGTAATACCGACATTATTTTGTGGAATAGAAATATTGTCCTGTTTTTTATCCATAATATTTATACCTTTAAAAATCACCTATGTTTTTAATCTGTGCCCGCCACTAAACCTATGGCGGGTAAATAATCTGTCTCTAATAATCCCAGCCTACCGGCAGGCAGGTGTGTAATCAGAAATTGTTCTTAACAATTTCATTTTTCTTCCTCGAAAAGCCAGGTAGAAAGATATCTTTCTCCGGTATCCGGAAGCAATACAACTATTATTTTACCTTCATTCTCTTTTCTGCGTCCGACTTCTAATCCGGCCCATAATGAGGCACCGCTTGATATCCCGACTAAAATACCTTCTTCTTTTGCTATTCTGCGTGCAGTTATTCCGGCATCTTCATTTGAAACTGTTATAATCTCGTCTAAAATATTTTTGTTTAAAACTTTGGGAATAAACCCTGCGCCAATACCCTGTATTTTATGAGCTCCAGCTTTACCACCTGAAATTACAGGCGAATCCTTTGGTTCAATACCAATAATCTTCACCGCGGGATTCTTCTTTTTCAAAAATTCACCTACACCCGTAATAGTTCCGCCTGTACCTATTCCGGCAATAAAAATATCAACTTTACCGTCAGTATCTTTCCATATCTCTTCAGCAGTTGTCTTACGGTGAATCTCCGGATTTGCAGGATTATCAAATTGTTGCGGAATAAAACTATTCAGAGTAGCTTTTGCCAACTCGTTAGCAGTATCTATTGCACCTTTCATACCCTTGGTACCATCCGTAAGAACAACTTCGGCTCCTAATATTTTTAAAAGTTGCCGGCGTTCAATGCTCATAGTATCAGGCATTGTAAGCATAAGACGATATCCTTTTGCAGCACAGACAAATGCCAAAGCAATACCCGTATTCCCGCTTGTCGGCTCAATGATAACAGAATCCTTCTTTAAAATACCTTTTTTTTCAGCGTCTTCGATCATAGCAACGCCAATTCTATCCTTTACGCTTGAAAGCGGATTAAAAGATTCTATTTTTGCTAAAATTGTCGCATCTATATCTTTAGCAAGTTTATTAATTCTAACTAACGGTGTCCTTCCTATTGTTTTTGTAATATCACTATAAATATTCGCCATAAATCCCCCTAAAAAGACAAGTTAAAAATATAAAGTTCCCGCCACTAAACCATTAGCGGGTCCGCCATAGAATCAGTGGCGGAAAAAGTTAAAATTAAGTCTTTATTTTAATTTATACTTTTTATTTTTACTTGATTTTTTATTATAACATTTTTTTCAAATATCTTCAATCTAATGCTCTTTTTATATCATTTTTTAGATCTATTTTATTTTCTAAACCAATCGACAGACGAATCAAACTATCTTTTATACCACGTTTTATTCTTTCTGCCTGAGACATAGAAACGTGTGTCATTTTAGAAGGATAACATACAAGCGATTCAACTCCACCTAAACTTTCGGCAAGTAAAAATACTTTTAGTTTAGATACAAATTTCTGAACTTCTTTAAAACCGCCTTTTAATTCAAAACTAATCATTCCTCCAAATCCAGACATCTGTTTTTTGGCAATATCATAATTTTTATTATTTGGTAATCCCGGAAAATAAACTTTTTCTATTTTAGGATGACCTTTTAAATATTCAATCAAATACAAAGCATTTAGCTCATGCTCTCTCATTCTTACTGCCAGAGTCTTTATTCCTCTTAAAACTAACCAACTATCAAACGGACTTGGTACCGCACCTGCAGCATTCTGATAAAATTTTAAATCGTTATATATTTTTTCATTAGACGTAATAACAGCACCGCCAATTATATCACTATGTCCCGAAAGGTACTTGGTTGTACTATGTACAACAATATCCGCTCCTAACTCAATCGGTCTTTGAAAGTATGGAGTTGCAAAAGTATTATCAACCGCTAAAATTATATTTTTCTTTTTTGCTATTTCTGATAATTTTTTTATATCAATAATTTTTAAAAGCGGGTTTGTCGGTGTTTCAATCCATATCAATTTAGTATTTTTCCTGATTGCTTTTTTAAAATTATTTATATCATTTACATCAGCATATGAAATACTAAGCCCCCAGCGTCTGAACACTTTTTCAAAAAGTCTGTAGGTTCCTCCGTAAATATCATCTCCGGAAACTACATGATCACCCTTCTTCATTAAATTTAATACGGCGTTTGTAGCAGCTACTCCGGAAGCGAATGCCAATCCATATTTTGAACTTTCAAGAGAAGCAAGAGCACATTCTAATGCTTTTCTAGTAGGATTACCGGTACGTGAATATTCAAATCCTTTATGTTTACCTACGGCTTCCTGTTCATATGTAGATGTTTGATAAATTGGAACCGTTACAGACCCTGTTAAAGAATCCGGTTCCTGCCCTTTGTGTATCGCCTTTGTTTCAAATTTCATAATTGCGTTTTTCCTTTTGTGTTATCAAATCATTTATCAGATCAGTTCTTGTAATTATGCCTATGGGTATCTCTTCTTTTGTTACAACAATACCTGTTGCTCCTGATAGAAGCAATCGATATGCCTCTGATGCATCTACATTTTCATCCAATGTCGGTATTGGTTTACCCATAACAGAAGATATCTCTTGTTTTCTCAAATCCAAATCGTCATGCAACAGTTTCATTATTGACGCTTCATTTAAACTTCCCACTACCTTATTATTTAAAATGACAGGAATTTGAGAAATACTATATTTATGTATTAATTTTATTGCATCAATAAGAGTATTCTTCGGACTTATAGAAATTATACTTAAAAAATCTTTTTTCTGAGATAAAATTTCTTTTACTCTTATTGTTTTTATTTCTTTACCTTCCCAAAAACCATTTTTCTGCATCCATTTATCAGAGAATATTTTTGTCAAATAATTTCTTCCGGTATCCGGTAATAACACAACGATATATTTAGGTTTTTCTAATCTTTGAGCATACTTTAAAGCAGCCGCTACCGCTGTTCCTGCCGAACCGCCGGCAAGAAGACCTTCCTCTCTTGCCAATCTTCTTGCAGTATTAAAAGATTCCTTATCACTAACTCTTACCATTTCGTCAACTACTTGCCTGTCAAATGTCCTTGGAATAAAATCTTCGCCTATACCTTCTACTTTATAACTCTTGGGACTGTCACCGGAAAGTATCGAACCTTCCGGATCTGCACCTACAATAATTATATTGGGATTTTTTTCTTTCAAATACTTTGCTGTTCCTGAAATAGTACCGCCTGTCCCCATTCCGGCGACAAAAACATCCAGCTTTCCCTCAGAATCTTCCCATATTTCGGGTCCGGTTGTCAGATAGTGGGCAAGCGGATTGTTTGGATTAGAAAACTGGTTTGGCCTAAATGAATTTGGAATTTCTTTTGCAATTCTATCCGCAACCCCATTATAACTGTCCGGAGAATCAGGTGAAACTGAAGTTGGAGTAATCACGATTTCTGCCCCATATGCTTTCAATAAATCTATTTTATCATCACTCATTTTATCAGGAAGAACAAAAATTGTCTTATAACCTTTTACGCAAGCGGCAAGAGCTAGTCCTACACCCGTATTACCTGCGGTGGCTTCTACTATTGTACCTCCCGGTTTCAATAATCCCTCTTTCTCGGCTGCTTCAATCATAGAAATACCGATTCTATCTTTAACACTTCCACCGGGATTAAGAAATTCCGGTTTAACATATATAGTAGATTTTATTCCTTTTGATATATTATTTAGTTTAATTAACGGTGTTTTTCCTATCGCCTCAATAACGTTATTATATCTTGACATCTTAATTCTCCAGAAGATTATGCTTTACTCAAAGCACGGTCTATATCTGCAATTATATCATCAACATGTTCAATTCCTATAGACAACCTGATAAAATCAGGTGTTACACCGGTTGCAAGCTGTTCTTTTTCCGATAACTGTTGATGTGTCGTAGTCGCAGGATGAATAGCAAGTGATTTTGCATCACCAATATTCGCAAGATGTGATATCAACTCAAGAGAATTGATAAATTTCTTTCCTGCTTCTAACCCGCCTTTAATACCAAATCCGATAATAGAACCGGAACCGTTCGGCAGATACTTTTTCACTCTCTCTTTTTCCGGACTAGAATCCAATCCGGGATAATTAACCCATGAAACTTTTGGATGGCCCTCTAAATATTTTGCAACGGTTAATGCATTCCATGAATGTCTAGCCATTCTAAGATGAAGAGTCTCTAACCCCTGTAAAAACAAAAACGAATTGAACGGTGATAATGCAGGACCCAGATCGCGAAGAAGAACTACCCTTGCTTTAATAATATATGCAATATTACCAAGTGGTTTCAGCGCCTCAACAAAATTAATACCGTGATAACTTGGATCCGGTTCAGCAATTAATGGAAATTTGCCGTTAGTCCAGTCAAATTTTCCGGAATCAACTATTACACCACCGAGTGAAGTTCCATGTCCGCCGATAAATTTAGTTGCAGAATAGACAACTATATCAACTCCAAAATCTATAGGCTTAAGTAAATATGGCGACACTGTATTGTCCAATATGAAAGGTATTCCATGCTTATGAGCAATTTTTGAAATACCCTCTAAATCAGCAACATCTAATTTAGGATTACCAATAGATTCCGCATATAATGCTTTTGTCTTTAGAGTAATCGCTTTTTCAAATGCCGATAAGTCAGTTGACTTAACAAATTTTACATTAATTCCCAATTTAGGAAAAGTATAGTGAAACAGATTATATGTTCCGCCATAAAGGTTATCGGCCGAAACTATCTCATCACCTGCTTTTGCAATATTGAGAATTGAAAGCGTAATTGCCGACTGTCCGCTTGCAACAGCCAATGCGCCAACCCCGCCATCTAATAATGCCATCCTTTTTTCAAAAACATCTGTTGTTGGATTCATTAACCTTGTGTAAATGTTTCCAAACTTTTTTAACGCAAAAAGATCGGAAGCATGTTCGGTATCTTCAAACTGATACGAAGTCGTCTGATATATCGGTACCGCTCTTGCCCCTGTCGTTTTGTCCGCTTCCTGCCCGCCATGCAATGCCAACGTCTCAACTTTTAAACTCTTTTCATTCTTTGCCATTTTAATCCCTCCTTTGAAATCAATTACACAGATTTTTAACACCGATTACACAGATTAGAATCTAAACTTTTTAATTGAATTTGTAACATCTGCCTCTTTAATCTGTGTAATCTGCTTTCTAATCTGTGTAATCATCAATCGTTAGATTGAATAATCCGGAGATTTTGTAGACATTCTACGAATTTTTTCTACCATGTCTGCAAAAGTCGTATTATCAACAATATTATTTATGGACTCTCTAATTTCAACAAATACATCTCTGAATGGACATCGATGAATATCATTACAGTTTGATTTTTCTGTTTTGCTTACGCAAGTAATAGGAGCGGTGGTTCCATCCATTAAACGAATTATTTCACCCAACCTTATCTTTTCCGGTGCTTTTGCTAACTGAATCCCGCCCGATGGACCTCTTCTGCTTCTAATGTAACCTGCTCCTTTTAATATAAGAACAATCTGTTCAAGATATTTAATCGGAATATCTTCTTTCTTTGAAATATCTTTTATCTGAATAAGCCCTTTCTGATAATTCAAAGACAAATTCAATAA
>MGVS01000105.1 GCA_001800605.1 Elusimicrobia bacterium RIFOXYD2_FULL_34_15
GATATATACGGAAATATGGATTGCCACAGAGTGTCTATTTGGATAAGCATAGTACTTACAAATCAACAGGAAAAGCAACAATAGAAGAAGAACTTAACTGGGATGAGCCGTTGAGCCAATTTGAGCGAGCGTTAAAGGAGTTAGGAGTAAATGTCATACATGCAAATTCCCCGCAAGCCAAAGGCAGAGTAGAACGGTTGTTTAACACGCTACAAGACCGTTTAATCAAAGAGATGAGATTAAGGGGAATAAAGACACAGGAAGAAGCAAATCAATTTCTTGCTGAATATCTTCCGATATTCAACAGGAAATTCAATGTATTGGCAAAGGGAAAAGGTAATATGCATATGAAACTGCCTCAAGGGACAAAGCTTAGCAGAATATTATGCATAAAGAACCAGAGAAGTTTAAGGAATGATTTTACGGTAGCACATAATAAAAAGCTTTATCAGGTGGTTGATAACATCAAAACAAAAAATGTGATGGTAGAAGAGAGCGTTAACGGTTCACTTAAATTATATTACAAAGATAAAAGTTTAAAGTACAAGGAAATACTTACAAGACCAATGAAATTTAAAGAGATGAAATTATCGGATTTGCCGATTGCAATACCCAGGAAGAAGTGGATACCTCCACCGGATCATCCATGGCGAAAGTTCAATCTTCGCGGTTCGAATAATTTTGCGGACTCAAATTCAAAACCTTAACTATTAAAAACTAATGAATAACAAAAGTCAAAAACAAGACACTTCTACTTTGTTAAAAACCAGACATTTCTATTTTGGCTTGACATATCTACCAATACTCCTTGATTTTCAAAATATAAAATAGTAAAATAGTAAAGTAATTTTTAGACGTTTAACTGTGTAATGTATACTGCCCGTCCGTTGATGCTTTAGTAAAGAATATCCTGAGTACTGAGGTTGGATTTATGGATGAAAGACGAAAACACAAAAGATTTAAAGTACATGAAAGTATTGCCGAACCAGTTGATATAGTCTTTTCTCCGCCCTTTTATCAGCAGACAATCACAGGAACAATAATCAATATTTCCGCAGGCGGTGTAGAAATGTTTATAAACGATCCGCTCCCTAAGCATTTCATATATTCATTTTATATACGCCTTCATGGGATTAAACCGTTTGAAGCGAAAGGAAAAGTAACCCGTCTTGAAAAAGATATTGGCCAGTACAATATAAGCATTGTTTTCACAGAAATTGACGTTAAATACGCTGAGATGCTAAATCTTGCTGTGGAAGATAATGCAAAGTGCATAAAAGAAAGGACCGGAAGCAATAAAGATTTTTGTTTTAACGAGTGCAAATTTAGCACATTGTGCATTAATAAAAATAAATCTGCCGCTGACACTGCAAGAAAACATTCCGAAATAAATATAAAAAATATCGAAAAACAGGACTTCAAGGTATAAAAGACATATAACTTACCTACAAAACTTATCTTTCATTCATAATTATTTTGCGGGGGAAAAACAAATAAAACAATTTTCTTGATTTTTTATACAATTTTAGTAAAATAAAAATAGTTAGATTTTGTAATAGTGTAACTAGTTACTCATTACTCATTACCCGTTACTCGTTACTGTCTTTAGTGGAGGGGTCGCATAGTGGCCTAGTGCGGCGGTTTGCTAAACCGCTATA
Organism: Elusimicrobia bacterium RIFOXYD2_FULL_34_15; assembly: GCA_001800605.1. Taxonomy (GTDB): domain Bacteria; phylum Elusimicrobiota; class UBA8919; order UBA8919; family UBA8919; genus UBA9627. Next base: position 1,659 of record MGVS01000105.1, read on the forward strand.
TGGCTTTAAAACCGTATCGAGAGTTCAAATCTCTCCCCCTCCGTTTTTTCGCCCTAGGCGAAAAAACAGAGCAATTGAACAATAGAAATTAGAACAATAGATAAGGAGTTCAATTGCGATCTATTTGCTCTATTTTCAATTTTCACGATTTTAAAATAAATTTATTTTTGAATTTTGACAGAGCAATTGAACAATAGCCCACCACTGAATCATTGGTGGGTCCGCCAACGGTTTAGTGGCGGAAAAGTAACATATTAATATTTCAATTGCGATCTATTTGCTCTATTTTCATACTTTTTAATTTTAAATTTTAATTGGTTTCTACGCGGGTGTAGTTCAAGGGTAGAACACTATCCTTCCAAGCTGGATACGCCCGTACGGGTCACCCGCTTAAAATTTTTGTACACCAACTGGATGCTAAAAATTTTAACCTTCCTAACAGATAATGTAAAGCTTTAATTCCTGCGTTATATTTCTCGTTAGAAATTGAAAAAGTAATTCTACATTTAAAATTTCATGAATAAAATCGCGATTACAGGTAAAGGTGGGGTAGGCAAAACTTCTATTGCCGCTGTTTTATCTATTCTTTTTTCAAAAGAAAAAAAAGTTATTGCAGTTGATGCCGACCCTGACTCCAATCTTGCCGCATCAATCGGATTTCCCGAACCCGGAAAAATTGTTCCGATTTCCGAAATGAAAGATTTAATTAGTGAAAGGACAGAATATAAAAACGGTTTTTTTAAGATGAACCCGAAAGTTGAAGATATCCCCGAGAAATTCTGTCCTGAATTCAATAATATCCGCCTTATAAATATGGGTGTAATGAAAAAAGGCGGAAGCGGGTGTTTCTGCCCAGAGAACGCTCTTGTAAAAACACTGGTAGGGCATCTACTATTGCAACGTGATGAGGTTCTTATTATGGATATGCCTGCCGGTATTGAAAATTTATCCAGGGGAACCGCAGCTAGTGTTGATGCAATATTAATTATCGTAGAACCGGATATTAAATCTATAGAAACTGCAAGACGAATTCAGATACTTTGCAAAGATTTAAAAATAAAAAAAGTTTTTGCTATAGGCAATAAAGTTACGAATACAGATGATGAAAATTATATTATTGAAAATTTAAAAGATGTTGAAATTTTAGGTTTTATTTGCTATGATAATTTTTTTAGAAATTTTAAAGGAATAATTTCAGAAAACAATATCTCAATTATAAATCAAATCGAAAAAATCAAATTAAAACTTGGAGGAATACAATGAGCGATAAAGAAAAAAGCGTTGATCCCGCAACTAATGAGATTATGAATCTTGCATGTAAAGGTGAAATAGAGACCGTATTTGACAGGTATGAAGAAATGGAACCGGAATGCGGTTTTGGACAACTTGGCGTCTGTTGTAAAAATTGCGTAATGGGACCCTGCAGAATAGATCCATTTGGTGATGGTCCGACAACCGGTATTTGCGGTGCGACTGCAAATACAATTGCTGCAAGAAACCTTGTAAGAATGGTAGCTGCCGGTGCAGCTGCACATTCAGACCACGGCAGGGATGTCGCACATACCTTGCTTATAGCATCAGAAGGAAAAACAAAAGGATATGAAATCAAAGGAGAAGAAAAGCTTCTAAATTTAGCAAAAGAAATGAATGTAAAAACAGATAAAAGAAAAATAGAAGAAATAGCACATGATGTTGCTGAGAAATGTTTTGCAGAATTCGGACAACAGCACGGCGAACTTCAATTTACGCACAGAGCACCAAAAAAGAGACAAGAGATATGGAAAAAATTTAAATTTACACCCCGTGGTATAGACCGAGAAATAGTAGAAATTATGCACAGAACAAATATCGGCGTTGATAATGACTATGTAAACATATTACAGCAGGGTATCCGCGCCGCACTTGGCGACGGGTGGGGTGGAAGCATGATTGCAACAGATTTACAGGATGTACTTTTTGGCATGCCAAAACCAATAAGGGCTGTGTCCAATTTAGGTGTTTTAAAAGCAGATGAAGTTAATATTGTCGTACACGGCCACGAGCCGACACTTTCAGATATAATGGTTACCGCATCACAGGATAAGGAACTACTGGAACTTGCAAAACAAAAAGGAGCTAAGGGAATAAATCTTGCCGGTATTTGTTGTACCGCAAACGAAATTTTAATGAGACACGGAATCCCGATTGCAGGCAATTTTTTACAGCAGGAGCTTGCAGTTATAACTGGCGCAGTTGATTTAATGCTTGTAGATGTTCAGTGCGTTATGCCGGCACTTTCAAAACTTGCTGGTTGTTATCACACTAAAGTAGTTTCAACATCACCAAAAGCAAAATTCCCCAATGTTGAACATGTTGAATTCTCAGAAGAAGAGGCATTACCGATTGCAAAAAAAATAGTAAGAATGGCTGTAGAAAATTACCCAAAAAGAAAAAAAGAACTTGTCAATATTCCAAAAGATAAGATGGAGCTGGTTGCCGGTTTTACCGCAGAATATGTATATCATATGCTTGGCGGAAAATACAGGGCAACATACAGACCGCTTAACGATGCGGTTATTTCAGGCCGTTTACGCGGTGCGGTAGGTATTGTCGGGTGTAATAACCCAAAAATTAAACATGACTGGGCGCATCTTGAACTTACAAAAGCATTACTCAAGAAAGATGTTTTAGTTGTGACTACCGGCTGTTCGGCGCTTGCTTCCGCTAAAGCTGGGCTTTTAATTCCAGAAGCGGCTAAAAAATATGCCGGAAAAGGCCTGCAGGAAATATGCGAAGCAGTCGGATGCCCGCCTGTTTTGCATATGGGTGCGTGTGTTGATATTTCCAGAATTTTGATGGTACTTTGTAATGTTTTATCGGAAGGTGGTTTGGGTGAAGATATTTCGGATTTACCTGTTGCAGCAGCCGCACCTGAATGGATGTCAGAGAAAGCCGTAAGTATCGGTTTCTATGCTGTTGCTTCCGGGATTTATACCGTTTTGGGAATTCCATTTCCTATATTAGGCGGTAAAGAGATAACAGATTTTATCACTGATAAAATGGAAAATGTGGTTGGAGCAAAATTTGGATTCGAACCGGACCCGATAAAAGCCGCAGATTTAATAGTTAAGCATTTAGATGCAAAACGAAAAGCTCTTAAACTTAAACCTGTAATGTACGGAGAATAAAAATGAAAAAGGTCTATTGTGAGGTTTCAAAGTGCCTTGGGTGCAGAAGTTGTGAAATTGCATGTGCTGTTGAACATTCAAAAGGCAAAACACTTTTTCTTGCCATAAAAGAAGATCCTATTTCTATACAGAGAAGGAAAGTTCAATCAGTCAGCAAGCTAGTTATTTCCGATGCGTGTCATCATTGCATTGAAGCTCCTTGCGTCAACGCATGCATGTCAGGCGCTATGTACAAAGAAAAAGACGGTTCTACTCAGCATGACGAAGAAAAATGTGTCGGGTGCTGGATGTGTATAATGGCGTGCCCTTTTGGTACAATTTCAAGAAGCAAAAAACTCGCGATCAAATGCGATTTATGTAAAGATAATGTTAAAGGACCTATGTGCGTTATATCCTGCCCGACAAAAGCACTGTTATTTAAGGAAGTCCAGCGGGGTGATCTATGAACTATATAATAATAGGTGCAAGCGCTGCCGGTATTTCCGCGATAGAAGCAATCCGTTCGGTTGATAAGAATGGCAAAATTACCGTAATATCAGACGAAAATTATGCTATTTATTCAAGATGCGTCCTTTCTTATTATTTAGCAGGAATAGTGACAGAAGATAAACTTAAATATAGAAACGACAATTTTTTTAAAAACAACAATGTCGAAGCGATTTTAGGTAAAAAAGTGGTGTCAGTTTTACCTGATAAAAAAGTTAAGCTTTCTGATGGGACAGAATTGACTTTCGATAAACTTTTAATAGCAACCGGTTCGCGATCAAAGATGGAAAGTATTCCCGGAATTGAAAAAGAAGGTGTTTTTGGATTAAGAAATATTGATGACGCAAAGAAAATAGAAACAAGGCTTAACAAGACAAAATCTGCGGTTATGCTTGGCGGCGGGCTTATAGGACTTCGAGCAGCTTATGCTTTGCACAAAAGAGGTGTAAAAGTAACCGTTGTAGTCAAATCGAAACATGTTTTATCACAAATGATGGATGAAGAAGGCGCATCTTTTATACAAAATAGAATGCAGGAACAGGGAATAAATATTTTAACCGAACTGGCCGCAAAAGAAATTACCGGTAATAAAGAAGTAAAAGGTGTAATTCTTGAAAACGGCAACAAAATTGACTGCGAAACCATTGTAATAGGCAAAGGTGTCCAACCCAATATCGAATTAGTAAAAAATACAAATATAAAAACAGATTGGGGAATTGTTGTAAATGAATATTTACAGACAACTTCAATAGATATTTATTCAGCAGGCGATATCGCACAATCAAGCGACCTGATTACAGGAGAATCTACAATAAACGCGCTCTGGCCCAATGCCATAGCTCAAGGTAAAGTAGCAGGATTAAATATGGTCGGTAAAAATATTAAATACAATGGTTCTATCGGAATGAACTCAGTTGAGTTTTTTGATTTGCCGACAATATCTTACGGTATTACCAAACCTAAAGGCGAGGGTTTTGAGGTTTTAATAAGAAAAAATTTAAATAAAAATATTTACAAAAAAATTGTATTAAAAGACAATAAAATTGTAGGATTCGTATTGGTAAATGATATTAACCAATCCGGTGTCTACGGGTCACTTATAGAAAAAAAAGTTGATGTTTCATCAATTAAAAATATTCTGCTAGATAACAATTTTAATTTTGCAAAAATATTACTTTTAATTAGCGGAAATAAGAAAAGTTTTACAGAACCCGAATACGAAGAAATTTTGATAAATAAATAATTTATATCGGAGGAAAAAATGTCAAAGATTGTTGCTGCTGCGGTAAACCGAGGATCCATAAAAATTGTAAAAGAAGCCGAAGATTTTCTTAACAAAGCTATTTCAGAAAAAAGCGAATCTCAGAAAATAGAATTTCCGGATACAGCTTTTTTCTTTCCGATGGCGTATGCGCTTTTAGGTGCAGAAGTTAAAACGCTTGGCGATATAAAACCCGTATTACAGGAAGCAAAATCACTATTACATGACGCGCCAACTGAATCTATTTGGCTTCCATATTTAGGAGACACTTTGGATTCCGGGATTGCAACGCTACTTGCCGAAGAAATTATTGTCGGATTAAGATATCTTTATAAACAGGAACCCCAAGCCGATTGTATAGGATTTTTTTCGGATACCATTTTAAGACAACTTGGGATACAATTAGTTGACGGTAGAATGCCGGGTTTTGCCGCCATTCTAGGTGCCGCTCCCGATAATAAAATAGCGGTTGACATAGTAAGGGAATTCCAAAAAAGGCAGATACTTACATTTGTAGGTTCCCAGACAAACGGACGTTCAATAATTGACCAGTTAAAAGAAGAAAATGTAGAAATGGGCTGGGATAACTATATAGTTCCTTACGGAAGAGATACAATCACCGGTATTTATCCATTACACTGGGCAATAAGAGGTGCATTGACGTTTGGCGGACACAGAAAAGGCGAAGCTTTAAAATGCCTGAAATATTGTAAAGACAGGGTTTTTGCATTTGGGCTTACATTAGGTTTTATAGATGATGTAAAATACGCAACAGGTGCAGGCGCTATTGATATGGGCTTCCCTATTATTGCCGATACCGATATTCCTGAAATCCGTCCGACCGGAATATGCACTTACGAACACTTAGTTAAAGAACTTGATTATAAAAAAATCGTTCCTGTTTGTATAGAAACCAGGGGTGTGAAAGTAAAAGTCTCTGAAATTCCGATTCCGGTTCCTTATTCTGCGGCATTTGAAGGAGAACGAGTCAGAAGAGAACAGACATACGTTGAATTCGGCGGCAAATATACAACCGCTTTTGAATATGTTACAACTAAAAGCGCGGATGAGATAACCGACGGTAAAATTGAGGTAGTCGGTCCCGAAATTGACGATGCTAAAGAAGGCTCTGCGTTACCTATAGGTATTTATATTGAAGTTGCAGGACGAAAGATGCAAAAAGAATTTGAATCAATCGTTGAAAGACAGGTACATACTTTTTTGAATGAAGCAAAAGGAATATTCCATATGGGACAACGCGATATGATATGGGTTAGAATTTCTAAAGAAGCAAAAACAAAAGGATTTAAAATAAAACATTTGGGAGTAATCTTACACGCCAGAATTCACGAAATATTTGGCGCAATAATTGATAAAGCGCAGATACATATATATACAAAACAGGAAGAAGTGGATAAATTACTGCCGACGTCGCGCGAAACGTTTAAATTCCGCGATGAAAGAATCGGTGCAATGACTGACGAATCTGTAGACACATTTTATTCATGCACATTATGCCAATCCTTTGCTCCTAACCATCTTTGTATAGTAAAACCTGAACGGCTTGGTTTATGCGGTGCATATAACTGGCTGGATTGCAAAGCATCTTATGAAGTAAATCCGACAGGGCCAAACCAACCGGTACTAAAAGGTACCGTTATGGATGAAAAACGGGGTGAATGGGAAGGAATAAACAACTGGGTAAAATCAAAATCAAACAGTGCTCTTGAGAGGTTCCATGGCTATTCAATTATGACATATCCTGAAACTTCATGCGGTTGCTTTGAATGCATAGGTGCAATAGTCCCCGAAGCTAACGGTTTTATGGTTGTAAACCGTGAATATTCCGGTATGACACCGTTAGGAATGACATTTTCTACACTTGCGGGTTCAGTTGGGGGTGGGAATCAGACACCGGGTTTTATGGGTTTTGGCCGTCTTTATATTACTTCAAAGAAATTTATTGCAGCAGACGGTGGTTTAAAGAGAATAGTTTGGATGCCTAAAGAATTAAAGGAAGCGCTTGCTGATAAAATAAAGACTCGGGCTCAGGAAGAAGGAATCCCTGATTTTCTTGATAAAATTGCCGATGAAACTATAGCAACAGATACCGAAAAGCTTTTAGAATTTTTACAAAAAGTTAATCATCCGGCACTAACAATGGATCCTCTGATGTAAAGCAGTAACGGGTAATGAGTAACGGGTAATTAAAACCGAGATGCTTCTCGTAGTTTATACTGAGCTTGTCGAATGTGCTCAGCATGACCTCAAAGAAAAAAGAAAATTGTGAACATATATTTAGAATATAAATAGGTAGCCCGCCCTGTGAAAATGGGCGAGGTCTCGCCCCGGTATGACGGGGCGGAGAGGGGTTTTATGGCTTTATCAGGTTTAGATATTTACAAACATTTACCGAAAACTAACTGTAAAAAATGCGGATGTGCAACATGTCTTGCATTTGCTATGGCTTTGGCTGCAAAGAAAACGTCATTAGACAAATGTCCGGATATAACCGAAGCTGCCAAGCAAATTCTTGATTCTGCATCTCTACCTCCAATGGCGACTATTACAATAGGTTCTGGTACAAAAAAAATTGATGTTGGCGGGGAAACCGTTATGTTCCGCCATGATAAAACTTTTTATCACCCTACGGCTATTGCTGTTTCAATTTCTGATAATGAAACAAATATTCAGGATAAAATTGAAAAAATAAAAAAACTTAATTTTGATAGGGTTGGTATGATGGTTGGAGTTGATTTAATTGCCTTAAAAAACGATTCCAATAATGTTAATAAATTTGCTTCTGTATCCAAAGAACTATCCGATAAAACAGAATTACCATTAATCCTTTTAAGCGATAATCCGCAGGCAATAGATGAAGCACTTAAAAATATTTCGAATAAAAGACCGTTGATTTACTCAGCAAATAGCAAAAATTATGAACAGATGTCGGATATTGCCAAAAAACATACTGTTCCTTTATGCATTTGCGGAAAAGATGTTGAAGAACTTTCGGATTTGTCCCAGAAAATAACAGCCAGAGGGGTAAAAGATATTGTTCTTGACAGCGGTGCAAGAGAAGTCTCAAAATGTATACAGGATTTTACAAAAATAAGACGGCTTGCTCTTAAAAAGAATTTCAGAGCACTTGGTTTTCCTACAATCGGATTTGCGGAAAGTGTTGAAGATGCCTCCGCTTATATTACAAAATACGCCAACATTCTGGTAACTAGTATGGACAAGCCAGAAGAACTTCTTCCTCTTGTCACTCTACGCTTGAATATTTATACTGACCCGCAAAAACCAATTATGATGGAACCAAAACTTTATTCTATCGGCACACCAAACGAAAATTCACCTTTTATGGTTACAACCAATTTTTCTTTAACTTTTTTTACAGTGTCACCTGAAGTAGAAAATTCCAAAATTCCGGTCTGGCTTTTAGTGTGCGATGCAGAAGGTATGTCAGTTTTAACCGCATGGGCTGCTGACAAATTCAACGCTGAAATTATAGATAGCTGGATGAAAAAAACTGACATCGCAAGCAAAGTTAAACATAAAAAAATAATTATTCCTGGTTATGTTTCCGTTATGAGCGGAAAATTAGAAGAATTAACCGGTTGGGAAGTGCTTGTAGGTCCAAAAGAAGCGGCCGGTATCCCAAAGTACTTAAAAACAGTATGGAAGTGAAGAATTTACATTTAGCTGTCATGTTGAGCGTTAGCGCCTGCCCACCTACGATTTCTTGTCCGCCAAAGTTTCAGTGGCGGAAGTGGCGGGAAACATCTCGTAGTAAAAAAAGATTCCCTGCTTGCCGGCAGGCAGGTTCGCTCCCTTCGGTCACTCAGAATGACAAATTATTCAAGGAGAATAAGTGTCATTTAAAATAAAATTTTTACCTGAAAATAAAGAAATTACAGTTGATAAAGATACAGATTTATTAACTGCTGCATTAAAAGCTGATGTCGGTATTTATAATTCCTGCGGCGGCAAGGGAATTTGCGGAAAATGCAAGTTAAAAATAATCAGCGGTGAAGTAAATAGAAGTGTTTTGCATCTTTCTGCAGATGATATAAAAAATAATTATATCCTTGCATGTAAAACATTCTGCGAAACGGATGTTGAAGTTTTTGTTCCTGAAGAATCAAGGATAGGCCTGGCAGAGATTTTAATCAGAGGAAAAAAGATCTTTGACCCTTTAAATATAAAATTAGCTAAAACTGATGTATCAATAAGTGAAGATTTGGGAATTGCTATTGATATAGGTACCACGACTCTTGTTGTTTATCTATTAAACTCCGGTAATGACATTTTGTGTGCAAAAGCAATGTATAATCCTCAAATATCGTTTGGGGAAGATGTTATAACCAGAATGATTTTTGCTGAAAAAGAATCCGGTAATAAACAATTGCATAGTTTGCTTATTAAAGGAATTAACGAACTTATAGAAAGTTGTGCCAAAGAAACTAAAATCCATGCGAAAAATATTAAATCAGGAATGATTGCGGCAAATACAACAATGACTCATACATTTTTAGGCATAAATCCGTCTTATATAAGGAAAATTCCCTATACACCAAAGATGGATTTTCTGCCTTCTCAAACCGCAAATAAACTCGGTTTAAATATTAACGATACTGCAATTGTTAAAGCGATACCGTCAGTTTCCGCCTATGTCGGAGGCGATATTGTTGCCGGAGTTATCGCCTGTAATATCAACCATACCGATAAACCTACGCTGTTTATTGATTTGGGTACTAACGGGGAAGTAGTTTTCGGTAATAAAGAGTTTTTAGTCTGCTGTTCTACTTCTGCAGGACCATGTTTTGAAGGCGGCGGTATAAAATGGGGAATGCGAGCTCAGTCAGGTGCAATTGAATCTTTTAAATTTGAAAATGATAATATTTCTTATAAAACAATAGGACAGCATAAAGCAATCGGTATCTGCGGTGCGGGTATAATTTCAGTAATTTCTGAGCTTTTTATAAAAGGAATTATTGATAAATCAGGCGAATTTGTTGACGGTTCATCAAAACATATCAAGAAAGGAGAATTTGGATTAGAATTTTTTATCACAGAGAAAATATCAATGACTTCGCAGGATATTAAGAATGTTATAAATTCCAAAGGTGCTGTTTTTTCCGGATGCGAAGTCTTATTAAAAAAACTGGATTTTGAATTTTTGCAGATTGAACAGGTTAAAATTGCGGGCGGGCTGGGAAACGCACTTGATATAGAAAAAGCAATTATTTTAGGCCTGCTTCCGGACTTACCAAAAGATAAATATGAGTTTGTTGGTAATGCATCAATAACTGGTGCAAAAGAATGCCTGGGTTCGGAACGAAAGTTGGAGGAAGCAAAACAGGTTGCCAGAATGATGACATATATTGATTTGAGCACAGAACCGGAATTTATGAATAATTATACTGCATCGTTATTTCTACCTCATACAGATTTAAATTTATTTCCTACAGTAAAAAATATTTTGGAGGCATAGATGGAACAAGCATTAGAAAAATGGCAAGGTAAAATTTACGAATTAACAATCGGCGCAACTAAGGACGAAGGGGGCACCCGTTCTAAAAAAGTAAAATTTGGCGGTATAAATACGCTTCCTTTCCTGCATTTTGAAGGTATAGTTCCTAATCCGCCTTTAATTGCAGTGGAAGTATGGGATACAGAACCTACCGAATGGCCGGACGTTCTAAAAAACGAATATAAAGATGTCTTAAATAACCCTATGCAATGGGCGAAGAAATGTGAAGATTTCGGCGCGGATTTAATTTGTTTACGACTTGCAAGTACTGACCCGGATACTATAAATGCATCTGCTGCTGATGCGTCAAAAACCATAAAAGATGTCTTATCGGCATCTTCGTTGCCTTTAATGATAATCGGCTGCGGCAATAACGAAAAAAATTCATCAATTATAATGGATGTTGCTCAGACAGCAAAAGGTGAAAATTGTCTTATTGGTATGGCGGTAAAGGAAAATTATAAAACCTTTACGGCAGCAGCACAAGCGGGCGGGCATTCACTTATCGCGGAAACACCTATTGACATAAATCTTGAAAAACAATTAAATATTTTAATAAGTGATTTAGGATTCGGTTCTGATAGAATAGTAATACATCCTACTACCGGAGGCATCGGTTACGGGTTTGAGTATTGCTACACAATAATTGAAAGAACAAGATTGGCTGCTTTAGCAAGCGATAAAATGATGTCACAACCGATAGTTACTTTTGTCGGACAGGAAACCTGGAAAATTAAAGAATGTAAAGCAGATGAAACAGAAAAACCCGAATGGGGTTCTATAAAAGACAGGGGATTTCTCTGGGAAAAAGCTACCGCTTCAGCATATTTGCAGGCCGGAAGCGATATACTTGTTATGAACCACCCAAAAGCAGTTAAAGACATTAAAATCCATATACAGGAGTTAATGAAGAAATAGTAATGGGTAATGAGTAACGGGTAAGAGGTAGAAAACTATGAAAATATTGGTTTTAAACTGCAGAATCTATTCAATTGAGTATGAAATATTTGACATGCCTTCTGAAAAAGAATTATGCAAAGGTGTTTTAGACCATATCGGTTTTGAACAGTCAATATTAGTGCATACAGCAAACAATAAAACTGATAGATTCGTTCAGCCTGTATCTGATTATGAAAAAGGTTTGGATTTAATTTTTTCAACAATAACCAGTCCTATGCATGGATGTTTAAAATCTAAAAATGAAATTTCAGCAATAGGACACAGAATTGTGCACGGCGGAGGAACATTTACATCTTCTATATTTATTGATGAAAATGTAAAAAATGAAATATATAAAGATTTTGAAATTGCACCGCTTCATAACCCTTATAATTTAAAAGGAATTGAAGCAATTGAAGCATTTCTTCCGAATAAAAAAAGTGTCGGAGTTTTCGATACCTCATTCCACCAGACAATACCCGAATTTGCTTTTAGATATGCTTTACCCGAAAGATTATACCAGGACTATAAAATTAGAAAATATGGTTTTCACGGAATATTCCATAAATATGCAGCTGAAACAGTAGCGCATATTTTAAAGAAAAAAAATGTTAATATGATTTCTTTTCATTTGGGAGCAGGCTCGAGTGTATGTGCAATTAAAAACGGTAAAT
>MGVS01000106.1 GCA_001800605.1 Elusimicrobia bacterium RIFOXYD2_FULL_34_15
AACAACTTGAGTCTAGTCTGTCCCTATTAAAAAGGAGGTAGGGAAATGGATAAAAGAATAAAAGTTTTGTTTGTCTGTGTTCATAATAGTGCCAGAAGCCAGATGGCAGAGGCGTTTCTGAATAAACTTGCAGGGGATAAATTTGAAGCCAAGAGCGCAGGTATTACACCGGGGCAACTTGATCCTATTGTTGTAGAAGTTATGAAAGAAATCGGAATTGATATTTCTGGAAACAAAACAAAAGGCATCAAAGAGTTCGTTGATAGAGGCGATGTTTTTGACTATGTGATAACTGTCTGTGATGAGTCAGGTTGTCCTTTCTTTCCTGGAAAGACAGAGCAGTTACACTGGTCATTTCCTGACCCATCCGGACTTACAGGTACAGATGACGAAAAAAAGATAAAAACAAGAGAAGTCAGAGATCAGATAAAAGCAAGAATTGAAGATTGGATTAAAAAATTTTAAGGAGAGAATATGAAAAAAAAAGAAATTAAGCAGAAAGTCAGGGAAGGATATGCAAAAGTTGCAAAAGAAAATAGTTCGTGTTGTTGCGGTCCGGCAAGTTCATGTTGTGGAAGTGTTTCTGCAACAGATATAAGCAAAAATCTCGGATATACAGATAAAGACCTGTCCAGTATCCCCGAAGGTTCTAATCTCGGGCTTGGATGCGGGAATCCGTTGGCTTTAGCATCATTAAAAAAGGGAGAAACCGTTCTTGATCTCGGTTCAGGTGCAGGTTTTGACTGCTTTCTTGCGGCTAATCGTGTCGGAAAAAGCGGAAAAGTCATAGGTGTGGATATGACACCTGAAATGATTCAAAAGGCAACGGAAAACGCGAAAAAAAGTGGTTATAAAAATGTAGAGTTTAGACTTGGGGAAATTGAAAATTTGCCAGTTGAAGATGATTCTGTTGATGTAATTATTTCCAATTGCGTTATAAATCTTTCGCCCGATAAAGAAAGTGTTTTTAAAGGTGCGTTTCGGGTTCTTAAACCGGGCGGCAGAGTAATGGTGTCAGATATTGTTCTTAGTAAGGAGTTACCAAAAACAGTGAAGGATTCAGCTGAAGCATATGTCGCCTGTATTTCTGGAGCGGAATTAAAAGAAAAATATTTAAATTATATGAAAAATGCGGGATTTTCCGAAGTTAAGGTCTTGGAAGAGACATCTTTTGGAACAGAGCACATAACGGATGAGTTTGATGGCGTTAAAAGCATCAGAGTCAGCGCGTTGAAACCTATAAATTAATGTAGTGGTAGAGCAATAGCTCTGCTTATATTTTTTGGAGGTACCATTATTATGAAAACACTTTTTACATTAACTATTGCTATAGTTTTATTTTTAGGTTGTGGGCAAAAGAATAATACCATTGGAGAAACAAAAAAAACAGAAGTAAAATCTTTTGAAGAACCGAAGCAAAACGCTAAGAAAATAGAAAAAGTTATCCCTCAGGAAGCTGTGAGACCTATAGTAACTTTTATAGAACTTGGTTCTGTAAGATGTATTCCCTGCAAGATGATGCAGCCTATTATAGAAGAAATTGAAAAAGAATATGGAGACAAAGGCGTAAAAATTGTATTTTATGATGTATGGACAGAAGCAGGAAGACCTTATGGAGAACAATACGGGATACAGGGTATTCCGACACAAATATTTTTAGATAAAAACGGAAAAGAGTTTTTCAGGCATGTGGGTTTTTTCCCAAAAGAAGAGATTGTTGAAGTACTGAAAAGTCAGGGAATAAAATAAGAGCAAGTATAAATTAAAAGTTTAAATATAAATAAAGATCCAATTTTAGCTTTTAACCTTAAAATTTTTAACTGAATTTATTATAACTTTTAACTTTTAACTTGAGTCCATTCGTATTTTGTAATGGAGAAAATAGATGTTATTAGATATTTTTAATTGGCTTTACAAATTAACGGATTCGGGTAATACAGTAGCAATAATTGCTGCATTAATTTGGGGTATGTTAAGTATTATTTTGAGTCCGTGCCATTTAGCGAGCATTCCTTTGATTGTGGGTTTTATAAATGAACAAGACAAACTAACCACAAAGAAAGCTTTTCTTCTTTCCACATTTTTTGCAACGGGTATCTTGATTACTATTGCAGTTGTTGGGTTATTAACCTCTTATTTGGGAATAATAATTGGTGATACCGGTTTTTTCGGCAATCTGATAGTTGCCGGTGTTCTTGTTGTTTTTGGACTTCACCTTTTAGGAGTAATTCAGCTGAAGTTTCTAACCGAAGCAAAGCAACCTAATTATAAAGATAAAGGTTTATATGCTGCATTCATTTTGGGGCTTGTTTTTGGAATAGCACTTGGACCGTGTACGTTTGCTTTTATGGCTCCGATATTGAGTATCGCGTTTAAATTGTCAGCAAATCATTTTACTTTAGCGGCATCTCTTGTTTTGGTTTATGCGATTGGCCATTGTTCTGTAATAGTTTTAGCAGGGACATTTTCAAGGGTAGTGCAGGATTATTTAAACTGGAATGAAAGATCAGAAGGCACAGTATTTATTAAAAAAATTTGCGGAGTGCTTGTAATTGTTGCCGGAATATATTTGTTTTTCAGGAAATGAAATGAAAAAATTATCGTTTTTGGATAGATTTTTAACGCTGTGGATATTTCTTGCTATGGCAATAGGAGTATTTGCAGGATATTTTTATCCGCCGATTGTTAATTTCTGGAATAAATTTCAAGTTGAAACGACAAATATACCGATTGCAATCGGGCTTATATTGATGATGTATCCGCCATTAGCAAAAGTGAAATATGAAGAATTAAAAGATGTTTTCCGTAATGTAAAGGTTTTAGGGCTTTCTTTAATTCAAAATTGGGTTATCGGTCCTATTTTGATGTTTATTTTAGCTATAGTTTTTTTGAGAAACTATCCCGACTATATGGTCGGACTTATAATGATAGGTCTTGCGCGTTGTATAGCGATGGTTATTGTCTGGAATGAATTGGCTTGTGGCGATACTGAGTACGGAGCCGGTCTTGTTGCTTTCAATTCTATATTTCAGGTTTTATTTTTTTCTGTTTATGCTTGGATTTTTATAACAATTTTACCGACTTGGTTTGGTCTTACAGGCGTTGCAGTTAATGTGACGATAGGTCAAATAGCAAAAAGTGTGTTTATATATTTAGGTATACCGTTTTTAGCAGGGCTAATAACACGATTTACGTTAATAAAAATTAAAAACAAGGAATGGTATCATACAAAGTTTATCCCAACAATAAGCCCAATAACGCTGATAGCGTTATTGTTTACGATTATAGTTATGTTCTCATTGAAAGGTGAATATATTGTAAAGATTCCGTTTGATGTTATTAGAATTGCAATTCCGCTTTTAATATATTTTGTTGTGATGTTTCTTGTTTCGTTTTTTATGGGAAAAAAACTAAACGCCGGTTACTGTAAAACCGCGACACTTTCATTCACCGCAGCGAGCAATAATTTTGAGCTTGCAATTGCGGTAGCGATATCTGTTTTTGGTATAAATTCCGGTCAAGCATTCGCCGCAGTAATAGGCCCCCTCGTTGAAGTTCCCGTTCTTATAGGGTTGGTTAATGTTGCCCTCTTTTTCAGAAAAAAATATTTCAGTACATAGGAGAACAGATGTGTAAGGCAGGTATTAAAAAACTTTGTAAAATTACGTCGGCATTTTTATTCATATTGACAAGTACATATTTTATTTACTGTGCTGAAATTCCAAAAGGTGAAATTTCTATTGAAGATTGTGTCTGGTTGGCGATACAAAACCATCCGGAACTTGCCGCTTATAGAAATAGGATTGAGCAAAAAGAAAGAGATTTTTATATTTCCAAGGTCGTTGCGTTTCCCATGGCGGACATTAACGCGAGTTATAGCAGAATTTCATATGTTTCACCGCAAAAGCAGAGATTCATAGGTCAATCCAACGATGATTACTTGGCAGGACTTAATCTGAAACAACTTCTGTTTACCGGGGGCAGGATTTCAGCTGAAAAAAGAGTTTCGGAAATTTCTTTAAATATTTCCAAAGAAGATTATAAAGTCAAAGAGGATGAGGTGGTTTTCAGGGTAAAAAACGCTTATTATAAATTGGTTTATGCAAAACAAAATTTAAATATTCAAAAAGAGCTTTCTATTCATATGAAATCTTTCCTTGAAACAGCATCGCGTCTGAATAGACAACGGAAGTTTCCTAGAGCAGAAACGCTTTTGAGGATTCAATCTCAGGCACTTGAATACGAGCATGGGGTTATTGCAGCTCAAAAGGATGATAAAATCGCGGTAAAGATTTTGTTGAATGCGATGGGTTTCAATGCGGACGAGGCGGTTCAAATAGCTGAAATGGACGAGGCATCATTGCCATTTGTTAAAAAATTGGGAGTTCGAGAAAATCCGGAGCTTCTGAGGTCTATGTTGGAAATAGAGAGATCTAAAGAATTAATAAAAAAGTCCAGAAGCGGTTATTTTCCGTCAATTGATTTAGGTTATTCTTACGGATATGAGTGGGGCAATTGGCCTCCAGAAAAAGAGAGTTGGTTTGCAGGGATATTTTTGAAATATCCGTTATGGGACTGGAAAATCGCCCAAGCGAATACAAATAAAGCGAAGGCATACAATAGCGAGATAATAAACACACAGAATTTGATATCAAATAGAATTTTATTTGAGATGGAAGCGTCGATGCTTAAATACGAGTCGGCGCAAGATAGGATACAACTGGACCTGTCTGCCCAGGAGAAAGCAAAAAAGAGTCTCGAAATGTTTGAATCGCGTTATCGCGATGCTTCGGCGACAAGCATAGAAATGCTGGACGCCCAGCAGTCCTATCTTAAAGCAAGAACCCGTTACATTCAGTCGCTGCTGGAACTACGTTTAGCTCACGCGGAAATAGAAAAATTATCCGGGAGAATATATAATGAATTTAAGTGATATCTCCATCCGAAGGCCTGTCGGAACAATCGTTCTTGCTTTTGCAGTTGCGGTGCTGGGGCTTTTCTTTTTAAAAGGTCTTTCGATAGATCTTCTACCTCGCATCAATTATCCAATGGTTCGCATTATTGTGGATTGGAAAGGTGCGAGTCCCGAAGAGGTGGAAGAAAATATAATCAAAAAAATAGAATCCAGTATAGCTACGACCGAAGACGCAATACAAGTAATTTCTAGTGCTATAGAAGGGAATGGATCAATAGAGGTCTATTTTGAATTTGGTAAAGATATGGACGTTGCGCTGCAGGATACAAAGGCGAAGCTTGATTTAGTTCGCAGGGAACTTCCGGACGATATTGATGAACCGAGAATTTTTAAGGCGGATCCGTCCCAATTGCCCATTATTGATATCGCGGTTTTCTCGAAAACAAGGGATGAAAAGTTTTTACGCCAATGGGTTGAAAAAGATTTAAGCAACTATTTTTTGGGAATCCCTGGGTTGGGTGCCGTAGTGACAAGCGGCGGTAAAGTACGGGAAATACAAATTATATATAATCAGGAAAAGCTTAAAAAATACGAACTTTCAAGCGAACATATTTTTTCCAGAGTCAGAGCCGAGAATATGAATGTGCCCGCCGGTAGAATAACCGCGGGATCCAAAGATTACAGCGTTCGTCTTTTGTCCAAATTTAACGACGTCAGAGAAATTGGAGATATTGTTTTAGCTAATCGAGAAGGCAATATTATAAGGTTAAAAGATGTAGCAACTGTGGCAGATTTTCATGAAGAACAAAGAGTAATGACAAGGTTCAACGGACATCCCTGCGTCACAATGAGTTTTCTCAAACAACCAAACGCGAATACGGTTGAAATTGTTAAAAAAATTGAAAAAAAAGCCGCTGAACTCAAAAAGAAAAAGATTATTCCCGAAGATATTAATTATGCAATTGCTTCAAGCCAGGCATATTATATTGTCAATTCCATTAAGAATGTCGGTTCATCGGCGGTGGTCGGAGGACTGTTAGCGATTATCGTGATATGGTTTTTTCTACACGATTTCCGCAGAACATTTATTATCGCAACGGCGGTTCCAGTAAGTATTTTAGGTGCTTTTATCCTTATGGGATTGTCGGCATTGACACTCAATATATTTTCTTTGGGAGGGTTGGTATTGGCGGTCGGAATGCTCGTCGACAACTCCATCGTAATGCTTGAGAACATTACTCGTCACCAGCATGATTCCCACAACCCCAAAGAAGCAGCTCATGTTGCAAGCCGGGAAGTTTCCAGTGCTTTAACGGCATCTACTCTAACCAATCTGGTTGCTATCGTTCCTTTTTTCTTCATCGGAGGCATCATCTCGCTTTTATTTCGGGATATGGTGATCACTATTAGCATTTCTTTTATCGTTTCTCTTTTAATTGCTATGACATTAGTCCCCTCACTGTCCGCTCACATCATAAGGACAGGAAAGAAAGAATATGTTTTTTCCAGAAGAAAAAAACTGATGGATACTATTACTTTGAGGTATCAAAATATATTGCACAAAGCGATTAGTCACAGGTTTTTAGTAATCGCTTCAGCATTCTTACTTTTTGTAGGCACAATTTTTTTGTTTAAAAATGTCGGAAAGGAATTTCTGCCTGCGACTGACGACGGTAAATTAACGGTCAAAGTTAAAATACCAATAGGCACAGCACTTGAAAAAACCGATGAGGTAACCAGAAAAATCGAAAAGGTAATTCAATCTTTTTCAGATGCGGATAAAGTTTACGCGATGATAGGCGGATATTGGCAGAAAAGAAATGTCTATGAAAAAGCGAACGAATCGGATATTCAAATTCAATTGGTTTCTAAAAGTCAAAGAAAACTTTCTACCGATACTTTATTGAAACGGCTGCAAAAAGAGTTCAAAGAAAATCCTATCCCTAAAGCAAAAATCAAAGTGATGCGCACTCCGATGCGTGGTATAATGTCAGCATCCGTTTCGGATATTGACATCAAGGTAAAAGGATATAATTTTAACACTTTATATGAGATAGCACAGGACATCCAAAATAGAATCAGTTCCAAGGAAGGTGTAAAAAATTCCGATATTTCCATTGATTTTTCAAAACCGGAGTTGCATATTACGCTGAATAAAGAAAAATTGACTGATTTTGGATTAGATAGTTCAAAAATTGCTTTTTTTCTTAATTCTGCAGTAGATGGGCGTGTGAATACTCAATTTACTGATAAAACTTTAAATGTGGATTATGACATTCGGATGCTGGTTGATCCTTTAAAATTGAGCAGTAAAGAAGCGGTTGAAAATATAGCGATTTACGCTGCTAATGGTGTAACGCTTTTATTAAAAGAAATTGCCAAAGTTGAGGTTTCTGAATCGCCTGTTCAGATTAACAGGGAGAATCAGGTAAGAATGGTCAGTGTAACGGCAGATGCTATCGGACGAAATGTTGGCAAGATTATGAGTGAGATCAAATCAGACCTTATTTCTCTCAAAATACCGGAAGGGTATATTCTAGAGTATGCGGGACAAGAAGAATCTATGATAGAATCAAATAAACAGCTTATTATTGTGATATTGCTGGCGATATTTTTAGTTTTTGTTGTTATGGCGGTGCAGTATGATTCTATTTTTGACCCTTTAATCATCATGGTCACAATTCCTCTGGCTCTCATCGGAGCTATTTTTTCTCTTTACATAGCAAAAGTTCCCTTTGGAGCAACCGTTTTTGTGGGACTGATTCTTCTGGTCGGCATTGTGGTGAATAACGCTATTGTGCTTGTGGAATATATTAATTTGCTTTATCGCGAGAAAAGAGGAGAACTTTTTGAATCGGTTGTAACCGCTTCCAGCTTGCGTCTTCGTCCAATTCTTATGACAACCTTTACTACAATAGCGGGGCTTTTGCCTCTTGCACTAGGTTGGGGGGAAGGGTTAGAAATGCTCCGTCCATTAGCTGTCGCGGTCATAGGCGGGCTGAGCGTATCAACTTTTCTTACTTTATTTGTTGTCCCCTCAATTTACATACTGTTTTACAATAGAAAAACGAAAGGGGCGTAACTCATTGATAGTATTGTCCAAAATAGTATGAAGGAATATGAAAAGTTAAAATAGCAAGTTATAACGAAGGTTGTTAAAATAAGCGGTAAAATCTTTGCCTGCGGAACATGCATCAAGTCTCGAAATCAGGAAGGTTCCGAAATGTGTCCCATCAATACTATGAAGGATATGTACGAAATTGTGAAGGAAAGCGATAAAATAGTCACTTTTTAATAGGACTAAATTCTGTGCTTATGTTCCTATACCCAGCTACTAAACTAACTAAAAAAAGATTCTATTGAGCATTTTTGCTTTTGACCCGCCAACGTTTTAAATAACTAAGGTTTGCCCCGCTTTGCGGAGTTGTTTACTCGGTCGGTACGTAGTTCCGACATCCGTGAACAAATTATTTTTTACATACGAAGCTCGCCCGCCTGAATGACGCAGTCGGGCAGGGACCTACTGGACCGAGCAAGGATGCAACCCCGTTTTACGGGGTACACCTTCTCTCCGCCCCGTAGGGGCGAGACCTCGCCTTCGGCGGGCAGGACTCTATGTTAGGTCCTTCGACTTCGCTCAGGATTATTTTTTTTTGGCATCCAGTTGGTGCTCAAAAAAAAATAACTTGACAAAAGGCTTTTTTTTTTATATATTTACTAAAAGATGGTAAAAGAATGTGTTAATATGGTAAATTCTGATACTTTCTGGAAATACTTTAAGATTTAAGGATGGTAACTATGCATTTAAAATCAGTAGATATTTATGGATTCAAATCATTTGCAGAGAAAACAGCACTTACTTTCAGTGAGGGAGTTACCGCGATTGTAGGTCCTAACGGTTGCGGAAAAACAAACATTACAGATGCGATAAAGTGGGTTCTTGGCGAGCAGTCAGCAAAATCCCTGCGTGGTACAAAGATGGAAGATATTATTTTCAATGGCACATCATCCAGAAAAGCTACATCTATATCTGAAGTGACTTTAACATTTGATAATTCACAAAATGTTCTCCCGATTGATTATTCCGAAGTTTGCATCTGCCGGAGGTTGTACCGTTCAGGCGAATCGGAATATTATCTTAATAAAACACCTGTCCGGCTAAAAGACATAAAAGATTTGCTTTTAGATACCGGAATAGGCACGGACTCCTATTCAATAATGGAACAGGGAAAGATAGATTTTATTTTGCAGGCAAAACCTGAAGAAAGAAGATATTTATTTGAAGAAGTAGCGGGTGTGTCAAAATTTAAATCAAAGAAAGAAGAAGCATTAAGAAAACTTGAGAAAGTAAGCCAGGACATGCTGCGTCTTAACGATATCCTAGTTGAATTGGAATCACAAAAGAGCAAGCTTGATTCTCAGGCAAGGAAAGCAAAACAGTACCAAAAGTATCTGGAAGAACTAAAAAATTATGAAGTAAATTCGCTTGTTAAAAAATATATTGATGTAAGAAATGTAAATGCGGAGAAAACCAAAGAATTAGAGACAATTAGCGGAAAAGAATCGGAAATATCTATATCGGTTGATAAAGATGAAGCAAGAAATTCGGAGTTTAAACTAAAGTTAGTTGCCAAAGAAGACGAGTTGATTACTAATCGAACAGAGGCAAATAAAGTTGACTCAGCCATACATATCTTGAAAGAAAGGATAATTACTGCAGAAAACGGTAAAATTGACTTACTGAAACACAGCGAAGAATCCAAAATAGAAATCCAGCAAAACGAAAAAGATTTAGAGAATTACAAAACGGATTTCCAGAATTTACAGCTGAAATTTGCCGAATCAGAAAAAATTGTAGCATCTTCAAATGAAATGCTCGAAAAAAAGACAGCAGAAAAAAATAAACTGGAATCGGAAATATCGGTTTTAGCTCATGAACTTGAAAATGCAAGGCAGGAAATATTTAATATAGCAAAGGAAATATCCGATTTGCATAATAGTAAGAAGGTTTCAGGAGATTTTCTTAATGATATAAACCAGCGGATAGAAAAAACAGAAAATCAAAAAAATCAGACATTAAATCAAAAATCAGAAAAAGAAAAAGTTGTGAACGAATTAAAAATAAAAGTTCAAAATATACAGTTACAACTTGATGAAAACAAACAACAATTGGAGCAGTTAAATTTAAAACGCGGTTCTTTACAACAGGAAATAATTACTCATCAGAAGGTACTAAATGATAATAAAAACATTCTCGTTCATCTTAACATGCAGTTGGAAACAACAAAGAATGATTCGGATTATGCCTTGATTTCGAAAGTAAAAGAAACATTCGGCAGTAAAATATGCGGTATTGTAAGCGATGTTATATCCGTCTCCGCAGAAAACATTCCGGTTGTACAAACAGCACTCGGAGAAAAGAGCAATTATTTTATTTGTGAAAATCAGGAAACAGCAATAGAAATTATCAACTGGCTTAGGGAAAATAATTTGGGCTGGGCAACCTTTTTAATTCTTTCGGAGATTGAAAAAATACACGTTTCACAGCCTTTAACATTTACAGGCAAGCAGGTTATAGATTTTATTTCGTGTGATCCAAAATTCAGGAAAGTGGTGGAGTTTCTTGTCCAGAACACAACCTATCAGAACGATAATATCTACAGTTCGGGAATAATTCAGGGTGGTAAAAAAGTAAATACGAAAAAAGGCGGGTTAGAAATAAACGAAGAAATAAACCGGTTTAATCAGGAAATTGTTAATATAAATTCAAACATATCTAAATCAGAATCAATCCTAAATAATCTGCGGAGCGAATTTTCAAATATCGAATTGGCAATAAAGGGTAATCTGGAAGCAACCGAGAAAAACAAAAACGATTTATATGCGCTATCTAAAGATTTAATGATGGATGAAGAAGCGTTAAAAGCAACCGATAATTTTGTCGGTGTTTTGAACCAGGAATCAGAGAATTTCAAAAAGCAAAAAGCAGAAAAAGAGGAAAATTTACGGTATGTAAACGAATCACTCGAAAAGAGTATTCAGAAAGAACAGTCAATTAAAAACAGATTTTCCGAGATGCATCAACAATTCGACAAATATCAGGGAGACCTGAAAAAGCATAATCAGGAATTGACCGATATGACCGTTGATTTTTCTGTGAAAAATACAGAGCTATTGCATTCCAAAGATAAGTTAAAAACTATTTCAGATGCAATGGAATTTTTGAGTTCTAAAATAGAAAGAACAAAAAAATGGATGGATGAATCGCAAACAAAAATACAGGAGTTTGAAAAAGTTATAAATGATTCAAACGAAGAAATAAACAAAATAGTAGTATCGAAGGATACGATGCATGATGCAATTAAGAATATAGAGAAAGAAAGGGACGATTTGAAAAATGAACTACTCGCCCTTGAAAATTCATTAAGAAGTTTAAGAGGCCAGCATCAGAAACTTCAGGATGAAGTAAGAGTAATTGAACGCACGGTATCGGGTAGTGCATCGGAAATGAAACAAATTGAAAACAGGTTAAATGAAGAAAAAGGCATAAAAATAGAAGATGCAATAAATAATTATCAGGAAATAGCGATTTCCGGCGAAGAATTGGAAAAACTTAAAAAAAGAATCGAATCGCTTGGTGCAGTTAATCTTGCAGCTCCCGAAGAATACGAACAGCTAGAGCAAAGATATAATTTCTTAAGTAAACAAAGGGAAGACCTTGAGAAAGCCAGGGAAGATTTACATAATGCAATAAACAAAATAAATTTAACCACCCGCCAGAATTTCCAGAAAACATTTGTTGTTGTTCAGGAAAACTTCAGAAGCATATTTACAAAACTATTTGAAGGCGGTGAAGCAGACCTTCTTTTAACCGATGAGGGTAATCTACTTGAGACCGGTATTGATATTATTGCCCAGCCGCCGGGAAAGAAACTTCAGCACATATCGCTTCTTTCAGGCGGAGAACGGTCGCTTACCGCAATTGCGCTATTATTTGCAATTTACCTTGTAAAACCAGCGCCTTTCTGTATTCTTGACGAAATAGACGGGCAGCTTGACGAAGCTAACGTTTTAAGGTTTACCAGAATGCTTAAAGAATTTGCAAAAATTTCACAATTTTTTGTAATAACACATAATAAACGCACAATGGAATCCGCTAATGTTCTTTACGGTGTAACTATGGAAGAACTCGGCATTTCCAAAATCATATCAGTCCAGTTAGAACGCGAAAAAGCTGCAGTTTCCTAACCTAATAAAAAAGTTTTAGAATTAATTTGTAATTCTTTTGCTCGTTACTCATTACCCGTTACCCGTTACCCATTACTTCTATATCAACAAATGCAATGAGACCTCTGAAATTTATTAAGATATTATCAACGAGAATTGATGATATTACTTTGTCTGAAATACCGCCGGTTTTCAATGCTTTTCTTAATGACGGAAAAAACCATCAGATAATAACAGCCAATCCTTTAATGCTTTTGGAAGCGCAAAAAAATCTAACGCTGAAAAAAGTTTTTACCGATGCTTCTCTTGTGATTCCGGAAGGTTCTGGAATTTTGTGGGCGTCAAAATGTTTGAGAACACCTTTAAGAGAAAAAATTCCCGGCATAGATTTAATGGTTTTTCTTTTGAATTACGCTCAGGAGAAAGGATATAAGGTTTTTTTTCTTGGAACGAAAGAAGAAATAATATCTGAGGCAGTCGGCAAAATTAAACAAAAATTTCCAAATTTGAGCGTTACCGGCTATCATAACGGATTTTTTTCCGGTAAAGAATCTGAAGTAATTTCTAAAATAAAATTCTCCAGGGCGGATATACTTTTTGTAGGACTCGCCATCCCATTTCAGGAAATATGGATAAATAAAAATCTTAAACTACTTGGGGTAAAAATTGTAATGGGGGTTGGCGGCAGTTTTGATGTTTTATCCGGCAATTTGAAGCGGGCACCTTCATGGATGATAAAATTAAACATTGAATGGCTATTTCGCGTTATCCAGCAACCTTGGCGAATAGGTAGAATCTTTAAACTTTTGATATTTATAATTAAAGTTAAACTCTCCAGAATTTTGTATAGCACCAGTTGATTTTTATATCACTTTTTAGCCAATTTGTTGAGCCA
>MGVS01000107.1:0-3101 GCA_001800605.1 Elusimicrobia bacterium RIFOXYD2_FULL_34_15
ATGCTACAAAAGTTTAATTTTGAAGGATTTTTAAAGGCAATTGAAAATGCTAAGATATTAGTGGACTTTGATGCTCGTACTGGGCATAATCATGGAACAAAATTTAGAATGAAACAAGATTGCTTACCTTTACTTTATGAAAAGGTAACAATTATAATTTAAAATAAAAAATAACATAAAAAATAATAAAAGAGTTAAGTCTTGAATCTTGAAATTTTTCCAGTTTCTAAAGGTTTAAGCAGAATTCAATACTTTAATAATATGAAAAATATTTATTTAATTGGAGGTCAAAATGTCATTACCCTACTATTCAAAAAAACTTGATATAGGGGGTCCAAAAGAGGCCGCGATTCTATTTTATTTGCCCGAAATAAAAAAAGCAATTGGTCATATAATCAGTAAAAACATTGGACACATTCCACCTCCACATATTGAGAGTATTATTAGTTCTTATGAATTTGCAAATCATTCGGTTTATTTAGGTAAAGAAGGAACTAAAATATGGACAAAAACAATTGAAACCTACTTTAAATATATAAAATTAGTTGTTGATCAGGGAAAGATTAATGAGTTGTATCAAATATATTTAATTTCAATGGAGCATTTGAGGGAAGGACAAGAGGATTTATTTTATTGTGAAGAACAGATTGAATCTTCGAAAAATAAAGACCCTGAAATAAAGTTAAGACTTATGTTAGATAAATATCATAGCTTGTATGAAAAAAATATAAGATATTCAATAAATATAGCTAGCTATTGTTTGGATTTAATTACAACTCATAAAGATATAAAAAGCAAGTCGCTGGATGAGTATTGTGTTAATGATGATTTATCTTATAAAATTGGTAAAATAGAAAATGGAATTACGAAATGTAAATTAGATTTAATAAATAGGATTCTACTAAAAGGGTTAGATCCACATATAAAAAATGCAGCAAGTCATAAGGGTATTGAGTATGGAATAAATGGAAATCTAATTCTAAAAGACAGGGATTGGAATAAAGAATTTTCATTAACAGAATTGACAAGAATAGTTGAAGAAGCTGAAATAAATTTTAATGCACAAGGGGCTTCAATAGTATTATTTGCTTTTGAATACTTTGATAAAGTAGACCCCAAAATAAATAAACTTTATTATTCATTAAAAGGACTAAGATCGCTAATAGATGCAGAAATAAAGAATGCTTATTTTATTCCTAAAGATATTAATTTTATAGATGATAAGTATATCGTAATTGATGTTGAAAAGATAGCAGGATTTGATTCAACCTCAGAGCTTATGGGAAATATTGAAGGGAAAAGGTTTTATTCACAAAGACCAAAACTTAATACTAATGACCAGGCTTTAAGGATAATTCTATATATTGCTCATTTCAAGACCAACTTTAAAGAATGTACTGTTAATGTTCTTGATTATAACGATAAAAAGATAGGTATTTTTAGAGTAAATCTTGAAAAATGGACAAAAATAATCCAAACCAAATATTCTTTTAGTGATCTAGAGCCATATGTTATTGAGAACAATGTACAGAAGTAAATCGAGTGTATAGGGGGACGGTGTTTAAACGGTTGAATTGTGATAATGGAAAGATTGCCACGATTTTGTCCCGACATGTCGGGATTGCTTTCTCGTTCGGCCCAGTAGGTCCCTGCCCGACTGTGTCATTCAGGCGGGCGAACTCCGAGAGCGAACAATGACGGCAAATTAAGATTTAAAAAAAATACATGTTACCATACATTATTGTTTATTTTAATATTTGTATGGTAACTTGACTGCATTTTTCTCTTGACAATAAATATAGTATTTTAATATAATGTTGCCAAAAGGGGACATGTGTCCCTAATAAGCAACATAAAATAAAAGGAGATTTATGAGGTTTTATCGGGATTTGGACAATATATTGGGTCAGCGCTCAAAAATAAAAATTTTACGTTTTCTAATCCTTACGAAGCAAGAACATAACGGAAGGGAAATAGCGAAAGCAATAAATCTATCGCCTGATAAAGTTCATTCTGTTTCAAAAGAGTTGGTTGAATGGGGAATTGTTCAAGTACGACAGGTAGGCAAAGCATTGCTATATAAAGTATCCATTGACAGCTTATTTGTAAAAAATACTTTAGTTAAATTATTCGAAAATGAGCGTCAGTTAATAGAATGTTATGTTCAATATATTGTTTCAAAATTTTCCATAAAACCAATTTCAATTATTTTATTTGGTAGTATGGCAAGGCATACCGGAAAACCAAATAGTGATGTTGATTTGCTTTTTGTTTCCAAAAATGATAAAAAACATCTTGAACAAAGAATCGAACAAATTATACCTGAATTAGTAAAGAAATTCGGAAACAGACCGTCAATAATTATATGGACGCAAAAAGAATTTCTTAAAAGATATCGCAGTCAAGAGCCATTCATTAAAAAAATATTACAGGATGGTATGTGGATTTGGGGAAAAAAACTGTCAGAAGTGATAAATTATGGTAAATAAAATATCGATTCGTGTTGTTGAAAAAGCAAGATTTACAAGTTATCTTAAGAAAGCGCAGGAATACTACGATATAATGATATATGCTGCCAGTCAGAACAAATGGAATGCCTCAGCACTCAATGCAATTCATTGCGGTATATCTGCGGCAGATGCATTGCTTGTAAGATTTTTTGGGATACGCTCAATCAGTAAAGACCACGAGGATGTTGTCAGATTACTGATGGAAAAATTTGGAGAAGAGCATGACTTGCAACACTGCGGACATTTAGCAAAAATACTTAGTCAAAAGAGTCAGGTTGAGTATGATGATAAATTGTTTGACCAGAAATCCGCAGGGAATATTATCAAAAATGCAGAAAGATTTTTTGATTGGGTAAAAAGTAAATTAGAAGAGTATAACAGTAAATTCAATAATTACTAACATATTAGATTGTATGCATGTTCGTTATGTTAATTTATAATCTGTTAATTAGAGATTGCCACGATTTTGTCCCGACATATCGGGATTGCTTTCTCGTTCGGTCTAGTAGGTCCCTGCCCGACTGCGTCATTCAGGCGGGCGAACTCCGAGAGCGAACAATGACGGTTAAAAAAGGATTTCTATGAAAAATG
>MGVS01000107.1:3148-15725 GCA_001800605.1 Elusimicrobia bacterium RIFOXYD2_FULL_34_15
TTGATTGCAAAGTATTTTGATGATGCAAAAGAGATTGCATCCAATCGCGAGTTTAGAACTTTTACGGGAACTATTACCGGATACGACGGCAAAAAAATAAAAATTTCTACTACTTCAACCGGTATCGGGTGTCCGTCAACCGCAATTGCCGTTGAAGAATTGATTAAAGCCGGTGCGGATACTTTTATTAGAGTAGGTACTGCGGGTTCGCTTCAAAAAAATGTCGGGCTTGGTGATTTGGTTATTTCAACAGCATCTGTCCGGGAAGAAGGAACGACACGGCAATATGTGCCGTTATCGTACCCGTCGGTTGCGGATTTGAATCTTACAAATGCGTTGATTGCGTCGGCAAAAAAATTAAAAGTTAAATATCATTCGGGTATTACTCATTGCAAAGATGCTTTTTATATTGAATGGCCTGAAAATTTACCGCTTGCAGAATATAATAAATTTATGTGGAAGACGTGGTATAATTCAAATGTTCTGGCTACCGCGATGGAATCATCTGCACTTTTTGTTATTTCGTCAATTAGAAAAGTTTATGCAGGCGAGGTACTTGCAATTGTCGGGCTTACGCATTCAAACAGACCGGTTATTAAAAAAGTCGGGGTTGAAGATGCGATTACGGTTGCGATTAACGCCATCAAAATTTTGAATCAAGATTCTTCACGTTGTTCAGAATGACTTCAAAATAAGTTGTCATCCTGAGAGAATCGAAGGATCTGCAGTAAAATGTTTTAAGTTGAGATTCTTCGGTTTCACCTCAGAATGACAAATTAAGATTGCCACGCCCTGCGGGCTCGCAATGACAATATATAAATAAAAAAAAGCTCCTTTTTTCAGGAGCTCTTTTTATAAGAAAAAAAATTTATTTTACTTCAATTTCTTTATGTCTCAGTTTTAAAGTCTTCACTTTGCTAATCCTCAGGTCCAGAATACCATCTTTATAATCTACCTTTACACTTTTCTCATCAATTTCTGAAGGTAAAGGAATGGTACGGGAAAAGCTGCCATAGCTTCTTTCTGAATAGTAATAACCTTGTTCCTTTTTTTCTTCTTCCTTTTTAATTTCACCTTGTATTATCAGGTTACCTCTTTCAAAACTCACTTTGATGTCTTTTTTATTTATTCCGGGTATCTCTGCCTTTACAAGGATGATATCTTTTTTATCCAAAACTTCAATTTTTGGATGAAATGATGCCGGTTCAAAAACATCAAATCTCTTTTTCAACATTTTTCTGCAAAGAAAACTGTCAAAATCGTCGTGAATATGTAAAAAATCTTTAGATATTTCATTTTTTATGCTACTTGCCATATTCATCACCTCCATATATTGAGATGCGGTTTTTTTGAAAAAGTTTCTTGGTATTCTAAATTTTATTTAACGTGTTTGACAATTTTTTTGGAGAGTTTTTTGGTGTGTTTTTTTGTAAGTACTTTTCTTTTTGGAGCTAAGTGTATTCCGATGGGAGTGGTGTGTTCTATTGCTCTGATTATGTTATAATGAAGCGTTTTAGGAACCCGCTCCATCTCAATCTGATGGCATAGTTCAATGGTTCTCCTTAATGTGTTAAAGAAATGATATGCGAATTCATCTTCTAGAGTTTCGTGCGAATTTTCGAAGAAGTCCAACTCCATATCATCGTCATCGTCATCAAGGAAATCTGAAACTAATTTTAAAAAGGTTTCGTAGTTCATTTATATCCTTGGAAATATTTAGTAATGTCATTTCTTAGAAATATTCTTGCTCTATGCAATCGCGATTTTACTGATGGTATCGATATTTTAAGTATTTTTCTTACTTCTTCGTTTGACATGTCTTCAACATCTCTTAAAACTAGTACAGTTCTATATTTCTCAGGTAAACTTTTTATTGCTTTGTTTAATTCTTGCTTTAATTCTTTGTTTTCAAGGGTTGCTAACGGATTTTTTGACCAATCGTCGCCAAAATCGCGTTTTATTTCACCGTCTGATGTAACAATAGGCGTATCGAAAGAAACTGAGTGGATTGTTTTTTTACGGCGTTTCATTAATACCGTATTTACAGCAACTCTGTAAAGCCATGTTGAAAATTCCGAATTCCCCTTGAAGCTTTTTATTTTTTTCCAGACAGTTAAAAAAGTTTCCTGAAATAAATCTTCGGCAATG
The DNA here is from genome assembly GCA_001800605.1 of Elusimicrobia bacterium RIFOXYD2_FULL_34_15. Lineage (GTDB taxonomy): Bacteria > Elusimicrobiota > UBA8919 > UBA8919 > UBA8919 > UBA9627. Next base: position 5,297 of record MGVS01000107.1, read on the forward strand.
GCTCTGTTACTGGTCATGTTTAACAAAAGGTTGAAGATTTTTTGCTCATGCTGTTTTATTAATTTTTCAAAAGCATGTGCGTTGCCTTTTTTTGCTTCTTTTATAAGATTTAGTTCTATTTTTTCCATACGTTTAGATGCGGTATTTTTGTGGTAGATGCGATGATTATTAGAATTTTTTAATTTATAGACATTATACTCTAAATTCGTTGACAATTCAAGTTAATTTTTATAAAATTGATGTTGATGAATATTATTCTTACAGGTTTTATGGCCACGGGGAAAAGCGATGTAGGTCATGAGCTTGCCCGGCTTTTGAATATGAAGTTTGTAGATACAGATTTGCTTATTGAAAAGAAAGTTGGTGTTAAGATTTCGGATATTTTTGCTAAAAAGGGTGAAAAATATTTCAGGGATGTTGAGTCGGAAATAACTTTGGAAGTTTCAGAGTACGATAATTGTGTGATTTCTACCGGAGGTGGCATTGTTTTAAGGCAAGAAAATATAGATAATCTTAAGAAAAACGGAAAGATCGTAAATTTAAAGACATCCATTAAGAAAATATTAGAAAGAGTGACCGGGCGATCGGATAGGCCACTGCTTAATGTTAAAGATAAAGAATCTGAGATAAAGAAACTTTTAGAAACACGAGAACAATATTATAAAAAATGTAATTTTTCTTTTGATACAACGGATACTACTCCAAAAGAAGCAGCAGAAAAGATAATAGAAATACTAAAAGATAGTAATGGGTAACGGGTAATGAGTAACGGGTAATCCCGATGAATCGGGACAGGCTGGGTAATGGGTAATTAATAGTACTCAGTATACAGTACACAGAATACAGTAATCGGACTTTATATGAAAACGGTTGAGTTAAAACTTGGTGTAAGAACATACCCGATATATATCGGGGTTTCTTTAACACATATCGGCGACTATATTAAAGAAAAAAATATTACAGGTAAGGTATTAATTATTACCAATACTACCGTTAATAAACTTTACGGCGATATGGTGATGGATAGCATAAACCGTTCTGGTTTTGAAGTATCTATCACAAAAATTGCCGACGGCGAAGAATTCAAAACACTGGATACTGTAAATACTTTATATCAGGTGTGTATAGATAGCCGCCTTGACAGGAATTCGTTGATTGTAGCATTGGGTGGCGGAGTAGTTGGAGATATAGCCGGGTTTGTTGCAGCAACTTTTATGAGAGGGATACCGTTTGTACAGGTTCCAACTACACTTCTTTCGCAGGTTGATTCTTCAGTCGGCGGAAAAGTAGGGGTAAACCATCCGGAATCAAAAAATATGATAGGTGCATTCTATCAACCGATGATGGTTTATATAGATATTTCAACTTTAAAAACACTTCCGGAAAGAGAATTTAACAGTGGGCTTGCCGAGGCAATAAAATACGGTATTATAAGGGATAGAAAATACTTTACAGTGCTTGAACGGGATATGATGAAGATTAAAGCACTTAATATTGAACGTGTTGAATATACAGTTTGGCGAAGTTGTCAGATTAAAAAATGGGTAGTTGAATTAGACGAGAAAGAGACCACGGGCCTTCGAGAAATTTTGAATTATGGCCATACGATAGGACATGCAATTGAGGCAGCAACTAATTATAAAACATATTTGCATGGTGAAGCTGTTTCAATCGGAATGGTTTGTGTTGGAAAAATTGCAAAAGAGCTAAAATTGCTTAATCAGATGTGGACACATAGGATAGAGCGTATTCTTGCACGGGCAGATCTTCCTGTTACACACAAAATACCGGTTAATAAAATTATAGATAAGCTAATTTTGGATAAAAAAGTTTTAAATGGAAAAGTCAGGTTTGTTTTAACTGATGGTAGACCCGGAAAGACTATTATAAAAGACGATATACCGGAAGAGTTAATCAAAAAAGCTTTAGAAGAACAGAAAGTATGATTGGATAGCCCGCCTTCACCAAGGTTTTGGCGAGGCAGTGCCTGCCATTAAATTATTGGCTAGGCACTGGAGGATTAAATGAAAAAAATTCTTGTTATTCACGGTCCAAATTTGAATTTACTTGGCAAGAGAGAACCGGGAATTTATGGAAAATTTTCACTTGAAGATATAAACGCTAAAATAAAAAAACTTGCTAAAGAAAAAAAAGTTTCTGTTGATTTTTTTCAGTCGAACCACGAGGGCCAAATTGTAGATATTATAGGTAAAGCACCAAAAAAATATGATGTTATAGTTATAAATCCTGCCGCTTATACTCATACATCGATTGCAATAAGAGATGCTGTTGCGGCAATTAATGTTCCTGTTGTTGAAGTTCACATTTCTAATATTTATCATCGTGAGGAATTTAGACAAAAATCATTAATCGCTGATGTAGCAACCGGTCAGATTTCAGGTTTTGGTGTCAATTCCTATCTTTTAGGCCTGCTTGCCGCGATAGAACTTCCAAAAAAAATCACTCGGGAGTAAATTTCTTTGAAACGCTCCTTAGAAGTCGCTCTGCAATTTGCTCCTGTAGGGTATAGGTCGCAAATTGAGGTTCTACAGAAATTTCTCCCTCGCTCTGCAGTATAAAAGGTTAAAAAATGAATTTAAGAGTTAAAAAATTACAAAAAATAATTAAATCAGAAAATTTGGATGGTTTTATTTCTCTAAATCCATCGAATATTTTTTATTTAACCGGTTTTCAAGCCGAAGGTTCAATTGTTTTTGTATCACCTAAAGATATCCTGCTTGTTGTTCCGCAGCTTCTATATTTGTCTGCAAAAGAACTGGTGGATTGTAAGGTAGTAGTTGCAAAGAGTATTAAAGATTTTTTTAATAAATATAAAGTTAAAAAGATTGGTTTTGAAGAAACAGCTTCATATAGACAATATCAACGATTAAAGAAAATAGAAAAACTTGAAGTTAAAAGTTTTTCGAATTTGGTTGAGAATATAAGATCTGTAAAAGATCAGGACGAAATTTCTAAGATAAAATATGCCTGCAAAATTACAACAAAAGCTGTTGAATTCGCCGATTCAATTATTAAAGCCGGGATGACTGAAAAGCATCTTGCGGACAGATTGGAATATTTTTTAAGAGCGAATGGAGCCGAAAAATCGTCATTTGATATTATAGTGGCTTTTGAAGAGAATTCCGCTAAACCGCATCACGTACCGACCGATAGAAAATTGAAAAAAGATGATGCTATAGTTATTGATATGGGTTGTATTTATAATGGCTATTGTTCCGACTTGACAAGAACGCTTTTTTTGAGTAAAATAGACGGATATAAGAGAAAAGTTTTTAATATTGTTAAAGAAGCGAAGGACTGTGCAATTGACGTTATTAAAAGCGGAATTAGTTGTGAAAAAGTGGATTTTGCTGCAAGAAGCTATATAAAAAATAAGGGTTTTGGAAAGTATTTTATTCATTCAACCGGGCATGGTGTCGGGATTGATGTACACGAAGAACCTATTATTTCAGCAAATTCTGAAACAGTTTTAAAAGAAGGAATGGTAGTAACAATCGAACCGGGAATTTACATACCGAATAAGTTTGGGGTTAGGATAGAAGATGTAATTTTGGTTAAGAAAACCGGATGTGAGGTTATAACAAGATGATTTCAACTTCAGATTTTAAAAATGGATTGACTATTAGAGTAGACGGCGCGCCGTGTCAGGTTATATGGTTTCAACATCATAAGCCCGGCAAAGGCGGAGCCGTGATGCGAGTAAAACTTAGAAATCTTGAAAACGGTGCTATTACGGAAACGACATTTAAATCCGGAGTAAAGTTTGATGAGGTTTCGCTTTCATCCAAGAAAAAACAGTTTTTATTCACGAACGGTAATGATTATACCTTTATGGATATGGAGTCATACGAGCAGATAACAATGCCAAAAGATAAGCTCGGAGGGATTGATAAGTATTTAAAACCTGAAACTGAAGTTGAAGCGCTTTATATAGATGATAAGTTTTTAGCGTTTGATTTGCCGGCAAATATAGAGATGAAAGTTGTATCCACGGTTCCCGGTTATAAAGGTGATACAGTTTCTAATCTGGTTAAACCTGCAACTTTAGAATCCGGGGTTGAAGTTCAGGTACCGCTTTTTATAAAAGAAGGCGATATTGTTAAAATAGATACAAGAACCGGTGAGTATGTGGAGCGAGTGAGTAAGTAATGTTCTGAAGTTTTGATGTTCTGAAGTAGTGAAGGATAGCCCGCCACTAAGTCATTGGCGGGTCCGCCAAAGTAGTAGTGGCGGAAACAGTAGAACCATAGAACATTAGAACGCAGTATTAAAATGCGGCGAATCCCTCACTCAATAATCTGTCCTGAGCGTAGTCGAAGGATTGCTTCGCTCACGATAAAGAATTAAAGGTGAAGGTATAAAGATATGGAAATTGAAAAAATTAAAGCAATGTTAGATGCCGTTAAAGATACAGATATTGAAGAAATCTGGATGGAAAAGGATGGCCAGAAAACAGGTTTTAAGAGAAAAGATGTCGGATTTACCGAAGAATCGCACCCTGAACCGCAGCCAATAAATGCAGAATCAAATGTTAACCAAGAAATCAAAAAAGAAAAAATTTCAAATCTTAATTCCGGCAATAGACAAATAAAGTCTCCGATGGTAGGAACGTTTTCCCGTTCTTCTTCTCAGGGAGGGAAACCACTTGTAGAAGAAGGCGATTTTGTTGGTATTGGACAAAAGGTTTGTATTATTGAAGCGATGAAGATTATGAAGGAAATTACTTCTGATGCCGAAGGAAAAATTACAAAAGTTCTGGTTTTAGAAAGTAATCCTGTTGAATACGGTCAACCTCTTTTTGAAGTTGAACCGCAGATAAAAGCAGAGGATAAAGAAAAAAATGTTTAATAAAATTTTAATAGCGAATCGCGGTGAAATAGCTGTAAGGGTAATTCGTGCATGCAGGGAAATGGGTATTAGAACCGTTGCAGTTCATTCTGATGTAGACAGGGAATGCCTTCATGTAAAACTTGCGGATGAGTCGGTATGTATAGGTCCTGCACAGCCGCAGGAAAGTTATCTTAATATTGCCAATATTATTTCTGCAGCAGAAATTACCGGTGCAGATGCGATACATCCCGGGTATGGTTTCTTATCGGAAAATACTTATTTTGCAGACGTTTGCGAATCGTGTAATATAAAGTTTATTGGTCCTTCAAAAATAACGATTCAAATGATGGGTGATAAATCAGAAGCTAAAAAAACAATGAAAAAAGCGGGTGTTCCTACAATTCCCGGTACCGAAGAATGTATTACTGCAGATAATCCAAAACTTTTTAAAATTGCCAAGGATATCGGATATCCGATTATTGTTAAAGCATCTTCAGGCGGCGGCGGAAAAGGTATGAGAATTGTTACTTCCGAGGATTCACTTAAGAACGCAATTCTTACCGCTGAAGCCGAGGCAAAAGCTGCATTCGGTAACGGCGATGTTTATTTGGAAAAATATATTGAAGAACCAAAACATATTGAATTTCAAATACTCGGCGATATGAAAGGTGATGTTGTTTCATTTCCTGAGAGAGATTGTTCGGTGCAAAGAAGACATCAGAAATTAATAGAAGAATCGCCGTCCCTTATTTCCGATAAATTGAGAAAGAAAATGGGGCATGCCGCACGGCTTGCAGCAAAAGCGGTCAAGTATGTGACAGCAGGAACGATTGAGTTTCTAGTTGATAAAAAAGGAAATTTTTATTTTATGGAGATGAATACTAGAATCCAGGTGGAACATCCTGTTACAGAAATGGTTTCCGGTATTGATCTTTTAAAAGAGCAGATTCGTCTTGCAGCGGGTGAGCGGTTGGGTTATACTTATGATGAGATAGAGATTAAAGGGCATGTTATCGAGTGCAGAATTAATGCAGAAGATTCGGAAAACAATTTTATACCAAGTCCCGGCAAGATTGATACTTTAATTTTACCGGGTGGTATTGGAGTAAGAGTTGATACACATATATATGCAGGTTATACAGTTCCTTCGACATATGATAGTTTAATTGCTAAACTTCTTGTTATGGATTCAACAAGGGAAAAAGCAATTGCAAGGATGCAGCGTGCACTTTCCGAATTTGAGATTTCCGGCATAAAAACCACAATCCCATTCCACAAAGTTACCATGGCAAATGATTTTTACAAAAAAGGCGAAGTTTATACTAATTTTATTCAGAAGAGGATTTTTAACGAAAAATGATCGCTCGCAATTAAAACCAAAATCGTTCTGATGTTCTGCAGAACAGTAGAACCTTAGAATTATAGAACGCACTAATAATATACAGCGAATCCCTCACTCAACATTAAAGTTAAAAAGGTGTCATTCTGATGAGCACAGCGAAGAAGAATCTCGTAGTTAAAAAGGTGATATGAAACAAAAGATTTTAGATATTTTAAATGAAAGTATATCGGTAAAAGAGAAATCAAAATCGCTTGCTGATGTAATTGAAAAGATTTCGCAGGAAGTTGTTAAATGTTATAAAAATAATAAAAAAGTTGTTCTTTTAGGTAATGGCGGTTCGGCTGCCGATGCACAGCATATTGCTACCGAATTTGTTTCCCGTTTTGAGAAAGAGAGAAAAGCTTTGCCTGCAATGGCGCTAAATACAAATACTTCTTCACTTACCGCAATAGGAAACGATTATAGTTTTGATAAAGTTTTTTCCAGGCAAATTGAAGCATTTGTTCAAAAAGGCGATGTTGTTATCGCTATTTCAACGAGCGGCAATTCCAAAAATGTTATTGATGCGGTAGAACAAGCTAAGAAGCAGGGTGCCGTTACCGTTGGTTTTGCAGGTGAAAGCGGCGGAAAATTGAAAGATGTTTGTGATATAATTTTTAGAGTTCCTTCAAAAAATACAGCCCGCATACAGGAAGTACATATTACTGTCGGACATATTATCTGCAAACTTGTCGAAGATGAACTCTTCTAAAATCAAATCAACTGACCAGATCTCCAAAATAATCATCAAAATAAAAAAATCCGGTAAAAAGGTTGTTTTTACAAACGGGTGTTTTGATATTTTACATATCGGGCACATTAAATTGCTTGAAAAAGCAAAATCTTTTGGTGATATTTTGATTTTAGGATTAAATTCGGATTCTTCAGTAAGAAAGATAAAAGGAAACAGCCGTCCTATAATTCCGGAAAAGGAACGGGCAGAAATTCTTGCGTCATTATGTATGATTGATTATATTGTGAAGTTTTCGGAACCGACCCCGCATAATTTAATTAAAAAAATAAAACCTGATATTTTAGTAAAGGGTTCTGATTGGAAAAACGGTGAAATCGTAGGTAGTGAATTTGTAAAAAAGATTGTTAGAATTCCGCTTGTAAAAGGGCATTCCACGACAAAAATAATCGAAAGATTGAAAAACTTATAGTAAAATCGTTCGGGATCTCGTTTCGTCAGCACACGGTCCCCTGGTGGGGCCGTCCCCACTCGTTCCGCTGAATGCGTAAGCGGAACTCCGTGAGGGCATTCCTCAACGAGTCCCTCACTCAGCATTAAAGGCGAGGACTGATTCGCTGTGATTGAAATACAAATGGTGCAAAAAAAGACAAGCAATAAAAATATTTTAAGGATTATCGATGCTAATTTAAACCGGACAAAGGAGGGATTAAGAGTTATTGAAGATTTTTTAAGATTTGTGGCTGAGAATGAAAAATTATCTTCGCAAATTAAGATACTAAGGCACGAAGTTGATAGAATAGGAAGAAATATTTATCCAAAGCTGGTTTTGTCAAGAGATAGTCAAAGCGATATTTTCCGTGAAAAAAAAGAATCATCTAAAGAGGATATAAAAAGTGTTGTTGTTTCAAATATTAAAAGAGCCGAGGAGTCATTGAGAGTGCTTGAGGAGTTTTCAAAAATTATTTCAGCAAATGCAGGTGCAAAATTCAAAAAAATTAGATTTAGAGTTTACGATATTGAAAAGGAACTAATAAAAACTTTATGCTAACACAGATAGAATCAGCAAGAAAAAATATAATAACAAAAGAGATGCGAGCGGTAGCGAAATATGAAAATGTTTACGCAAAATATATCAGAGATGGTATTGCGAATGGAACTATTGTAATTTTGAAAAATAATTTAAAAAAATTTAATCCTAAATTCAGGATAGTCGGCATTGGGAAAGGTCTTAAGATAAAAGTTAATGCAAATATAGGAACATCGCCGTTAAGTGTCAATCTTAAATACGAAAAAGAAAAGGTCTTAACTTCGATAAAATACGGTGCCGATGCGGTTATGGATCTTTCAACGGGCGGAAACATTCAGCAAATAAGAAAGATGGTTATTGAGACTTCAACATTACCTATAGGAACCGTCCCTGTTTATGGATTGATTTGCGAATTATCAAGAAAAGGCAGAAAATTTACAGATGCTACAAAAGAACAGATGTTTAATGAAGTTGAAAAACAACTTGCAGATGGTGTTGATTTTGTAACTATACATTGCGGTCTAAATCTTAAAGCTTTAAATGTTTTGAAGAAGAACAAACGGCTTGTAGGTATTGTTTCACGCGGTGGTTCGTTTCTTGCTGAATGGATGTCACATAATAAGAAAGAAAATCCATTTTATGAATATTATAACGATTTAGTCAAGTTAGTAAAAAAATATGACGCTGTGATTTCACTTGGCGACGGGTTAAGACCGGGTTGTATCGCTGACAATACCGATGAAGCACAAATAACAGAACTAAAAACACTCGGTGAATTGCAGCAATATGCAATTAAGAGGAATGTTCAAACTATGATTGAAGGTCCGGGCCATGTACCGATAAATAATATTGAAAAAAATATAAAACTACAAAAAAAATATTGCCATAATGCGCCATTTTATGTTTTAGGACCTTTGACGACGGATATCGCTCCGGGTTATGACCACATAACTTCTGCAATTGGCGGAGCACTCGCGGGATATTTTGGTGCGGATTTTCTATGCTATGTAACACCTGCGGAACATTTATCACTTCCGAATTTGGAAGATGTGAAAAATGGCATTGTTGCAGCGCGAATTGCAGCTCACTCTGCAGAAATTGCGAAGGGCTCGTCCCGGGCGGAGTCGAGGGTATACAAGGATTCATCGAAAATTGATTATGAACTTTCAAAAGCAAGAAAGAATTTTGACTGGAAAAGACAAAAAGAACTTTCTTTAGATCCTTACGAATTTGAAAGACGAGTTTCCGCTAAAAGTAAAGATGTTTGTTCAATGTGCGGTGAATTCTGCGCTATGAAAAGAAGGATATGAGAGCTCGTAAATTAAGGAACGAGTAATCCCGATGAGTCGGGACAGGCTGGGTAATGAGTAACGAGTAAATTGATAAAATTATAAACCACAATTTTTAATCCCGCAACAAGCTCGGGACAAGTTTTTGCATTTTTAATTGTCTTTATTGAGGGTAATAAAATGGAAGAATCTAAATTAACTAAAGAAGCATTAGAACAAATTGACCAATATTCACGGGACAGGGTTGGAATTAGCACTCTCGAACGTTATACCGGAAGTTCAAAAGAAGAATTTCAGCCGTATATTCTTCTAACTAATTTTAAGATTTACGTTGATATTTTTGGGAAGATGTTTAATCAGCCGATAAGACAAGGTTCCGTTATGAGAGCTTGCCATTCCCAGCAAGAAAATATATCTATAATTGATTATAGCGTTGGTTCACCAGTCGCTGCACTAATTATGGAATTGCTTTCATTCACAAAACCAAAATCCGTTCTTATGCTTGGAATGTGCGGCGGATTAAGAGAAGACTATAACGTAGGGGATTTTTTTAATCCTGTTGCTGCTATAAGGGGTGAAGGCACTTCAAACGAATATATGCCCATACAATGCCCGGCGTTAAGTTCTTTTGTTATTCAGAGATATGTTTGCGAAGAATTAGAAAAAAATAGTTTAAAATATCATACTGGTGTTATACATACTACTAATGTTCGTTTTTGGGAATTTAACGAAGAATTTAAAGTAAATCTTTTAAAAGAAAAAGTTCAAGCGATTGATATGGAATGTGCAACACTTTTTACAGTAGGATTTGCTAAACTTGTGCCTATAGGTGCATTGATGCTTATCTCGGATTTACCTTTAAAAGAAAAAGGTATAAAAACAAAAGAGACTGCGAAATTAATATTTGAAAAGTATACCAACCTGCATATAAATACCGGAATCTCAGTTTTAAAAAACATGCAAGAACAAGCCAAAAAAGGCCTTGGCTATCAATTCTAGCGAGGCTCATACATGTTTTTACATCCTTCCTCGCTAATCTGCCTAAATGCTTGGTTGCCAAAAGTTTTACATTTAGGCGATCTTTACTAATGCTTTTGGCGGATTATTTTTAATAACATTAGATTTTCGGACTCTTTCTTAGCCAGAGCCCAATCCCGGTGGCTGTCCGACAATTACCCATTAAATTT
>MGVS01000108.1 GCA_001800605.1 Elusimicrobia bacterium RIFOXYD2_FULL_34_15
TAGGAGAAATAATTAGAAGAGGTCCTAAAAAAAGTAATATTTTAGTAAATATAATAAAAATAAACAATTTTGCTCTTATTAAAATATTAAATAAAGAAATAATTATTTTTAAAGAATTTTTATCAATTAAAAATGTTAATTTGGGTTTTAATGTATCTAAATATATTCTCAAAGCTCATAATGCTAAACTCAAAATCGAAGATACAAATCTAGCAATTAGCCTACCTATATCAAACCTAAAAAAAATAAATAATTAAAATCAATAACTTAAATAATTAGGAGTATTTATGAAAAAGATTGTAAGAAGTGTTTTGGTTACTGGCGGAACCGGTTTTATAGGCTCACACCTTTGCGAAGAGCTTTTATCCAGAGGTTTTAAGGTTTGTGCTATTGATAATTTTGCAACATCTAAAAAATCTAACATAAGATATCTTCTAAAAAATAAATCTTTTATTTTCCATAAAAATACAATTTTTAATCGAACACTTATGAATCGCCTTATTAACCAATGCGATATAGTATACCATATGGCTGCGGCAGTAGGAGTAAAATATATTATTGACCATCCTATAACTTCAATATTAACTAATCTAAATGGAACAGAAATAGTGTTAGAACTAGCTAACCGATATAAGAAAAAGGTTATAATAGCATCTACTTCTGAAGTATATGGAAAACATGTCTGTTTACCATTTAGGGAAAGTGATGATAGAATACTCGGTCCAACCAACATAAGCCGATGGAGTTATGCCGAAGGTAAAGCAATTGATGAATTCATAACACTTGCCTATGCTAATGAAAAGAAGCTTCCTGTTGTAATTGTACGGCTTTTTAACACTGTTGGGCCCAGACAATCTTCAGCTTACGGGATGGTACTTCCCAGAATTATTCAGCAAGCGTTAAGTAATAAACCTATAACTATTTATGGGGATGGCGAACAGTCGCGAACATTCACATATGTTTTAGATGTAGTTAAAGCTATTACAGATATTAGCCTTACAAAAAAAGCGGAAGGAGAAGTATATAACATTGGTAATGAACAGACAATATCTATAAAAAAACTTGCCTTAAAGATAAAAAAATTGACACATTCCAAATCACCTATAAAATATATTCCTTATAAAAAGGCATACGGTGAAAAATCTATTAATTTTGAGGATATGAAATGTAGAATACCTGATATTTCAAAAATAAAAAAGATTATTAATTATTTGCCAAAATATGATATCGACGCCATTATAGAAAACACAGTAAATTATTTTTTAGAAAAAGGTAATAAGTGAAAATAAAATTTATTATTATTTTAACAATAATTGCATTTTCATCCTCTAAAATATTAGCTGAACAAACAGCAATTTTAAAAGAGACTAAAAAGAAAGAACCGTCTTTTTCTGAAGAGAAAGGAATAAATAATATATACTTTCATTCCTTTTATGAATATAGCTGGATTGAACAGAATTCAAGACATGGCAATTGGACTGTTTATTGGAATCGAATAGCTTATCTGAAGAACAATTTACAGATTCTTTATATTGATATAACACAATATGATCGTTTTAACATAAGAGATTACACAATTGATTTTGGTTCTTATAAAAAAATTAAAAACGGTTATCTAAACGGGGAATTCGGATCTGCTTTAGATAATATAAACTATATTTATAAATTTAAAGGATTATTGGAAGCTGAACATAAGATTATTTATAATTGGTTTATCAATTTAAATACCAGGTATCTTCATTACATCTCAGATGTATCCGGTGACGTTTATGTTTTTTTCCCTGCTCTGGTTTACTATTTTGGAAATAATTATGTAACCGCAGGTTATGGTACATCTTATACACAATTTCGTGGCTCAGCACATTATGGAACAATAAAAGGTAATTTTGCTATAAATAAGCGACTAAATCTGTTTCTAGGTGCATCATTTGGTAACCGTTTGTTTGATATTGACCTGCTTAAATCTAACCAACAGTATGGTTCTATATTTTTCGGTGATGCAGATATAATTTTAAATGAAAAAATCTCATTAAGAATTGGCGGATCATATTCAAATGAAAGACCTTCTTTTTTAAAGAGTAGCATTGATTTTAGCGCCAAAGTCAAATTCTAATGCTAATGCAAGAATATCATTTTAACTTATTGCGTAATATAGACATAATATTAATCACCCTTACTGCTTTATTAAGCGTTATAATCATCATTTATGCGTCAATTGATGAAAGGTATATGCGAAAGCGCTACAATAAGTTAACGAACATAATTTCCGACCTGCAAAAACTGGAATTCCAAGGTAATGATGCGATTGTAAGCGATTGTAGTATTCTTATCAAAAAAACTACACCCTTTGAATTATTTCATATCTTAAAACACCAAGAAAATATACAGCCAGGGAAATTTTCAGAACAATTTACAGAATGTTTGAATAATTCCGGCAAAATTTCTGCTATTGAGAAAATAGCCGAAAATTCAAGAAACAAATGGCGTCGTATTGAAGCAATTATTATACTTGGCTACTTTAAAAGCCCTAATACGATTCAGATTCTTAAACAGACGCTTTCAAATAAAGATAGCGATATTGTTTATTTTTCATTAATTTCACTTGGCCATATTAAAAATTTAGAGTCAGCAGAAATACTTTTATCTGCTATAAAAAATCGTATATTTAGCAGTTTTAAAATCGCTGCAATTTTAGAACATTTTCCTCCGGATATTGTAGAAATTCTTATCAATAACTTAACAGACCAAGATCAAAATTTAAGGCTTTGGTCAATTAAAATTATTTCCAGATTTAAACCCAAGCAATATGCACACAAAATAAGTGTTCTTACGGATGATACTTCGCCTGATATTCGCGCTGCTGCATGTGAATGTCTAGGTGAGATTGCTGAAGAAAGTACAAAAGAAGCGGTTAAAAAATGTCTAAAAGATAGAATCTGGTACGTAAGGTTGCATGCAACACGAGCCCTAGAAAATATTCTTGGACCAAAGAGTATTGCTGACATAGCGCCTTTGCTGAAAGATATTCATTGGTTTGTAAGAGAAAACGTAAAAGATATTATGATAAAGCATTTTTCCGAGGCAATTATTTTTATTAATAAATTTTTAAACGAAAATGATCAAAGCGTTAAACAATCCTGTATTGAAATAATGGATATATCCGGATACCGCGATAAAGTATTAGAAAATATTGTTAAAGGTGACTCTGAGACAATAAAAAAGGCGCAATTGCAGTTAGAAACAATGATTAAAGCAGGTGCCCATCATGGACTGGAAGGTATTTTATCAAAATATTCTGATAATACGCGCGAAAGAATATTGAGTATTATTTCCGCTATAGATAAAGGTAAGGCAGACCATATAGCTAAAAAATTAAAGGGAAAGATAAAAGAAATCTGATTATATGAACCCGGAAAGCATTTTTCATGTAACCTTCATTGTCTTTTTTGCTTTTTTAGTAATTCAAACACTTTATTATCTGTTTACGATAATTATTGGATTATTGCAGAGCAGAAGAAGGACATTCCAATCAAAAAACGAAGATTCATATTTTCTTTCTTCCTCGTATTTTACGCTACCTGTTAGCATTATACTGCCAGTACACAATGAAGAAAAATGGATAGCGAATTCTCTTAAGTCTATTGTAGCTCTTGATTATCCGAAATTTGAAATAATCGTAGTTAACGATGGATCAACGGATAGAACTTCAGAAATTCTAAATGATATTCTTTCATTAGAACCGTTTGATAAAGCATACATAGATCAATTTAACTCTGGTAAAATACATGAAATTTATAAGTCGATAAAATATCCACAAGTAACTGTAATAAATAAAACAGAAGGATTTAAAAAAGCCGGTGCTTTAAACACAGGATTAAACTTCGCGCGATATAAATTTATATGCATAGTTGATTCGGATACAATGCTTGAACCGGACGCTCTTTTGAAAGTTATGATTCAAGTTCAGAAAGATCCTGATAAAATTATCGGCGCAGGCAGTTATTTTGGATTAATCAACGGCTTTAAGATAAAAGACGGGAAAATATTGGAAAAATATTTTTCATTTAATCCTATTGTTGCTTATCAAAATTTGGAATATATACGCAGTTTTATGAGCAGCCGTTTAACTTGGAGTGCATTTAATGCTATGCCGTGCATTGCCGGTGGCTTTGGTATATGGCGCAGAGATATATTAATGTATCTTGGCGGTTTTGAAACTGCTTTTAGCAGTGAAGATGTCGAGATTACTTTCCATGCACATGATTATATGATTAAAAATGAGAAGGAATATGAAATTCTGATGCTTCCTTATTATGTAGGCTGGACAGAAGGCCCATCAACGATAAATTCGCTTATTTTGCAGCGCAATCGTTGGCAGAGGGTAATTAATGAATCGGTCTGGCGGTATAAGCATATATTATTAAACCCCAACTATAAATGGCTTGGTTTTTTTACCTTTCCATACTTTATATTATATGAGGTCTTTGGTGTTTTTATTGAAATAACTAGCATAGGAATATTAACTTGGGCATTGTTAATAAATATGTTAGATATTAAAATATATCTTTGCTTACTTCTATTTATGGTATTAATTCAGACATTTATCTCATTATCCGTACTTTTTATTTTTATACGTGACCAAAAAATATTTCATTTCCGCTATACTTGTTATTTAATCTTATTGAGTTTTCTGGAATTGCTTTCGTATAAATGGATAACCATGCTTGCTAAATTATTAGGTATGCTTGATTATTTTCGCGGCATTAGGTTGCACGATCAGTATAAACGTAAATAGAATATACAAATATAGTAATTAACCTGCCTATTAATTAATCAAATAAGCATAAATTATCATCCTAATCAAAAACTTTGATTATAATTTTTTAATTCTAATTTAATGTTATTCTAATTATTAATATCGTATATTTAATCATTAGGGTGGGTCAACCAACGTATATGACGCCGGTCAGGATAAACTTTTTTGGCTAGCATTGTAAGTAACCGAGATTTCCGGTACTGAACAGAAGTTTATAAAATCATAAGTAAATTATATAGTTAAACAAAAATGTTGAAGTAAAAACATTAAATTCAGTGATTGTTGTTCAAAAGACTTCTTTGGAGAAAAACCTTAACAATTACTGACTAAACTTATATTAAAGGAGAGAAAAATGGAAACTGTTTTAGTAGTATGTATTGTTCTTATAACAATTGCAATTATAATTGGAACGGTACATTTTGTATTAACCATGATTCAATTAAGACAGACTGCTAAAGAATCTGAAAATCTAACAAGAAAAATTAACGAGGCAACCCAGTTGTTAGATCTTGCGTTATTAGGCGGCGGTTTGTTTTTCTCTATCATAAATAAAGTAAAAAAACTTTTTAACAAATAGTGGAGCCCACCAGCAGAATCTGGTGGTCACTGCTTCAACTTCGGCGAAAACCCCAGCCTACGCCAAAGCTACGGTGGGCAGATACTGAAGTATTATATTGGTTGTGCATCTATCCCGATTTATCGGGATAGAATTTCACGAAGGCGATTAGATAATAAGAGTTTAATCTTATAGTCAGTAAATGAGGTTTTAAAACCATGCAAAAACAAAATAATAAAAACAAAGAAAACGTCTGCTATTTAAATAAAAAACAAGCCCAAAATTACGCACCATTTTTAATAGTGCTTATATTAGTTCTAATTTCCACATATTTTCTGCACAATTTGATTTTACCTATACTGCTTGGATGTATGTTTACGCTTGTGCTTTTCCCATTTTATAAAAAGGTCTGTTCTTTTAAAATTTCACACGTATTAGCATCGTTTATAGTTACGTTAACATTTATGATATTTATCCTTATTCCGATAACATTTTCTATCATTACCGGAACAAATATTGCATTGGAACAGATTTCCAAATACCGGGAAAATAACAACGCAGTAAGCACCTCAATGTTTGAAAAAGTACAAACCAGTATCTTAAAAACAACCATTAACCAAAAAACTAAAGAGCTTCTGAAAATCAGCGATTCCAGGTTAAAATTAGTTATTAAAAACAGTCTAATATCAATTGAAGAAATCTTAAACCGTATTTTTAAAACACTTATCAAGCAAATACCGCAGGCATTGCTTGCTGTGATGGTTATTCTTCTTACTATCTTTTTTGGCTTAATTAACGGTGAAAAAGTTGTAGAATTTATTAGAAAGATTACTCCTCTGCCAGATAACAAGCGCGAAGCATTATTTCAAATTATATATCACGCGTGTTATTCCGTTATTTTTGTATCAATTGTATTAGGGATAATTCAATCATTGGTTATGGCTTTGGCTTGCGCAGTAACCGGAGTAAAAGCAATATTGTTTATTTGCCTTCTTACGTTTATTGCATCATTTGTTCCTACTATTGGAACAGCTCCAATTTCAATTTGTATCATATTATATTTTCTTGTTGCCGGACAAATCTGGCAAAGTGTGGTTTTTACATTTTCAGCAGTTTTAATCGGCACTATTGATAACGTTATGCGTCCTTATCTTTTAAAAACAGGAGTGAATCTTCATCCATATTTAACGTTGATTTTCGTGATTGGAGCAGTTTCTGTAATAGGATTTTTTGGTCTGTTTTTTGGACCTATAGTTGCATGTATTTTGTCATGCTCCATCAAATTATTCCTCGATGCAGATAATACTGAAATAGAAAAAATCTAATGAAAATAAACGTTCTACTACTTATTTTTTACTATTCAATTCTAAGAATTTGAATACTTAGATCCGGAAAAAGATTAAAATTTTTTAATCTTTGTTTAATGTTATTTTAATAATTAATCTCGTATACTCTAAACGTAGTAAAAAAATATTTAATAATATTTTTAAATGTTGTGTATAAAAAGGAGGTGAATAACTATTATATTTTTACACAAAACATCATTGTTAATAAATATATGGAGATTAAAATGAAAAAAACGCTTTTAATTAGTTTACCATTATTATTTCTGTGCTACATGCTTCTTTTTGCGCAGGGAATAACAGAAACAAAAAAATCATCTTTAAAAAAAGCCTTGACTATTGAAATAAAGGGAATTATTATAGATAACTTATGCGCAGCTTCAAATAATGAAAATTTACCCGCATTTATCAAGACACATACAAAGGAATGCGCATTAATGCCATCTTGTCAAGCTTCGGGTTACTCTATATATACACAAAATGGACAATTAATTAAGTTTGATATTGGAAGTAACAAGAAAATTATCAAATTTCTTAAAAAACCAGCCAATAAATTAGAGGTGATAATAGAAGCAAAAAAAATTGGGGAGGAATTAAATTTAATATCAATAAAAAATCTAAACAATTCAGGTAGTATAAAGAAATAAGTAAATATTTTAATGCTTTTTAGGATTCCCAAGTTTGAATTTCTGGAAATCCTTTAAATAAATATAAAATGGAGGATAGTTATGAAAAGTATCAAAGATTTGTTTCAAAGTGCGGATTGGAAAAAGGAAAAACATGTTCCTGTTATTGAAACAGCAAACAATATAAAGAAAGGAGAAGAGTGCAATATAACGATTAGCGTCGGCAAAGAAATAGCTCATCCTAATACTACAGAGCATCATATCCGTTGGATTTCTCTATATTTTTTACCGGAAGGCGACAAATTTCCCCATCAAATAGGTAAATATAAGTTTAGCGCACACGGTGAATCAGTCCAGGGTCCTAACACTAGTACAATTTATACGAATCCAATAATAGAAACAAGTTTTAAGACAGAAAAATCAGGAACGATATTTGCTTTATCATACTGTAATATACACGGATTGTGGGAAAATTCCAAAGATATAACGGTAGAATAGAGACAAGTATAAATTAAAAGTTTCCGCCATTAAGTCGTAGGCGGATCCGCCAAAGTCACAATGGCGGAAAAAATTAAGGTTTTTACATAACTTTATACTTTTAATTTTAACTTGGTCTTATAAGGGGCTTTTATGGAAAATGAAAAATCGCGAATTTTAGTAGTAGATGATGATCCAAAAATAGTTGAACTGCTGCGTGTTAATCTTGAAGCCGGAAATTATACGGTAGATGTCGCGTATGATGGTGAATCAGCGTTAGAAAAAGTCTGGAATCAGGGATACAACAGGCCTGATCTTATAATTCTTGATTTGATATTGCCTAAATTGGACGGATATAAAGTGGCAAAAAAAATTAAAGAGAAAAAAGAAATTTCTAATATTCCGATAATTATGCTCACCGGTAAGGACAAACCTTTAGACAAAATTGAAGGACTAATTAGTAGTGAGGCAGATTATTATTTAACCAAACCAATTGATATTAGCGATTTAATGATATATGTTATTAAAGCATTATCTAAGAAAAATAATATTAAATAATAATGATTAAACAAAAATAATTAAAAATAATTTTATAAAAGAAATATTTACACCACTGACATTGCCAGTGGTTTTTATAATAACTAATGATTATTTCTATGAAGATTTTAAATAAGTTATCATTCAAATTTAAATTAATTTCCATCATTTTGATAGTAAATATAGTTATTTCTTCTTTAACTATGATGTTATTACATAATAAAATAAAAAAAACTATAATACAAAAAATTGGATTAAGAACAAATACCATCGTTAATATTATAAGCACGAGTGCTAAGATTGAAGATATCTATTTGTTATTTTCTAATGATAAAAAACAAATCACACAATATCTTGAAAGATATTCCAAGGAAATTCTAAATGAGCCCGAAATAGAATATGTAGCTTTTTATGGGAAAAACGAAGAAGCTTTATCTTTAGTAGGTTCTTTGCCTGATAAAAAATTTAATTTCGAGTCTGATGATATTAATAATTTGAATAACAGTACTTACAACGTTAGTAAAGATATTTTTTCCGAAGAAGGAAATATTATTGGACATATAATGGTAGGATTTTCAATACAAAACATTGATTCAGCACTAAAGGAAAATGCTAATATTAGTTTTAAATTGCTTATCTTTTCTTTTCTTATAATAAGTTTAATAATTTATGTGGTTTTAACTTATTTTCTTAAACCGTTGCAATTATTATATCAAGCATCAACTAATGTTGTAAATAAAAATTTTGATTGTTATGTTCCTGTTTCCAGCAATGATGAAATCGGTAAAATATCAGAACAGTTTAATATAATGGTAAAAGAACTTAAAAGTTTCTATTCAGGCCTTGAAAAAAAAGTAAAAGCAGCAACAAGCGAATTACATGTATCCAACAAAGAGTTGCAGGAACAAACAATAAAATTAATGAAAATAAATCTGCAGTTAAAAGAAATGGACGAAAAAAAATCGGAATTTGTTTCAGTTGTTGCGCACGACTTAAGAACCCCGCTGACATCAATATTAGGTTTCGCAGAAACTATTATGAAAACTGAACTTAAATTAACGGAAGAGCAGAAATCAAAATATCTTATAATTATTCAGCAGGAATCAAGAAGATTAGGAAGATTAATTTCTGATTTTCTTGATTTATCAAAAATAGAAGAAGGGAGAATACACCTAAAATTTAAGAAAGTAAATTTTAATGAACTAGTAGAAAGAACTGTTGAAACTTTTCGAATAAATAATAATAAAAATATAAATTTTGTTATAGAGACCGATAGTAATATTGCCGAAATAAATCTTGATCCTGATAGAATTAGTCAAGTATTGCAAAATATTTTAAGCAACGCTATGAAGTATTCGCCGTCAAATTCTGCAATTAATATACTATTGAAACAATACTATAATTTTGTTAAAATAAGCGTTTCTGATTTTGGCATGGGCATCCCTAACGAAGAAAAAGAAAAAGTATTCCAGAAATTCTACAGAATAGATAATGATATCTCCAGAAAGGAACGAGGTTCAGGCCTTGGATTAACTATTAGCAAAGCTATCATTGAATTGCATTGCGGAAGAATTTGGGTTGAAGATAATATACCAAATGGCAGTGTATTTATTTTTACGCTACCAATCAGAAATTTTGATGAGTATAAAATATGAACGAAAAAATATTAATTATTGATGACGAAGAAAACATAGTACAGCTATTAAGCCTGAATCTTATGTGTGAAGCATATAATATTGATGTTGCATATGATGGCGAAGAGGGACTGCAAAAAGTTGAAACTTTTATGCCTAATTTGATAATACTTGATATACGCCTTCCAAAAATAACCGGATGGGAGGTCTGCCAAAAAATAAAGGAAAATCCTAAATACAAAGTTATATCAGTTGTTATATTGACTGCATCTGCGCAAAGAACCGATAGAGACAAAGCATTTTCGCTCGGTGCTGATGAATTTTTATCCAAACCATTTGAAATAAAATTTATTGTAGATAGAATAAAAGCAATTCTTGAAAAAAAATCTAAAAACCTGTAAATCTGATAAGCCCATACCTTTAAATATAATTCTTTTAAATTTCTCAAAACCCATCTTGTCATTTAAAAAATATTCTGGTATACTATAATAAAATGTTAAAACAATTTTAAATATAAAATTAGGAATTTATATAAAAACATCTCAATTTTAAATTTTAAATTGAATTTATTGGAGGTAACATGAAAAATAGAATTTTACTTTTTACCTTTTACTTTTTACCTGTCTTTTTCAGCGGTTGCATGAAAGAAGACCACAATGTTATTAAAATTGCTTTAGTTAGTCCTTTTACCGGTGATCTTGCAGTTCTCGGGCAGGGAATGAAAAAAGCTGTTGAAATGGCAGTGGAAGACGCGAATGCTTCAGGTAAATTCAAAGGAATTACTTTAAAACTTGTAACTTTTGATGATAGAGCTGACCCCAAAGAAGCGGTAAATGTAGCAAACCGGATTATCTCAGATAAAAAAATATTCGGTGTTGTCGGACATCTTAACAGCGGATGTTCTATACCTGCAAGCCAAGTTTATGCAAAAGAAAATCTTGTAATGATAAGTCCAGGTTCAACTAATCCAAAACTGACACTTCAGGGATTAAAAAATATTTTTCGCGTTTGTACCACAGATGACATACAGGGGAATTTTGCAGCAAATTATGTGATTAACAATCTTAAAATAAAAAGGGTTGCTGTCATACACGATAAAACAGCTTACGGACAAGGTGTAGCTGAAAGTTTTAAAAATAATTTTGAAGAAAAAGGCGGAAAAGCAGTAAGTTTTGACGGCATTGATTCTGGAGATAAAGATTTTAAAGCACTTCTTACATCAATAAAAACAAAAAAACCATCGCTAATATATTTTGGAGGTCCATATCCGGAATGCGGACTAATAACAAAACAGGCGAAGGAACTCGGGCTGAATATTCCCATATTTTCCGATGATGCAATCAATAGCCCGGAATATGTAAAAATCGGAGGCAAAGCAACCGAAGGCGACTATGCTACTATGATAGGAATTCCTGCAGAAAAACTTCCAAAAGCAAAAAAATTCGTTGATAAATTTAAAAATACATATCCCGATACTGATATGCAGCCTTATGATACGAATGCTTATGAAGCAGCTTCCATTATTATTAATGCTATTGAAAATACAAATATAGATAAATTAAAAATCGTTGATTATATATCGAAAATAAAATTCAACGGTATTTTGGGCAAAACAAGCTTCGACAAAAATGGTGATACTTTAAATAAAAACATTAGTATTTATAAAATAATAAACGGAAAGTTCGTATATGTAGGGAAATAAAAGCAAGTACTCAGTATACAGAATACAGTATACAGCTACAAAAACAATAAGGATATTTAATTAATGTTTTTTCAGCAGATTGTTAATGGTTTAACATTAGGAAGCATTTATGCTCTTTTAGCGTTAGGTTATACAATGGTTTATGGTATTCTGCTTATGATAAATTTTGCTCATAGCGAAATTTTCATGGTTGGTGCTTACTGCGGTTTCTGGATATTATCAATCCTTCCTGTCTTAAATAATTATTCCGGTTTTATTTTAATATTAGTATTTTTAGCAACCTTAATAATCTCCGGTATTCTTGCAATGTTTATAGAGAAAATTGCTTATAAACCTCTGCGCCGTGCGCCTCGGCTATCACCTCTTATAAGTGCAATCGGTGTTTCTATTTTTTTGCAAAATCTGATAATGTTGTCCGTTAGTTTTCAATCATTACCTTATCCTGAACGTTTTGAAATAAAACAATTTCAGACCACAGGAATTGTAATAAATTCCCTCCAGATATTTATCTTTTGTTTTGCAATAACTTTGATGATATTATTACATATTTTCATCCGCAGAACAAAACTAGGCAAAGCAATGCAAGCTACATCTCAGAACCACATAGTTTCTCAATTAATGGGAATAAATGTTAATGGCATTATTTCATTGACTTTTTTTATCGGCGGTGGTCTTGGCGGAATAGCAGGTATATTGAATGGTATGTATTACGGCAGCATAAAATATAATATGGGTTTTCTTCCGGGAATCAAGGCTTTCACAGCTGCTGTTCTTGGTGGTATCGGGAATATTAAAGGTGCCATGGTCGGTGGATTTATTCTCGGTATATTAGAAGCATT
>MGVS01000109.1 GCA_001800605.1 Elusimicrobia bacterium RIFOXYD2_FULL_34_15
GTTTTACCGTCGGAGATATTATACAAAAATATTGGGGGTAAATCAAGTTTCTGATAATTGATTTTACCGACGAGAAGTTAAACTCTTAACAGCGTCCTATGGTTTAGGGGGTGAATTTGGAAGCAATAATCCTCCGTTGCCTCTTGGATTACCGTTTTTAAAACAACCATGGAATAATGTTGATAACAAAGATACTTATAAGGTTTATGTCGATGAGATTTTTCCTGACAGGAACATAACAAAATTTTATCCTGAAACTCCGATTTTGGGAAATCAGCGTGTTATTGCAAGAAGAGACAATACCTGGCATGCAAAATATTGGTTAGGCGAATTGTATCCCGACAGCGAAAATATTACAAGTTCAAACACCTGGAGTGTTAACGGAAATTTAGAAACAGGCCCCAACAAATTTTACCGTGCATCTTATGAGACATTTCCAATTTTTGATAGAAAAAGAAAATCAGTATTAACTTCAAGCAAAGGCAGTTCATCTTTTATAAACGGTTCACCAAGCGGACAATCTGATAAACATTTCTGGTATGCCAATATAAAAAATATTCCGTCAATTTCATTGAACAGTACACTCTATTCCGGAGATTTAACCGGTTTAGGAGTAAAGATGTCATTAATATTTAAATCTTCATTACCTTCAACAATAATGACTTCTCATCCTTTTACTTTAAAATATAAATATGATAAGCCTACAGAATGGTTCAGGCCGGCTTATACCGGTCAGAGAACAATAGTTTCAATTCCGAAAATACCGGAAAATTCAGGCGGTGTTCCAAGGATATATTATGACTCGAATTATAATTTCACAGGCAACGGGGAGGATGCGGATGTCAATCCGTTTTATACTTCCGGTGTAGTTAGAATGACTAATGATGCTAGCACTTCTTATTTAGTTGTATCCGGACTATCAGCGCAAAATAACTTTGCATTAAATAATTTAAGCACGGATGTGTTATTTTCGGTAATTAGAACTTTTCTTGATGGCGGACAATATACTGCCAATTCTAAGAATAAAATTTGTCAAATTCCGTTTGTTAATTTTATCAGTCCGAAAAATTCAAACAAATATTACAAACCTGCAAAACCTGTTATCATTCAATGGAATACCCGGTTAAAAAGATGGGATGGAGAAAGATATACCGAAGAATATCCGCCAAATTATAATGAAACAACTCCGTTAATTTACAACCTAAAATATTCTAATAATGAAGGTAAAACCTGGTACAATGTAATCGATAATTCACCGGCAAGAATAGGAGCAAAAGATGTGACCGAAAATTACTTTCCGGGAACCACTAATTTTCATTACTGGGATATAACAAATACGAATAATTTTCCTCAGGGTTACTATATACTCCGGATAGAATGTTACAGACAAAACATCGATTTACACTACAGCTACGACCAAAGAAAAATCGAAATTGTGCGATAGTGCTTGCCCGCCAACGACTCAGTGGCGGGGGATAGCGGGATAGTGGGATAGATATAATTAATAGTGTTTGTAGTTGCCGCGCTTGCTCGGCTAATTTGGTGTTTAAAAATGAGATTTTTTTCCTACATTTTTAATTTTGCATTTTTAATTTTTAATTAATTCTATAATCCTTGACTTTACCTTCCTATTAAAGTAAAATATTTTTATTAACAATTAGCTTTTTCAGCGTATATCCGCGTTTTAATCTGCGTGAATCCGCTTCTAGTTCTCTCAGCGTTATTCTGCTTCTAATCATATGCATAAACACTCACAATTTATACATCTTCATAACCATACGGAATATTCGCTGCTTGATGGCGCCTGCCGTATCTCAGATGATAAAGGAAATCCTTCCGATTTGTTAAAAACCATGGCGGAATATGGGTTAACCTCGCTAGCAATTACAGACCACGGCAATATGTACGGTGCAATAGAATTCTATACCGCCTGTATTAAAGCAGGAATTAAGCCTATTATTGGAATGGAAACGTACATGGCATCAAAGTCCCGGTTAGACCGTAATCAAAACGAAAGAAGATACCATTTAACCCTCCTATCAAAAAATGAAACCGGTTACAGGAATCTTACTAAACTGACCTCTTTAAGTTTTATTGAGGGGTTCTATTATAAACCGCGCATAGATAAAGAACTTTTGGAAAAATATTCAAACGGTTTGGTTGTGCTTTCCGGATGCCTGCATGGTGAAATCGCAACGCTTTTATCGGAAGAGAAAATTCAGGAAGCAAAAAATATTGCCGATTTCTATAAACAGGTTTTTAAAGATGACTTCTATCTGGAAATTATGGAAAACGGAATGCCGGAACAAGTACAAGTTAATAAAAAATTATTAGCTCTGTCAAAAGAAATGGGTATCCCGCTGGTTGCCACAAACGATTGTCATTATCTGAAAAAGGAAGACGCGGAAGCGCATGAAATTTTGGTCTGCATAGGTACTGCATCTACGCTGGACGATCCTAACCATATGAAGTTTGCTACAGATGAGTTTTATTATAAATCTCCGGCAGAAATGATTGAAAATTTTAAAGATATTCCGGAAGCGATAAAAAATACATTAATTATTGCTGATAAATGCAATTTACAAATTGAATTTAACAAACTTTATCTTCCTGAATATAAGGTTGATAAAACACTTACTCTTGATTCTTATCTGAAAAAGTTATGCGAAGACGGTTTAAAAAAACGTTATGAAAAAATGACCGATGAAATAAAAGACCGCCTTACGCATGAACTGAAAATTATTTCCGACGCAGGTTATTCAGGATATTTTCTTATTGTGTGGGATTTCATACATTATGCAAAAAATAGCGGTATTCCGGTCGGGCCGGGCAGAGGTTCAGGAGCAGGTTCGATAGTATCATACTTATTAGGCATCACAGAAGTTGATCCGCTAAAATATGGTCTTCTGTTTGAAAGATTTTTAAACCCTTCGAGAATTTCAATGCCGGATTTGGACATAGATTTTTCGGACGAAGGACGTGAGCAGGTTATAAACTATGTCAAGAACAAGTACGGAAGCGATAGGGTTGCTCAAATAATAACATTTGGTTCTATGTTAGCTAAAGGCGTATTAAGGGATGTCGGTAGAGTGCTTTCAATTCCGTTAACTGAAGTAAATAAAATTGCTGCTATGATACCAAAAACGCTAGGAGTGACTCTTACTCAATCGCTTTCTTTAGTTCCTGAACTTAAATCTCTTTATGAGTCAGACAAGAAAATAAAAAAACTTATTGATATTTCGCTTAAATTAGAAGGTCTTAAACGTCATTCAGGAGTTCATGCTGCCGGGATTGTAATCACTAAAGAAGAGGCAACAAACTATGTGCCTTTGGCAAAATCATCCAAAAAATCGGAAGATGTAATAACCACACAATACGAAGGTAAACTCCTTGAAAAAATGGGACTCCTTAAAATGGATTTTTTGGGTTTAAGAACGCTAACTATTATTAAAGACGCTATAGAATTAATCAAGAAAAGACATAATATTTCTATTGAAAGCGAGAAAATACCGCTTGAGGATAAAAAAACTTTTGAATTATTGTCAGATGCAAAAGTTTGCGGCGTTTTCCAGGTTGAAAATTCCGGAATGCGCGATTTGCTTAAAAAACTGAAACCAAAAAATATTTCAGATATCACCGCACTGATTGCGCTTTACAGACCGGGTCCGATGGGCAGCGGAATGCTGGATGAATACGTTGCAAGATATCATAAAAAAGTAAAATTTAAATATGAACATCCTTTGATGGAAAATATATTAAAAGAAACCTTCGGTATCGTTGTCTATCAGGAACAGGTAATGAAAATAGCAACCGATCTGGTTGGCTTGACTCTTGCTGAAGCAGATACTTTCCGCTCTGCCATGTCCAAGAAAAATACGCAGCTTATCGAACAGTACAGGGAAACTTTTATAGAAGGTGCAAAAAAGAAAGGGCTTTCTAAAAGCGTTTCAGAAAAAATCTTTAAAAATATTGAAAGTTTCGGAGGATATGGTTTTAACAAATCACACGCTACTGCGTACGGATTTTTGACTTACAGAACAGCATATTTAAAAGCAAATTATCCAATCGAATATTTTACAGTTCTATTATCTTCTGAAATAGGACAAACGGCAATAAATAAAGATACTGAATATAAAATAGTTCAGTATATTAATGATGCCGAGGATTTCGGTATAGAAATTTTTCCGCCGGATATAAACAAATCTTTTTCAAAATTTACAATTGAAGGAAAAGGAATACGGTTTGGCCTGGTGGCATTAAAAAATGTCGGAACAGGTTCCATTGAAACTATAATAAAAGAACGGGACGAGAACGGAAAATTTACATCTATTGAAGAGTTCATAAATAGAATAGACGTTGGCAGTGTAAATAAAAAGGTTTTGGAATCGCTATGTAAATCCGGTGCTCTTGATGAGCTTTTGCCCAAACGCGGCAATCTGCCGTGCAGGGACGCTTTTTTTGAAAATATTGAAAATATCATTATGAACAATGTCAGAAAAACTCAAAATGAAGCAGATAAAAACCAATCTGAGCTTTTTGAATTAGACTCGACATTATCAAGAAAATCCAATGATAATGTGCTTATTACCGATTTACCTACAGAAAAACAATGGCACGAACACCAATTTCTTGCATATGAAAAGGAAGTTTTGGGCTTTTATTTGTCGGGACACCCTCTGTCTAAATATAAAAATGAAATAAAGATATACGCGAAAACAAGTATTTCGGAAATAAAAAAAAATCCGACTGAAACCGTAAGAGTTGCCGGAATAGTCGCTAACCTAAGAAAAATAATTTCAAAGAAAAAAGAGCAGTACGCGCGACTTAAACTTGAAGATTTCGATGACGAAATAGAAGTGATTGTATTTCCTAAACTTTTTAGTGAATATGGAAACAATGTTCTAAAAATGGATGAAATGATTGTAATCTGCGGCAGATTAAATCAGGATACGGAACCGCCGGAAATTATTGCAGAGGAAATTGTATCATTTAAGCAAGCAAGAAAAAAACTTGTCAGAAAAATAACGCTTAATATAAGCAGTGTCGCACTTGAAAAATCGACGCTCGAAGAATTAAAAAACTTTCTAAAACACCATAGTGGTGCGGCACAGGTTGAATTTAACCTTATCGGTCATTTGAATAAAACAAATGCAAAGATACTGACAGGCCTTGAAGTTGAACCAAATGATACCGTTATATCGGGTATTGAAAATATTTTGGGAAAAGGTATAGTAGAATTTTCTTGACATTCTCAGTAAAAAAATTATAATAAAAAGGATGTAAATTTTTATTTTTTTGTTTAAAGGAGGCAGTTATGAGTAAAAGATTTTTACCTGTATTAGTCATTGCGATATTTTCCGCACAATTTTTATTATCACAACAGGCAACTAAAAACAGTACAACTCCGACTATAAGTAAACCGGTACAACAGGCAAACCCAGCAGTTAAACAGGCTGAAACTCCGAAACCTGCAGTAACTGAAGCTCCCGTGCAACCCGATTATTATCAGCTTGCTAAATCTACCGATGTTTCCAAGAGACGTTCCGCGATTGATAATATAGGAAGGAAAAGAGACCCTAAAGACACACCTATACTAATCGAAGCTCTAAGTGATTCCGATCCGGGTGTTAAAATATCCGCAATTGATTCTTTAGGTCTTATGAGAGAACAGTTAGCTACAGATAAAATCGTCTTAGCATTAAATGATAAAGAACCACAGGTAAGACAAAGTGCCTGCGTAGCTTTAGGATATATTGGCGAACCGAAAACTCAAATAGCACTTATAGAAAGAGTAAAAAGTGACCCCTCAAACTCTGTAAGATCGCAAGCTATCTTAATACTTGGCAATATGCATGCACAACCTGCAGTTGACCCACTCATTCAATTATTAACAGATAAAAATTTAGATATCCGGCTTTTGTCTGCTGAGGCTTTAGGGAAAATCGGCGATCCAAAAGCAAGTTCCGTAATACGAAATTGTCTTCTAAATTCAATCTCGGAAATGAAAAACGAAACTGATTCAAATCGTCTTAACCAATATAAACGACTTATAACCATATCAGTTAAAGCTTTGGGTAATCTCAAAGATGTAACTTCTGAAGAAACTTTGACTGAACTTCTGGATAATGACGAGAAATCAATTAAAGTTTCGGCAGCTTCAGCATTAGGAAGCATAGGAAATAAATCTGGTTTATCTATTGCTATGAAACTATCTGAAGATACTGATTATTTGATAAAAGCTCAGGCAATTGAAGCTCTTGGTAATATAGGTGATTCGTCAGCAATACCTGCTCTTGAAAAAATCGCCAATACCGATTCGAATAGTAATATAAAAGAAGCTGCCAGGACTTCACTTTACCGGCTAGGATGGAAACCTGCGCCAGTGAAACCGGCAACCAAAAAGGAACCAGTTAAAAAATGAAAATAAAATCAATGACCCGTTACTTATTACCCGTTACTCGTTACTCGTTACTCGTTACCTGTTTCTTATTACTCGTTACTCGTTGCCCGTTACTCGTTACTCGTTTATATTCCGAGACTCCAAAACCGGCAGAAATAATAGATGTTCCAACTGCTGATGTTGTGGAGTATTCAAATTATGATTTAAGTTTTCGTCTTCATAATACCGGCGGGATTCTTTCAAAAATGGTTTTCGGAGTTTTTGCCCCTATCAATATTGGAATGTCTTTTGATATTGACCGTATTATCGGCTCCGGGTCTAATAAAATAGATACAAGACCTCCTGCAATATTTTTTAAGGCAAGAATATATTCGGGTGGGTTAATGATACCTGCGGTTGCCATAGGTTACGATGGACAGGGTTATGGTTTATATAACACCTCAACCGATAAATATCAATTTAGAGAAAAAGGAATATATGTAGCGTTAACCAGAGAATATTTAGTACCCGGATTGGAGATGACTTTTGGCGGTAATATATACGATTTTGAAAAAGAAGGGGTTTTTGGATTTGTCGGATTCAGATACGGTATAGAAAATAAAATTCTTTTTCTAAGTGAATATGATAATATCAACTCCACTCCTGAAAACCGTACAAACATGGGATTAAGATTGTTTATCACAGATAATGTTGATGTAACAATTGCAGGAAAGAACCTCTTTAAAGGACCCGAATCCGAAAGAATAGCAATAATAAAATATAAAGGTAAATTCTGATCCCTAACCTAATAAAATAAAAAACAAAATGCCTGAAGAAACTCTAATTGCACTCGAATTTGAAAAACCTATTGCTGAGCTTGAAAATAAAATTTTTGAATTAAAAAGTGTTTCCAAAGAACATAAGCAGGATTTTTCAACTGAAATAAAAACGCTTGAAGAAAAATGTGAGAAGCTTAAAACAGAGATTTTTTCTAATTTAACTTCCTGGCAAAAAGTCCAACTGGCAAGACACCCGCAAAGACCGCATACTCTAGAAATTATTAATTTTTTAATGACTGATTTCACTGAACTTCACGGAGATAGGCATTTTGCCGATGATAAAGCCATTGTTTGCGGCTTTGCTAAATTTAATGGAGAACCGGTTGCGGTTATTGGCCACGAAAAAGGCAAAACTACCGAAGAACGCATTTACAGAAATTTTGGCCAGCCTAATCCGGAAGGCTATAGAAAAGCACTTCGAATATTTAAACTTGCCGAGAAATTTAAAATACCAATTATAACATTTATAGATACTGCAGGGGCATATCCCGGCATCGGTCCTGAAGAAAGAGGACAATCAGAAGCAATCGCAAGGAACCTCTTTGAAATGTCATTATTAAGAATTCCAATAATCGCATGTGTAATTGGAGAAGGCGGTTCGGGCGGAGCACTTGCTATTTCAGTCAGCGACAGAATATTAATGCTTGAAAATGCCATCTATTCGGTTATATCACCTGAAGGATGTTCTGCAATTTTACTTAAAAATGATTCATCAAGAATTCCGGAAATAGCCGATTCACTGAAACTTACCGCTCAGGATTTGAAAAAATCTGATATTACTGAGGAAATTATAAAAGAACCTTTAGGCGGTGCCCACAGAAATGTTGAAGAAACTATTAAAAATATAAACAGCGTAATATCTAAACATTTAGCAGAATTGAAAAAAATGCCGGTAGAAGAAATGCTGGAAAAAAGATATAAAAAATACAGGAAAATCGGAGAATTCAAAGTAATTAAAAAAGGGAAAAAATAATTTAATTTAAGGAGGAGTAATGGACAAGTACAATGACATTGATTTGTTGGCATGGGATGCGGTATTCGGAGATGACGAAACAAAAAAATATTGCCGTTATCTTATAAGAAAAAAAGCACAGGAAGCGGGAATAGGACCTGCATCAATTTATGAACTCTATAAAGCAAGAGGAAAAGGCGAAATTTCCGGTTTTACTGTTCCTGCAATGAATATAAGAGGTATAACTTACGATGTTTCACGTGCTGCTTTTAGAGCGGCAAAAAAAACTAAATCAGCTGCTATTATTTTTGAATTAGCAAGAAGCGAAATGGGCTACACCGACCAAAAAGCATCTGAATTTGTTTGTTCCGTATTAGCTGCGGCATTAAAAGAAAATTATACATATCCGGTATTTATTCAGGGTGATCATTTTCAGGTAAAAGAAAAAGGCTACAAAGCTGATCCGACAAAAGAAGTTGACGGAATCAAAAAATTAATCGCTGAATCAATAGAAGCAGGGTTTTATTTTATTGACTTAGATACATCAACACTCGTAGATTTGTCTAAACCGACGGTTAAAGAACAGCAGAGAACTAATTATGAACTTGCGGTTGAAATGACAAAATATATCCGCTCAGTTGAGCCAAAAGGCATTACCGTTGCCTGCGGAGGAGAAATCGGCGAAATAGGCGGTAAAAATTCAAACGAAGAAGAATTGAGGGCATATATTGAAGGTTATAATGAAACTTTAGGAAAAAACATAGCCGGAATCTGTAAGATTGCTGTTCAGACAGGAACGGTTCATGGCGGAATACCGACAGCTGACGGTAAAATAGCATCAGTTAAACTTGATTTTGATACTCTTGAGAAACTCTCGAAAATATCACAAAAAGACTACGGTCTTGCCGGATGCGTACAGCACGGTGCTTCAACATTGCCGTCAGAACTCTTTGACAGATTTCCAAAAACAGGAACTGCAGAAATTCATTTGGCAACAGAATTCCAGAACATGATATTCGACCATCCAAAATTCCCTGCAGATTTAAAGAATAAAATGTATGAATGGCTAAAAGTATCTGCTGCCTCTGAAAGAAAGGAAGGCATGTCAGATTCTCAGTTCTTCTACAAGACCAGAAAAAAAGCATTTGGGCAATTTAAGAAAGAAATATGGTCAATTGATAAAAGTATAATAGCTGAAATTGCAGCAGATCTCGAGAAAAAATTTATATTTCTATTTGAAAAATTAAACATTGTCAACAGCGATAATATGGTCAAAAAATATGTTAAGGTTGTAAATGTAGATATTAAAAAACCGGAAGTTTCAGCCGGCGGCGAGAAGTTTGACGGCGCGGATTAAATAAAATTAGGTTTAATTCGTTTAAAAAGAACGGATAGTTCAAGTAGTTCAAAAGGGCAAAACGTTCGATAAAGCAAACATGGTTCAAAAAGTTTATAAAGGGGGTTAAATGAGTGAACTTAACCTTATTACATGTATAGTTCAACGGGGCAAAGCCGACAAAGTTGTAAAAGAAGCGATTGATGCCGGCGCCGAAGGTGCTACCATTTTTTATGCCAGAGGAACCGGCATACGTCAAAAACTTGGTTTCTGGGGAAAAATAATTACTCCTGAAAAAGAAGTTATCCTGATCGTAACAAAGGAAAAAGAAACTAATGCTGTTTTTGATGCGATTGTTAAATCAGGCAAACTGGATAAACCTGGTCAAGGATTCGCTTTTGTTCACGCTATAGATAGAGCTGTTGGATTTTTAGAACAAAAATAGTTAATAACAAATATGAAACTCTCATTTTTAATATTTTTAATTGTTATTACCGGCTTATCTTTATATGCTCCTAACATAACAAAAAGAACAACCACTAATTTCAAGCAGCAAATGGATACTTTTAAACAGGATGTCGCTCCTTTGCAGAAACCATTGGATCAAGAACAATCAGATACTTTAAAGAATTTACAGAGTGAATTGGGAGTGGATCCAAATAAACCTTTAGTTGAGGTTGAAGTTGTTTCACCTGTAATGGATAAGTTTAATGAAAAATTTGAGAAAGTAATACCTAAAGAGAAACAGGATATAGAATCTTTAGGAGCGATTTTTGAATCTTTTTATTTGAAGGTTGTAAATAAAGTGAAATATTGGATATCTAATCATAACTCAAATATAACTTTAATTTCCTTTTTGATAGTAGTTGTAGCTGCTCTCTCAAAAATATTAAACTTCCATAAACTAGCTTATTTGATCAGCAGATTGGGATGGTTTACTTCAAGATTCACTTTATTTGTTTTTTCACTTATTGCCATTTCTTTGTGGTTTACTGTTAAAAAAAATCTTTGGCTGGATATCGGAAATAATTTATTAATTATTCCTTTACAAATTCTAATTGCATCTTCAGTAGCATTCAAAATAATGGATTCCAATTACCCGATATGGAATAGACTTTTTGCTAGTTTCATTTTGCCTATAATTTCCGGAGTCTCAACCAATACAATAAGCATTATAAGGATCATCATATGAAAATAAAGCGTCCTAAATGTCAGATCTATTTTTATAACGATCAAGAACCTACCGATGTATTCGATCTTAAAGATTTGATTTCTACTGCAGTTATAAATTCAGAGATGAAAAAAAATATTGAATTTATTAAAATTAACGGTTACGATGATAAAAACAGAAAAATTTCTATACGATTCGATTTTGGCAGTTTAATTTTTGAAGACAGGATCACCATTGATATACAGCATGATGAAAATGTAAGATTAGGAAGATTATTTGGTGAAATATTGTTGCATTTGGAATATATTACGAAGGAACAACTAAATGAATGTTTGAATCTACAGACAGACTCTCATTTTCATAAAAAATTGGGGGAAATTCTAATAGAAAAAGGTTATATTAAACCAACCGAAGTATTGAAAGCAATTACACATCAAATAGGTGAAAGTTACCTAAAAAAACAAGACCACATACAAAAATAACCCCGTTAGAGATTAGTTAATATTCCATAAATATGATGTTAAAGTAAAGATGATAGAACACATAAATATTTTTTTTTAGTAATACACGGAAGCATTAAAGAATGCTTCCTATCTCTTACGGGGTAAATTATTTAGTTACTTTTTCGATTATTCCGCCGCCAAGAACAATATCTTTTTTATAAAAAACCGCTGATTGTCCTGAAGTTATTGACATCTGAGGTTTTCTAAAAATAACTTCTACTTTATTATTGCCCAATAATTTTATTTTTGCTTCTGATTCTTTATGTCTATATCGTATCCTCACATATGCTGAAAATTGCAATTTGGATGGAACGGATATCCATGATAAATCTTTTATAATTAATTTTTTATCAAATAAATCTTCTTTTTTACCTATAATTATTTCATTTTTTCTAGAATTAATTTTTGTAACATATACCGGATATCCTACCGATATACCAAGACCATGCCTCTGTCCTACGGTATAAAATGGAACACCTTTATGCACTCCCAATATTTTACCGGAAGTATCTATAAAATTTCCCTTTTTAATATCTTTTTTATTTCGTATTTTAATAAATTCATGATAATTTGAGTCCTCTATAAAACATATCTCCTGACTTTCTTTTTTATCCGCTACTTTCAAACCTAACTTATTAGCCATTTTTCTTATTTCTACTTTTTTGTAGTCTCCCAACGGAAACAAAATGTGGGGAAGATTTTTTTGTGTTAATCCATACAGAAAATATGACTGGTCTTTTGTCTCATCAATTCCTTTCTTCAACAAATATTTACTCTTGCACTTTCCGATTATTGCATAATGACCTGTTGCAATATAATCACAGCCAAGTCCTTTTGCAAATTTCAGCATTTCGTCAAATTTTATTTTCATATTACAAATCATGCATGGATTAGGCGTCCTGCCGTTAAGATACTCAGAAACGAAGTTTTCGATAACGTATTTGTCAAAAACATCTCTTTTATCTATAACATAATGCTTAATACCCAATTCATTTGCAGTTCTTCTTGCCATATTAATATCTTCCGGCGAACAGCACTGTTTTTCTAAAGTGTTTTTTTTACATAAAAAAAGCCGCATTGTACATCCAATGACTTCATAATTGCTTTTTTTAAGAATATATGCGGCAAGTGATGAATCTATCCCACCCGACATCAAAACAAGCACCTTTTTCTTCATAAAATATTTTTTTAAGTTAATTGTAGAGCGAAGTAGAAATTTGCTCGGACCTTAAAGTAGCGACTAAAACCCTACAGGAGCTACGCTACGAGCGAAGCCAGCAGGGTGGCTG
>MGVS01000110.1 GCA_001800605.1 Elusimicrobia bacterium RIFOXYD2_FULL_34_15
ATTTATTATTATTACATCGCGGGGTATAACCCCTGCACCCCAATTAAACTTTTCTTTGGGTGCACAGAGAAAAGTTAGAAAAGAAATGCACCCCGATGGCTATTTCGCTCGTAATTTTTCGGCGTCTGCGGAACTTGCCCTTCGGCTTTGCCAGGAAGGGCTTCGGACAGTCCTCGCCGACTACCCCGAAAAATTACTTGCTCATTGACAGCCATAAGGGGACCCATTAAACAAGTTAAAATCAAATGCAAATATGCAAAATGTTAACGATTCATTTCGGGCGCTATATTATTTATACATAGAAATTGCCGACGGTAAATGGTACAAAAGTTATCAGGCATTGCAACATTTTGTTTTTTTATTTATTTTTATTTTATGGATTTTAAAACCAAATCGTACTTTTACAAAAACATTTTCATTATATTTTGCCATAACGTCGTTAGCAGTTTGCGGTGCAATGAACCAAATAAAACAGTACGTTTTTGCGATAATATTCTTTTTACTTTCTTTAGTATTTTTATATGACACAATTAAGGGAAAATCTGTTTATATATTTCAGCCTAAAAGATTTTGGATTTTTATATTTTTAATAATAGGTTTTTGGTATCCAATTTATACTAAAAACCCGTTTCTTTCTCCTTATGGTTTACTACCTCAGCCGACACTCCTTGTAATTTTATCTGTAATGCTATTATCAAAAAGAAAAATTAGCAGAATATCCTCAATATCAGTTCTGATAATAGGTTCTTTTTTCGGGATTTATGGCTTTTTTTATTTAAAGTCAACTTACGATTTATTTCTAATGATTTTAGTGCCTATTTTCTTCATTTTTAATCTCCGAAAAACACCTTGACAAAATATCGTTTATACTATATACTTTAATTAGGTAAATTACGTATTTTTTTTAATTAAAAGTTGAAGTAAACAGTTAAGGTTATATTTGTTTACCAAGTTAAGATAGGGAGAGACTTTGCACTGTAGGTTTAATAATAGATGATTTGTCATTGCGAGAGCCAATTTATTGGCTCGTGGCAATCCCGTCTTCGACGAACTGTATTTTATGAGATTGCTTCGCCGAAGCTCGCAATGACACTGCGACACAGTTTCAATAATGAAGTATCTAGTCGTAAAAAATTGGAGGTTTTAGTGGCTAACGTAAAAATTTCAGATATTGCACAAAAAGCACAGGTCTTACCAAGCACAATAAGACATTACACAGATTTGGGTCTTGTAGATGTAACAGATAAAACTGAAGGCGGACAGCGTCTTTATGATGAGGAAAAAACACTGGATGTTTTATCAAAAATTAAACACTATTCTTCGCGCGGTTATACGCTTTCGCAGATAAAGGATATATTTACAAAAGGGATAAAAAAAAGGATACTGATTATTGACGATGACCCTGATGTAGCGGATTTAATAAAAACGATTTTGAAAGACGAAGACTGGGAAGTTAGACATGCGACTGACGGTTTTGAAGCCGGCAGAATTTTGGATGAATATTTACCCGATTTGATAACGCTCGATTTGGTGATGCCCGGGATGGATGGATTTAAAGTATGCCAGAATATTAAAAAGGACCCATTAACTAAAATTATAAAGGTTCTTTCAATAACTGCATATGATACACCGGAGTATAAGGACAAAATAATCAGCATGGGAGCAGACGGATATTTACAGAAACCGTTTACACCAAATGAATTAAGAACTAAGATAAAAGAAGTGATGGGATAAACATCGGTAACGAGTAACGGGTAATGAGTAATTGGTAATTGGTAAAAATCTATAGTTAAGAGTTCATGGTTAAAGTTATTGAAGTCATTGCGAACCGTAGGTGAAGCAATCTCGAAGGTTGCGAGTATCTCAGTTATTAAGATGAGATTGCCAAGCCTGCCTAACGGTAGTCAGGGTCGGCAACTACGCAAGCAGAGCAACTACATCAAGTTTTAAACAGAATAAATAGGTGTGACCCCTTTATGAATAAAAACGATTACATTGATTATAAAAGTAGATTACACAGATTAAGAAAAATTCTGTTAATTTTCTTTTTAATTTTTACCCCATTAGAGATTAGTTTATATTCCGTATATATGTTATTGAAAAGTACAATAAAAAATTACATAAGAAGAATATTTATCGTTAACGGAAGCGTTATGAAACGCTTCCTATCTCTAACGGGGCTAGCCTTTTTACTTTTAACTTGTCTCTATTCTGCCACCACATTAACTATAGATGATGCAGATGATTTTGGCAGCGACAGTTATGTTATGCAGACAGACACATGGACTACTCCCGGTTCTGCCCAGTTACTTATTCCTGCGACATGGTATAACAGCAGTTGGCGGTGGCGAAAAAAGATAACGATAACCAATCCGAATACGCAAGCATGCGTAGATTTCCAGGTATACATGGCAACTGAGACGGTAGCGGTTGGTCTTGTATCAGCAGGCAAAGTGCAAAGCGATTATGATGATATAAGGTTTACTGATAGCGGTGGAGTAACGCTGATAAATTACTGGGCGCAGCCGTCAACAATAACAGTTTCACTTGGTGATTACGAAGGTTTTTGGGTAAGGGTATCCAGCATAGCAAAAAACAGCGGCACAACAGATATTTACATGTATTATGGGAATTCCGGTGCATCAGCGGGTTCAGATTTTGATAATACAATGGTAAAAACATCGACACTTACATTAGCAAATGTATTAGATTCACAAGTTGCGGCATTATATAATTTGGATAATTCGCAGATGGAGTCAGAGCTTTTACCTGACGGAGCTTTTGAAGTGTGGACGGGTACTGCAGATGCAACCAATTGGGCAGAGAATGGTGTTGCTACCGGAATAAGGATGGTTAGTTCGGATGTTGTAACAAATACTACGAGTATAGGTTCAGGCGGTTGTTTAAAGTTAAGAGCTACCGGCAATGATGGTACAACAGATTTTTATGTTTCTACAGGAGTAAGAACACAGGGATTAGCTGCGAGTGCAACCAGATATTATCAATTAACTTTTGAAGTTACATATTTATCCCGGACACAGGGTAATATACAAGTAGGTCTATGGGAAAATGGTTCACAGTTAACGTCATGGAAAACTGCAGGACCATTACTGGGTGAAACAACTCAGCATTTTATTACGATTGCTTCTTCCTCAACTGCAAAACCCGCAGGGCAACCTCAATCACTTGATGTAAGAATATATATGAATGATGAGACAAACGGTGTCGCATACTTTGATAATTTTTCATTAAGATATACCACACCATCCATTGTTGATAGCGCACCCAATCCTTTAGGCGGTTACCGGCAAACTGGAATAGCTCCTGTAACTGGTGTAACTGCTTACATGCCATATGATGGCGGGCGTTGCGGTGATATAAGCACAGCTACTGTTCAGTTTGCCGAGGGTGGTTGTTTAGCAACATTCGCTAATTTAAATAACAGAGTTATGCTTCCAGATAACGGAACCAAATTAAATTTAACTGCCGCTATGTCAGTTGAGGCATGGGTATTAAACAGGTCATCTGTAACAGCTGGTAACTGGCCTCAAGCTGCCCATAAAGGTGACCAAACGTGGAAAATAGTTTTTGGTCCTCCTAGTGTTGGCGGTAAAGATTTTGATATTTGGGCTTCTTTTCGTGTAAATGGCACTTGGCAGGATATGGATGCAAATGTTTTTACAAACGGATTAAAAAATACATGGTATCATATAGTATTTACGTTTGATGATGCTGCAAATAGTATGAAAGGATATATAAACGGTGCACAGACACATACATCCGCTGAAGCCGGCGGAGCTTTAACTGATTCTGAGAATTCGATACGATTGCTTGATGGTTCCGGTAATTGCGCAAATCTTATGATTGACGGTGTTACAATATACAATGTAGCGATAACTTCGAGAGCTGTGTATTGCCATTATTGGCGGTGCAAGTATGCTGAATTATCGCCGATTATTAGTGCAGGTTCTGAAGAAGGGATGTATTGTGAAGAAGGCGTTTACGATTCTATGGTATATTGGACCGGTGTGGATAATTCTTCAATGACTGTTATTTGGATGAGTTCTACTGCGGTAGGAGGTGCTAAATGCAGTTTGCAAGTAAGAGGTTCTAATACACAATTTGTAGAAGGTGATACGACACCTGCATGGGTAAGTGTTACCGGCAGTTCTTCCACACAGTTTACCGCGATTGGAAAATATCTTGAATGGCGGTCCACATTTTCTGTTACAGTTACTACAGTAACAGCTGTATTAAATTCCGTATCGTTTACGTATGTAAATCCGATATCCACGCCGACATTGCTTGAACCGTCCACTTTCCAGTATACAAATGCGGGATTATTTCAATGGAGTGAAGATTTTAGAAGCACTACAACTTGGTTATCTACTTACGATTTAAATGTAGATGATAATATAAATTTTGGTTCGGTAGACCAGACTAATACAGGGCTTTATACGACATCCTGTGCAGTGAATACTTCATTATTATCTCAAAATACGCTTTATTACTGGCGTGTACGAGCCCAAAATAGTAATAATGATTACAGTACTTGGGGTTCAACAAGGTCGTTTAAAATTGACCAGACATCATCCACAATACAAAATGTACAGGTGTGTACGACAACAACTAATCAGGTATGGTATTCAACTACTGTATGGGTAAGCATATCTACACCTATAATCCGCGTAGATGTAGCAGATAACAGTTATGCAAACGGCGGTGTTTTTTCCGGGACAAGGATAAATCAAAATGAAATTGTTACTTCATCAGGTTGTATTTTATTGATGCATTTAACCAACAATACTTCGGATTTTACGAATTATGGAAGTACATGTGCAGTATCCGGAGTTACTTGGATAACTACTTCAACATGGAAAACAACAGGCGGAACTGAAACTAAGCTATTTTTTGATGGTGCAGATGATAATATAATAATTGGGAGCGGTACGTTTGCTTTTAAAGATTTCCAACCGACTGTATTTACGGTTAGTTTTTGGTTGAAACCGAAAACCTGTGTTGATTATAATAATAGTATCGGTGCTACTAATGACTGGGGAGCGTTTGTTTTTCATACAGCTGTAAATGGCGGGGTTTATTGCGGGATAGATACTACGCCGGGTGAGAGATTTACTATAACCGAACTACCTGCTGGGACTATAACTATTCATCAATGGCAGCAGATAACTTTTACTTATAATAACGGAACAGCTAAATTTTACAAAAATGGCAATTTACTTTCAACTTTAACCGGTATCACAAATCCGACTAGAAAGTGGCATGGATTTGTATTGGGTTCCGGCGACGCCGCTACTCTTAATGGATGTTTTGACGAATTAGCTATATGGAACCGCGAATTAAATCAAGATGAG
The DNA here is from genome assembly GCA_001800605.1 of Elusimicrobia bacterium RIFOXYD2_FULL_34_15. Lineage (GTDB taxonomy): Bacteria > Elusimicrobiota > UBA8919 > UBA8919 > UBA8919 > UBA9627. The sequence continues at coordinate 5,373 of MGVS01000110.1, forward strand.
GTATCGGTAATATATAATTCCTGTTCAATAAAATATACTACGAACAGCTGGACAAATACGGGATATATAGCATCAACCGCCACGGTACTAACTGCCGGTAGTTACGGAAGAACTACGTTAGACAAATCCACAGCAACCGCGGTCCAATTCAAGCAGGGGACAACAAATAGTATAAAATTTTTAGTGCAGGATATGGCAGGCAATGTAACTGAATCATTGGATTATGGTATTAAAGTAGACACAGAAGTTCCTGCAAAACCGTATTTATATTATCCGTCAACTGCTGCATATACAAACGCCAATATGTTTGACTGGAGCTTGTCGTCCGGTTCAATTGGGGAATACACCTACGATTTAGATGTTGATGATTTAATAACATTTGCTTCTCCTATAAGTAATACGGATATAGTAGGTTCGTCTTATGCTATCAGTGGTTTGGGATTATCCGAGAACACATTATATTATTGGCGAGTTAGGGCAAAGGGTGGCAATTACAGTGCCTGGAGTTCAACAAGGTCGTTCAAGCTGGACACAACCACTCCACCCACATTTTCCAATGTACAGGTGAGTAATTACAACGGCTGGGTATCGACGACTAACTGGGTAAATGCATCAACGCCTACGGTACGGGTAAGCGTAGCGGATACAACATCAGGATTACGAGTGAATAAAACCGAGATAGCGACTTCTTCCGGTTGTGTATTACTAATGCATTTTACGAATGATTATAAAGATATGTCCGGTTACGGAAATGACGGTACAAACAGCGGAACTGGCGGTGCTACATTTATTAGTTCAAATACTTGGAAATATGCCGGCACTACCGAAAATGTAGCGTATTTTGACGGAAATGATTATATTAATTGCGGTGCCGGAACAAGCTTAAATATAATAAGCAGTATTACTGCATGTGCTTGGGTATCTGCAAGTGCTGATGCTGCTTATATGACTATTGCAGGGAAACACGGTGAACCGGGAAGTTATGGCTGGGCATTGAGGCGAGGCAATACTAATGATAACGTAGAATTTGGTATGTCCAAAGGTGGTGCTGATTGGACAACTCTAGAAACCGCCGCTAATACATTTTTAGTAAATAAATGGTATCATATAGCTACTACTATGGACGGCCAAACAACGAAGATATATATAAATGGTACTCTTTCTAAAAGCAGTACTTTGTCGTCTGGCACATCCATATATGTAAGCAATGTTAATTTACAAATAGGAGCAGCCAACACCACTTTAAATATGACTGGTGTTATAGACGAAGTTGGTATATGGAACCGGGCATTATCTGCAAATGAAATAGCGTCGCTATACAATTCGTGTTCTATAAAATACTCTTCAAGTGTTGCGGGAGGTGTTTGGTCCAATACCAACTACGCTACATCAACAAATACAATAGTAACATCGGGTAGTGATAGTACAACAGCTTCACAGATTTCAAATTCTACGGGAGCCGTTACTTTACAGCAAGGAAGCGGCAATGCTGTAAGATTTATATCGCAAGATATGGCTGGTAACGTAGTGGAATCTGATGCATACACGATAAATGTTGATACACTTAATCCCGCGATACCTGTATTGTTCTATCCGTCAACCGCTACAGCAGTAATTACGAACGCTTCAGAATATGATTGGCACGACTCAACAGCTACAGCATATCCCTGCACTTATGATTTAAATGTGGATACATCTAGCAACTTTGGCGGGAGTATAGATCAGAGTGTTACGGATATAGTTGGTTCTTCGTATGCTGTCAGCGGTACTTTAACTCAGAATACGACATACTACTGGCGTGTACGTGCGAGAAGTTCAAGCGGCAATTACAGTGCATGGAGTTCTATAAGGTCATTTAGATTAGATACATCATCATCAACATTCCAAAATCTTGCAATAAGTACTACAACAACAAATCAGGTATGGCAGGCAAATACGGCATCTATAAATATATCAACACCTATAATACGCATCAATGTTGCAGATAATAGCTGGGTTGCTGCCGGTAGTGGCGGCGGCGGTGCTTTATATTCCGGAATAAGGGTAAACAAAACCGAAGTGGTTCCATCATCAGGTTGTGTCTTATTGGCGCATTTAGAAGCTGGATGTTCAGATTATTCTGGTTATGGAAACCTTGGGACAAGGAGAGGTAATGTTACATGGATAAGTACGCCTACTTGGAAAACAAGTGGAGCAAGTGAAAGTATAATGTATTTTGATAATAGTGATGACTATCTTGATTTTGGGAGCAGTGGTTCTTTAAATGCATCAAAATTTTCTATTTCTTTATGGGTAAGGGCACAAGATTCTTCTGCAACTGAATGGGATGTTTTGGCAGCAAAAGAATCCTGGAATGCTAACGAAGGATGGTTAATTTATAGAGTCACAAATGACAATACCTTAAGATTTACAGCTGGGGGCAATGCGGGTATTATTATTATAACAGACCCATGTAATGATGGCTTATGGCATCTTATTACAGGGACATATGATTCTGCAGTTTGGAAATTATATGTGGATGGGTTGTTAAATACAGAAAAGACAGATGCTACTATCACATTTAATGATTCAAGAACTTTATTGATAGGAAACCGGCACTTGAATGATGGTTCAGGGGATAATACTGATTTTTACAAAGGTTGTATTGATGAAGTAGGTATGTGGAATCGTGCATTATCAGATGAAGAGATAGCTGTAATGTACAATTCCTGTGCGGTAAAATACACGACTAACACATGGACAAATACTAATATTGTTGTAACAACTAACACCGTAGCTACAACCGGTACCGATGGCAGTACTTCTTTACAGGTCGCGGTATCTACGGGTGTGCAATTGAATCATGGTTCTACTAATAATAGTGTAAAGTTTATCACTCAAGATATGGCTGGTAACGTAACGGAATCGGCTGCATATAATATAATAATAGACACGGTATCTCCGGCATCGGTAAATACATTTTCCGGCAGTTCAACATTTGCATCATCAGGCACTGTAAGGTTAACATGGGTAACGCCCGGTGATGACAATACCACGGGTAACCTCACAAACGGATGTCAATATCAATTAAGGTATTGTTCAAGTACTGCTAATCAGACATGGTATACTACAACGTTTTCAACACCGACGGGTGCTGATACAATTGCGCCGTCACTTACGTTATCAACTACGCTGCAGCATTTGGTTGGCGGGACATCATATTATTATTATATTAGTTACCGTGATGAAGCGACCAATTGGGGTACGGAGAATCTGTTAAAGCAGGCGACTGCATATTCATTTGACCAGACATTCAGGATAAGTATAGATACCGGCGGTGCAGCATACAATTTCGGAACCGTAGGCCTGGGCGCATCGACAATGACGGTTGCGGCGACTTATACAATTACTGTAACAAACAACGGTAATATTCCTGAAACTTTCGGTATAAGATGCGAGACAAGCACGGCAAATTCCACATGGTATAGCAATGAGACATCGTCCGGAACAAACATATACAGATTAAGTGCAATATTTAAGTCAGCACAACCAAGCGGTTTAACAGATTTTGATGTGACAGCAGGCGGTAGCGATGATATAATAGCAGATGATGCATGGCGAGATTGTACCGCGACACGTTATTCTACAGGTGACGGTTATAATGGAGTAAGCGTACCCGTAAGCACATCAAAGAACATATGGTTCAGGTTGGATATGCCCACTGCCTCAAGTGTTGTTGGCAGCCAGAATATATTACTATATATACGAGCTTCGTACCCGTAGAAGGGCAAGTTATCAGGATACAGTACACAGGATACAGTTATTAGGAACGATTTCAATTAAGAATTAATAAATAGGTGTGACCCCTTTATGTATATTGGAGATGTAATATGGATTTACTAAAAAATAAATACAGATTTAGACCTTTTCTTTTGGTGTTAGGTTTAATTTTAACTTATAACTTTTTACTTTTAACTTGCCTTTATTCTTCCGGCATTGCCACTAATTATGCCAATGTCTATATTACTGAACCATTAATAATAAATAATGAATACAATTTAAGTAGCATTGTCGGCAAGCAGTTAAAAGTAACAAATGAAAGCAGTCAAAAAATAATGGTAGCAATAGTACCGGTTCTCCCGCAGACTGATAATCTGAAAAAGAATTATGATTTTATTCCAAACACTAATTGGGTAACGGTAGTGCCTGAAAAATATTATTTAGAACCTTATCAAACCGGGTTTTCTGATATAATAATAAAAATACCTAAAAATAAAAAATTAAGAAAAAGAAGTTTTCAGGTAAATATTGAAATATATGGCTATCCTACAGATAAAACAGGCGGTATAACAATAGTACCTACACTCCTTTTAAAAACAATGTTTTCTATAAAGAAATAAAACCGTTGAAAAAGTCATCAACGGTTACGATTGATCTGATTTATAACTGATTAAATTGATATTTCATCAGGACTTAATCTGTGTAATCGTCTTTTGAAATCTGTGTAATCAGGTGTTATTAAAAAAGACATTGACAATAATTCAATAATTCTTTATACTTCTAAGGTATGTGCCCCGTTAGAGATGGGTTTGTAATCTATATGAATACTATAAGCAATAATGATAAGAGTATGTAAATATTTATTTATAGTTAACGGAAGCATTTATTGAAATGCTTCCTATCTCTAACGGGGTAAAATCGAAAAAGGCTACTCAAGGGAAACCTTGATGAGTGCGCAAAACCATGGAACTAAAAAGGCAAGTTAAAATAAAAAGTATAAATTAAAATTAAAAAAAAGACTTTATTTTAACTTTTGACTTTTAATTTGATGTTTTGCCTTCAGTTGGCCAGGTTGCCGAAAAGTGAAGATAGTAGCAGCAAAGCGTAAGCTTTGCCCAATATTAGCAGAGCTATCGCTCTGCAGCTACTAAAACATCGGTGACTTGGTTTTTTTGTTTTTTACACTTTAGCGTAAAAAACAATCCGCCAACGATTTAGTGGCGGATATACAAGGCAGAAGCCAAAATTAACCCGCTAAGGTTCCTTGTCCAGCGTAGCTTTCTCGTTCTTCGAATCTTTAGCTAAGAAGAAAGCGAAGTTGGAAGTGGCAGGTATTCAAGAATATCAGAATCATGGGGGCGTATGTTAAATAGAAAAAAAGTAATTTTTATTATTTCGTTATCGGTATTTATCAGTAGTTTGTTAAACGCAGCGCAATTAAATGTAAGAAATTCTCCTTATAATGCAACAGGTAACGGTTCAACCAACGATGCACCTGCAATACAAGCCGCAATAAATGCCGCACAATCAGGAGACACAGTTTACTTTCCCGCAGGAACATATTTATTAAATTCAACATTAACTTTACCTGTACAAAGAAACTTGCAAGGCGAAAATAAAACAACCACTATTTTAAAAGGAAATCATACGGGGAATATGATTGAAGGAATATCCAATACACATGTTAACGGAAATCAATCAATCTACAATTTTACATTAGATGGAAATAATAAAACACAATCTATATATTTTCTAGGGCGTGACAATTTAACTTTTTATAATTTAACCGTTACACGTATGGAAATACAATATAACGGTGCAATACAAATTGTTTCAAGCTGGACGGGTGTCTCAAGAACGAATCCCGTTACGTTTTATATAACCGGAATTACTATCCATGATTGTACTTTCAGTGATAATAATAATGGCAGTATAGGTCTGATTGGAATTGACGGAGCAGATATCTATAACAATACTCATAGTGAAAACAACGGTTCAGTAGGCACCGGTATTACTTGCCAGGCAATGGGATGGTTAAAAAATATTAAGATACACGATAGTACTTTTATCGGTTGGTGGGCTAATATAGAATTAATGAATCTACTTGACGGGAACGAAATATATGGTTGTACGTTTTATGGATGGTTATCCTTAGTAACCGACGCGTACTCAATGTCAGCGCCTTCAACAGGATATGGTATATCAGTACACGATAATAAATTTAGTTATACAGGCGCTAATCAGATGACATATGCTTTTGAGATTGGAACTAATTATGCCTTGTGTTATAATAATTATTTTGAAAATTATCCCGGACAAGGTGTAGCAATTCATAGTACTGCTTTTGGCGATAATATTACTATTTACAAAAATATTTTTTACAATATTGGACAAGAAAATAATATGTATTCTTGTTGTATATCAATTGGAGTAGGTACATTTGCAGATGGTATTAAAGATAATATAAAGATACTTAATAATACATTTCATGCTGTAAGTTATTCCCAGAGTAGTCCGTTAATAATTGAAACTCAGGGAGGAACACTGAGAAATTGTGAAATAAAAAACAATATATTTCTCGGTGACGGTTCCGGAATGCAAGTAATGAAGCGGATAAATTTTAGCAGTACTCTGACTAATTGTTCATTTACAAATAATCTTACCTACAATTTAAATAATAGTGATTTTTCAGGATTTACTCAAAGTAGTAATTTGCTTAGTACTAATCCGCAGATAAAAGCTACCGGTAACCGCTGGGATACATACTATCAGTTAAATAGTAATAGTCCATGTATAAATACAGGTACAAATGTCGGTTTACCATACAATGGTTCTGCGCCTGATATTGGTAGATGGGAATATAATAGTGGTGTTGCAGGAGTATATTATGTAGACCCTGCAGGTAGCGATACTACAGGCACCGGCAGTATATCAAGTCCTTGGAAGACGCTCGCATATGCAGTAAGCCGGCCATTGAGCCAGGGAGTAACAGTTCACTTAAATGCAGGGACATTTAATGAGACACAGGCATCAGTAGTACCTGTTGGAATAAATATTGAGGGTGCAGGAGCATCTAATACAATAATAAGGAGCACAATAGCGGACACGCTAATAAAATTGCAGTCAGGTTCAATAACAAATGGTAATCAAGTATTAAGTAATTTTAAAATAGACGGACAAAGCAGGCAGTTAGATCATGGAATAGAAGTATCTAACCGGCGGAATGTAACTTTACGAGACTTAAGTTTTAGTGAGATTGATGACAAGG
>MGVS01000111.1 GCA_001800605.1 Elusimicrobia bacterium RIFOXYD2_FULL_34_15
TCAACCGACGGAATAGTAAAAACATTGTCTGCAAATGTTACATATTGGATAGAGTCTAATAAGCCGGCCAATACGCAACATAGCCGTTATGTTGTATCATTTAATACCAATGAATCAGATTTTTCAAATGTGATTTCAAGTTATACTTTAGCGGTTACACCTGCAAATTTAACTATAACAGCAATTTACAAAAGTTCAACAACAATGACTTGGGATAATGCAGGAGCAGCACAGTATGCGATTGAGCGTTCTACTGGATTAAACAGTCCTGTCAATTGGCAGTTTATAAAACAGTTGGCAGACAATATAACGGGAGTAACATATACAGATACAGATTTAATAGGCGAAAATACATATTGGTACAGAATAAAATCATACAATAATGATGGTTTAATAAATAATACCGGCAGTAACGTAGCAAATATGATGACCGCATCTATTGCGCAGCCAACCAATTTTGTAGGTACTCAAATAACAACCAGCAGCATAATGTGGGCATGGAATGATAATTCTAATATTGAAAGCGGATATTATGTCAGAACATCAACCGGCGGTACAATAAAAACTTTGACGGCAGGCGGCACGTATTATCCGGAGGTAAATTTACAACCCAATACGCAATTTAGTAGATATGTTGTAACATTTAATGGTGCCGATGAATCGGATGCTTCGAATATAATATCCAGTTATACATTAGCATCAGTGCCGACCAATTTGGCGATAACGGTATTATATAAGAGTTCTGCAACTTTGGTTTGGGACAATGTTAGTGCAACACGATATGCGATTGAGCGTTCTACTGGATTAAACAGTCCTGTCAATTGGCAGTTTATAAAACAGTGGGTTGATAATATAAACGGTATAACATACACAGATACCGGATTATTGGGCGAGAATACATACTGGTACAGGATAAAATCATACAATAATGACGCATTAATAAATACTACAGCAAGTAATATTGTCAGTACCATTACCGTAGCTGCGGCACCTACAGGTTTTACTGCAAGCCAAATATCTTCAAGTAGTGTAATGTGGTCATGGATAGATAATTCTAATGTAGAAAGCGGGTATTATGTCATAACATCAACAGGCGGAACAATAAAAACGCTGTCTGCCGGCAGTACTTATTGGCCGGAGACCGGTTTACAACAAAATACTCAATATGGCAGATATGCTGTGGCATTTAATAGTTCAAATGAATCAGATGCTTCGAGCACAATATCTACTTATACATTAACAGTTCAGCCGACAAATTTAGTTGCAACAGTTATTTACGGATCGTCTGCCACAATAAGTTGGGATAATGTTGGTGCAACACGATATACGATAGAGCGTTCGACAGGTGACAGTAATCCTGTTAATTTTCAGTATATAAAGCAATGGGTAGATAATATAACTAGCACAAATTTTACCGATTCACCATTAACAGGCGAAACAACGTATTGGTATAGAGTAAATTCATATAATGCTGTTGGCATTCTTTGTAATACGGCAAGTAATATAATCAGTTTAATGGCTACTTCAGTAGCAGCACCTACGGGTTTTACTGCAAGCCAGATATCTTCAAGCAGCATAATGTGGGCATGGAGTGATGTTTCGAATACAGAAAGTGGATATTATATTAGAACCTCTACAAGTGGTACAATAAAAACATTATTAGCCGATAATACATACTGGTCAGAAATAGATTTACAACCCAATACGCAATACAGCAGATACGCAGTGACATTTAATGGTTTAAATGAGTCCGATGCGTCGAATACGATTTCTACATATACTTTATCAGGCGTACCGAGCGGCTTATCCGCAGTCAATATTTATTTATCAAGCGTAACGGTTTCCTGGAGCGGAAATGGAACAAGATACGCAATAGAACGTTCTATAAATAATATCAGCTGGGCATTTATTAAACAATGGGCAGATAGTATAGTAATTTCTACTTACACCGATACCGGGCTGACAATGAATGCGACTTATTATTACAGGGTAAGCGCATATAATGCGGCTGGAATTATAACGGGACCATCAGCAGTTTTAACTGCAAAAACATTAAAAAGAGAAACGCCCCCGGATGTCCCTTCTTCGATTGTTGTTGTTTTACCAAGCGGGCAATCTTCAGTTGTTCCGGGTGATATTGTAAGATTAAATGCGAATGCAGAGGCAGGATCAATCGTATATAGTATAACCGTAAAAGATCAAAATGGAAATATATTGGTTCAGTGGATAAGACCAATCGGAGCTATTGAAGAAACGCCGATAGGTCTATCAAATATTGATATTGCAGATGACGGAGTTGTAACTGCAAATTTATTATTAGGAGACATAGCTTCTAAATTTCCCATGGTAAACGGCATTACAATAGAAATTGCAGTGGAGGATCAATTTGGAAATATTTCTCAACCGGGGTCAACTAATTTAATTAATATTTCTGCAGGTAGAAGTCAGATTACACTATATAATAATTTATTTAATCCAAATACAGGTGTAACAACAATTCGTTATGATTTAGTTCAGTCCGGTAATGTTAAAATAGAGGTTTATACCTTAAATGGAGAAAAAGTAATTACACTTGTAAACGAAAACAAAGATACCGGCGTATACTGGTTAACATGGAACGGTAAAGACACAGACGGAGATTTTGTTTCGAGCGGAGTATATTTTGTCCATATAAAAGGTCCCGGCGCGTTAGATGAAACAAAGAAAGTCTGTGTGATAAAATGATCCCGATTTATCGGGATCATCCTGAGCGATCTGAACGCAGCGAAGGAGTCGAAGGATCTCGCAATTGTGCCCGCCCTTTGGGCAAGGTCTTGCCCCGATGTATTGGGGCGGACGATTGTGCGATCGTAAGATTGTGGAATGGAAAAAGATTAAATAAAGTGGTTAAGAGATTGAATGGGGATAGGTTAAAAAATTAAAATTCTAACCTTGCACTACCGCACTATCCCGCTATCGCACAATCTCACAACTCTATGACTAAAGTTTATTTATGAAGAAAATAGGTATTACACTCTTATGTTGTATATTATATAGTTTATCTTATGCTTCTGGTCCGTGGACTAGAGGCAATCCTATATTAAAACAAGGACTCGGCGCAAGACCGTTAGGAATGGGAGAGGCATTTGTCGGATTGGCTGACGATATAAATACTTTGCAATTCAATCCGGCCGGGCTGAGCAATATTTTAAATAAAGAAATAGGAGCTATGTACTTTAAAGGATTATCGGATACAGGATATGGCAATATTGCATATGCTCAACCGGTTAAAAATATAGGGTATATTGGCGGGTCAATAACAACTTTACAGGGCGGGAATATTGAAATAAACTGGCTTGATAGTACCGGCTTAATTTTAGATAGAACCGAGACAAGAAAAGCTAATCAGGAATATGTTATTACAGCCGGTTTTGCACGGGATTTTTTAGTTAAGAAAGAATTATCTTTAGGTGCAGACATAAAATTAATAAGCAGTGACTTGGCGGAAGAATCACAGGCAACAGCTTTTGCTTTAGACATAGGTAGTTTATACAGATTATTAGATGATAAATTATCTTTAGGTCTGGCAGTTCAAAATTTAGGGACAGCAATGAAATATACAGGCGGCATAGCCAGTGATTCAAAAGGTGATGCATTGCCAATAGGAATAAGATTTGGTACGGCATATAAATTTATTTCTAAAGATAATAAAAAATTAACAGGGGTAATGGATGTAAATAAATATTCAAATACAGGAATTCAACTTAATCTTGGTTTAGAATATTGGCTTAAAGAAATAATATTTTTCAGAACAGGCTACAAAATCGGCTATGATTTAGATTCCACTACAATAGGACTCGGTTTCAAACATAAGAATTTTCAATTTGATTATGGATTTGGTTTAATGAGTGAAGTAACCAATTTACATAAGGTATCTTTTATATTCAGATTTGGAGAGGCAGAAAAAGAAATACCTCTTACAGCAGAACAGTATTACCAAAGAGGAATGTTGTATTATGATGTGGGAGAATATTCACTTGCAATAGTTGAATTTAGTAATGCTTTGGATATGAATCCCAATTATATAGAAGCACGAAGTAGAATGCGTGATGCGAGTACCAAATTTATTGAACAAACATATCAAAAAGGGCTTAATTATTTCAACGAAGGAAAATATCAGGATGCGGTAGCACAATTCAATCAAGTTTTGGAAAGGGACCCGTTACATAAAGAAGCACAACAAAAATTAAATGAAGCAAATCAGAAGTTAAAGAAGTAAAATGAGGTGTAAAGGTAAAAATCATGAAATTAAAAAATTTAAACAGTTATCTTAGATTAGCAGTATTGGCATTTTTTATTCAAGGTTGTATCGTTTATGCGTTAGCAGATACAAAAGTAATGCAGGAACTGAGCCATAATGAATGGAAGTGTGTAAGGCAGGAGAACACTGCCGGCAACCCGCCGGATGACCCGGGAACACAGCAGGGATATTTCAAAAAAGATTTTGATGAATCAGCTTGGTCTAACCAATATGTGCCCTGGAACTGGGACCGTAAACATCCGCCAAATCCTTATGTTGTTCACGGTGTCAATAATATCGGTGATAAGTTTTTTAGGGAAGGCGGGGTGGGATGGTACAGAAAACGATTTAATCTCGACAAAAGCATGCCGAGTAATTACAGGTTAATATTGCATTTTGGAATGGTGGATACGGAATGTACCGTATATTTAAACGGAAATAAAGTTGGAGAGCATCAGGGTTATTCTACTCCGTTTGAATTTGATGTGACAGATAAAATTTCCCGGGATAAGGAAAATGTATTAGCAGTAAGAGTATATGACATGCACTATAATCCGAAAGAACCCGGAAAAATAATTCCCGGTATTGACGGACATATGTACGGAAGTGCTTGCGGCGGCATAATAGAACCGGTTTATATAATAGGGCGGCCGTCGGTGTATGTAAAAAATGTTAAGATAGAACCGCATATAAAGCCGGCAGGTATAGATGTAAATATTTTCATAAATAATTCCGAAAAAAATAAAAAGAAACTTCAGGGAATATTAAAAGTATATCCTTGGAAAGATAAAGACGGAATGGATACTGTATCAGGAACAACTGAGATTCCGATACAGGTTAATCCAGGTGAAAATACCATTAAAGCAAAGGTTAAAATAGTGAAACCTGTTTTATGGAAACCATCAAAACCGTATCTTTATAAATTAGAAGTAAGTCTGGTAAATAACGGAAAAGCAGAAGAAATATATACCGAACGGTTTGGTATGAGAGAAATTACTATAAAAGACAGGGATTTATTATTGAATGGTAAAAAATTGAGATTGTTCGGTACGGAATTTGTAATTCCGCGTAACGATTTTGAAAGGGAATGGGCAGATATAGCATTAAACGAAGGCGATTTTATGCGGCGCGCACTTTTACTGTTTAAAAAAATGAATTTTAACATAGTAAGAACACACGATATTTATCCGCCTATATTTTATGAAATATGTGATGAAATAGGATTGATGGTTTATGGCGAATACGGTTGGAACAATATATACTCGCCTGATCCCAATTATTTTGTTCCCAGAGTTAAATCACAGATGACCGAATGGATAGAAAGGGATTGGAATCACCCGTCAATAATTTTTTGGTGTCTTGGCAATGAAAACAAAGGAAATGTTGTGCCTATCATAACACAGTTATATGAATTCGTAAAAACACTTGATAAAACACGGCCTGTAAGTTCAACATCCGGCGGTGAATTTGAGAGTCCTGCTTTAAAAAGTGATTTTGTAGATGTGCATAGTTACGAGGGCGGTGCATTCGGAAAACCGTGGACATTTATTGAAGAGGTTTTGGAAGAGAGTATGAAAAAGGCAGAAGATTCGCACGGTGAACTTCGTCCTATGATGAATACTGAGTATGGCTGGAGTGAAGGTGATTGGCTACCGTGGAAAAGCATGGAGCCCAGGATAGTTCAGAAAAAAGAGGGTTATTCAACACCAGATATGCTTGTTAACAGAGAAACGTATACGGAAATTGCCCAGAAAATGGCGAGTGACGGAATTCGGATGGGCGAAGTAAGGCATCTTGGTGTATTAACGACGTTTATACCCAGATACAAGGCTGAAGCACGGGCTATAGCATGGAAAAGATTGGAAGAACGGCATCGCGCTTGCGAATTTGTAACTGGGCAGGTTAATTTTGTAACCGGGCGTACACTGATGACGAGTGAATTTCCGTTATATCCTTTGAAGGATTATCCGTTTGCATGGCGGCCTACTTGTGACGCTTTACGGATTACAAGTCAACCGGTATTGGCTTTTCTTAAAGATTTTAAGAGTGGTTTTTTTGCCGGAACAAAAGAACAATTGGATTTATATTTAGCAAACGATTCATTGGCGATCATTAAACCGTCAACACTTAAAATATCTTTTACTGATAAAAGCGGAAAAGTATATTATACCGATACTTTATCTGCACCGGAAGTAGAAAATGGGGAGAAAGTCGAAGTGCCGTATACTATAAACATTCCGGTTGTTGCATCGGGTTTCTATAGGGTGTTAATTGATGTATTTTCTTTAAAAGGGAAGAAAATATCTGAAAATTATTATGACTTCTATATATTAGGAAAAGCGGATAATATTACTACGGTAACCGGTGATGCAAAGGTTGCACTCTATGATACTGTTGGTAAAACAAGAAAGATTTTAGATTCACTCAAAGTAAAATATAATCCGGTTTCCAGTTTTGACAACCTTGTTCTATATGATACTTTAATTATCGGTTATACGTCATTAGATGAAAATTTAAGGGATTCTGCGGAAAAGCTGAAAGCCTGGGAAGAAGCAGGCGGTAAGGTTGTTTGTTTTGAACAATACAAAAACTTTTTTAGAGGCTGGGTTCCAAGGTTCATCTTATTGGGTCAGGAAGGCCAAAAACAACATTATAATGTTTTTGCCGACGTGGTTGATTTTAAACATCCTATATTCAAAGGGCTTGTCCGTGAGAATTTTGATTTCTGGAACAATGAATACGGATTAACTTCAAAAACTTTGCTTAGTCCGTTAAGGTCATCAATATTAGCCGGAGCCGGAGAGATGTCGGAAGGTTTATCTTCGAGCATGCAGATTGTTATCTGCGAAGAAAACGTCGGCAAGGGCAGGGTTTTAATTTCCCAGGTTGAAGCAACCAGCGCATGGCAGAAAGATCCTTCTGCAACCATGTATGTGATAAATGTTATTAAGTATGCTTTATCTAAAGAAAAATACGGAAGTGAACTAAAATCAACCACTGCCGCCGAATCAACGGAACAAAACAAAAATTTGAAAGCAATCAAGATTAGTATTCCGTCTGATGCTTCGGATTCAATGGAAAAGTTTATTGATGCTGAAACAGTAACAAAAAATCTTAATGTCAAAGAATTCAAAGATGATGAACTTAGTAAAATATTAAAATCCAAACAAAATGCAATATATATTTCACTTAATAGGGCATTGGCTGACGATGAGATAGCTGACCTGCATCAATGGGTAAAAAAAGGCGGAAATTTATTTATAAAAGCTAATAAAGATGATTTTAATAATAAATTAAATAGCCTGTTAAGTTCTGTCGGAATAACAATATCAAAAGAAGGATACTTACCGTTACCTGAAGTTATTATGGAGCCAAGAGTATTTAAGGCGAACGAACAAAAATTTTCAAATCATCCGATTACTGAAGGTGTAAAAGATATTAACCTGAAAGATGAAATGGGTTTTTGGACTGTGAAGACAACTAAAAATGCAAATTCATTAATTACAATTATGTATCAGGCAAGAGAATATCCGTTCTGTGTTATAAGCACAGAAGGAACAGGAAGAATTATATTTTTCAATGTGCTGACCGATAGACCAAGAATATTTGATGTGGACGGTTTAGGGCAGGCAAGCAAAGACAATAAAAAATTTATCTCCCAATTGTTTGAAAAAATATTTAAATAAGATACAGTAACGGGTAATGGGTAATCCTTCGACTCCTTTCAGTTGCTTAGGATAGACTAGGTAACTGCAGAGCCTGACTGCCGACAGGCAGGCAACAGCTCTGCTAATATATGGCAAAGCTTACGCTTTGCCGCTACTTTTTTTGTGGAATAGAACATATGATAAGAACAGCTACTAAACGAGATGTTGATTCGATATTAAAAGTTTTGGATAAAGCTTTTAATGTTCTTAGAACTAAAGAAAGAGAAACATATCTTAGGAATCTTGTTCTTAAAGAAATTAAATATTGGCGGGTTCTTGTATTGGACGGTAAATTAATCGGTACCGTTCATTTAAGCGCGAGTAAATTTAGAATCGGCAAATCCGTAATTATAAAAATGGATCCAGGTGAAGTAGCTGTATTGCCTGAACACCACGGTAAGGGCTATGGCACGATATTAATGAAAGACACAATGGAATGGTTAAAAAAAGCAAATTGTGATATATCCCGTCTTGGCGGGCTTACGGAATTCTATGCACGCTTTGGTTATTTGAGATTTCCGAGACGTTATATTGAATTTACAGTAGGAAAAAAAGTTCAGGCGGGCGCTGCATTGGTTTTAGAAGGCGAACTTCCGTTAGAAAAAGAAATACAAGCAAAAATAAGACAATTCAACCCTAAAAAAGATTTTTCTTCTTATTTGAAAATCTCTAAGGAATTCAATGATCAATATAATGCCACAAGAATTATTTCAAAAGAAAACGCACATCCTTCAGAAAATCCGCTGCATATTGTTTATGAAGAAAATGGCAAAATTTTAGGTTATATGTTTGCGATTCAAATGAAAGAAGATTTTTCTGAATTTGAGGCGAGAATTACTGGCAATGAAGTGGGTTACAAAAAAGGCAAACAAAATGTGTTTGGGCATTTTGTTAAATATATATATAACTACGCTTTAAGAAATAAAATAGAAAGGATTACAGTGCGTGTACCGTTTGATCCGCAGATAAAGAACGTGTTACTAAAAATTCCAATCAATTTCAAATTGATTGAAATCTATGGTGGAAAGAGCAGTAATATGCTGCAAATAATAAATATAAAATCTTTATTTAATAGGTTAATCCCCGAATTAGAAGAAAGATTAAAAAAATCGCTTGCATCAAATTGGAAAGGCAGTTTTGAAATAAATATTGGTAAAGATAATGTTAAATTTAATATCGGAAGTGGAAAAATAAAACTGGTAAACGAACTATCACCAGAAATAAAATTAGTAATAGATGAATATTATCTTTTGGAATTAATTCTCGGGTTAGTTTCATTCAGTGAAATAAAGCATTTATTGAAAGAAAAAGTAAAATTAACAAAAACGACAGAAACTTTGTTGAACGACCTTTTCCCAAGGAAGTTAGTCGGGTCGGGCAATTGGGAATAAAAGACAGTAATGGGTAACGCTTGCCCGCCTGTGGCGGGAGTAATGGGTAACGGGGAAAACTAAAGTCCTAAAACCTCAAATACAAATTAATATGTTAGAAAATAAGCAATATTTTCCGTTTATATTGAGTAACGGCACAGACGGAGTTTTAATCAATTATTCCGGTTCAATGGAATGCAACTCCGGTCATCTGCATACCGAACAGCATCAGGGCGCAATCTGCGCCTGGTACAAAACAACCCACCGCAGTTATCATAAAATACTCTTGCCTGTACTTCAATCCAGCTATACTTTACTTGCATGCGGCGGAGAAGCTTATGAAGTAGGTAAATTTAATCAGACATTTAATCCAAAAACAGCGACATTAAATACCTTAATCGAAGCCACGGATTTTAAAATTAATATCGAAACATTCCTTACAAAAGAAAATATATTGGTAGAACATTACACATTATTGGATATTCCAAAAGATAAACCTGAAATCTCTTTAAATCTTAATCCTCCTGAAGTTCCGTGGAGTAACGGCTACTATAAATTCGCTTCAGAAATAAACAATAAATTATCGTTCAATTCACACGAAAAAACGTTAAAGTATGATTACGAAATTTATGGAATAAAAGGTCAGGGAATAATGTTTACTGACTACGAAAATGTAAGAGAGGGAAAATTTAGAAACGGCAAAAAATTACATCTTTCTAATATAAAAAAAGGCCAATCATTTACAAAATATGTTGTTGTTATAGACGAAAAAGATACTCCGAATTATCAGGAAGAAATAAGAAATAGATTGGCAGAAATAAAAAGCAATGGTTATAATAAAATATTGGAAACTCATCAAAAAGAATGGGAAACATATCAAGGCCAGTCGCATATAAATATTCCCGACAAAAGATTAGAATATCTGTATTATTTAAGTTTGTATGTCATCCGTGCACACCAGAATCCTAAAATTGGAATGATTTCTTTATGTAATTACCCGGTGTTGTGGGCTGGCGGTTCGGTCAATACCTGGGATGCGGTTTTCCCGACAAAAGCGATTTTGGGAGCAAACAGATTGGAAGAATCCGAAAAATTATTTGAAGGTTATCAGAAAGTATTACCGCTAGCTCGGGCGTATGCAAAAGAAATGAGCATGAAAGGCGCATATTTTGCATGGACTACCAATTATGAAGGTAAGTCCACCGACTTTATAAGTCCAAGAGAGATTCCGGATATAGAAAAAGCAAATAACGGATGCCTGGTAATGTCAGTATGGGATTTTTATCTTTATACCGGAGATAAAGAAATATTAAAAAAGCATTTTAATCTTATTGAAGAAGTATGCGAATTTTTAATGTCTTCGGTAGTAGAAGAAAAAGAAGATATTGCATACATCAAAGAAGGTGAAGGTGCTGATGAATCTATTCACAGAAAAAACGATACAACACATGTAATAACCACAATTAAATCATTTGAAGCTTATATAGAAGCAGTTAAAATATTAAATAAAAAAATAGATGATTCCTATCAAAGAGTTTTAGAAAAATTAAAAAAAGGTTTAAAAACAAATTACCTTGGTAAGATACTTCTTCCGTTTCACGGAGCAACAAGAGTTGGAACAGGATGCTTTGTATATTACCTGTTAAATTTCCCGGAAGGTGTTACAAGCGAAACAGTAGAAAAAGGTTTGATAGATTGTCAGGGAACATTAGGTTTAACAAATCCTGGTACATATCAAAATCAAATCTGGCCTTGGGCAGAAAATAAAGCAGCCGCAACACTGGCACTAATGAAAGATAAGAGGGCATATGAGCATCTGTCGAACGGAGCGAAATATACAAGCACATTGGGTGCATTTCCAGAGAAAATAAGACCCGATGGTTTTGTTATAAATTACTGGTATGTTTCTTGCCACGGAAGTTATGCAATGGCTTTGAATAACATGATAGCTAACAGCAGAAATAATGAATTAAGAATACTTCCGGCGATACCGGATATTTGGAAAGATTTGGAAATTAAAAACCTAAGAATTCCACCTGGAATTCTGGTTTCATTGGTTCTAAAAAGAGGAAAAATACAGAAATTGGTATTGGAAAATACAGGTTCTCAAAATATAGAAGTGAAGTTGGACATTCCAATAAAATACCTGCAAGCGAAACACTCAAAAACAGTCAAAAAACCAATCACAATCCCATCCAGACACTCCTGGTCAATAAAGTAGCCGCAGAGCCTGACTGCCGCCAGGCAGGTGTTAGCTCTGATTTTTTGTCATTGCGAGAGCCAATTTATTGGCTCGTGGCAATCCCGTTTTTTTATAGAGGCATAAAGCCATCTTGGTAAGCATGGTATCAGATTTAAAACGAAAGTTTTTATTTAGCTATAAGTTCATTTACGATTTTAAGTGCTTCTTCGATGTGCTTTGCGGCTTCTGTCTGGGACGAGAATATATGTTTTATAACACCTTCTTTATCTATAACAAAAGTTGTTCTATTAGTAAATAACCCTAATGTTTTGCCGATACCATAAAGTTCGATAACTTCTTTTTTTTCGTCACTTAACAAAGTAAAAGGCAGGTTGTGCTTTTCCCTGAATTTTGTATGGCTTTCTGTAGAATCTGAACTTACGCCTATTACTTCGGCACCTGCATCTCTGAAGATTTCGTAGCTATCCCGGAATGAACACGCTTCAATGGTGCATCCAGAAGTAAAATCCTTTGGGTAAAAATAGAGAACCACAATCTTCTTTCCCAAATAATCTTTCAGAGAAACATTTTTATTGTACTGATCCGGTAGTGTGAAATCCGGTGCTCTTTCGCCTACTTTTAATTCTGACATGATTTTTCCTCCTTTTATAACATTAATTGAGCCTGTCACGAAACTATTTTTCCGTCGGAGAATTTATGGGCTAAAATATTTTCGCCCTCCTATCA
>MGVS01000112.1 GCA_001800605.1 Elusimicrobia bacterium RIFOXYD2_FULL_34_15
GTCGTCGGAGAAAATGATAGGAGGGCGAAAATATTTTAGCCCATAAATTCTCCGACGGAAAAATAGTTTCGTGACAGGCTCAATGAACATTATATTAGGAGGAGTAAATGGTTCAAAGTAAAAGACAATGTTTTTTGGTGATAGGAAAAAATTATTCAGAAGTGGAAAAAACAGCAATTTCTGAATTATCGGATTGCCTGAAAAAAACAGGATACGGTGTTGTTTTGTTGACAGAATCGGAACTTTCTAAAAAGTCAATCAATGGCGATATTATTGTTATTGGGCAGATTAATTCCAGCAATTTAGTAAAAGAGATTTTAAATAGAAACAAAGTTAATGTAAATACAAATCTTATCGGTGATGAAGGATATATACTTAAATCATTCCCTAATTCATGGAGTAAGAGCAAGAATTTAATAGTTGTTAGCGGTTATTCGTCAAAGGCGATAATTTATTCAGCTTTCAAATTAATTGACAAAATAGAATATCTAAAAGTTATACCTAAAAATCTAAATATTATTACAAAACCTTATTTTAAAATAAGAGAGTGGGAAACGCAGGCATTTCAGGGCGGATTCAATCTGCCCTACGGCGGTTCGGTTGACAGGCCGATAGAAGAATTTACCGAAATTGTTAAAAAGATTATCAGGCAGGCACCAAGATACGGCATAAATAAATTTCAATTAACGGGACGTTCGATAGAACCCGGGATGGATTTAAACTGGTTCCTTGACTATAAATTTTTCCCAAAATTACATAAGCAGTTTCAAAAATGGGGGCAGGGAAAAAGAGAGAGGTTGGAAATTCTGAGGAAGCTTGCAACTTTCGGTCACAAATACGGGCTTGAAATGATTATGTGGGACCATGAAATGGTCTACCCGCCTGAATTTCTTAATGCATATCCGGAACTAAAGGGTATTGACGCGCCGATTTGTTTTTCAAAACCGTTTATGATGGAATTCATAGAAGGTAAAGTAGATGAATTTTTCGAGATAGCGCCCGAAATTGACGGGCTTAATTTAACACTTTCCGAAGTAAGTAAAGGCGGGCATTTATTCAGCAGGGAAGGATGCAAATGCAACAAATGCATGGATTTTGCTCCAAAAGACAGGATTTTGAGCGTAGTAAATGCAATGCATAGAGCATGCAATAGGAACGGGAAAAAATTAGAAGTAAGAACATATAATATGACTCCTGAAGAAGGAAAAGTGGCATATGAGGCGTTCAGCCAGGTTCCGGAAGACATAGTTTTAATGACAAAATGTATGCATAGAGATTTTTACTGCACAAGCGACCCTAACAATACTTTGGTAGGAGCTTTTAAAAATGCTCCTCAGATAATTGAATATACCGCATGTCCTGAAGGTAACGGATTTGCATATATCCCGGCGGTACTTGCCGATTTCTATAAAGACAGGATAACGTATGCTGCAGATAAAAAAGTTGATGGGTTAGTTGCAAGATTAGATTATCATTTACAATATTCACATGCGCATTTTTATAATCCGGGACCGGCAGTACTAACTTTTGATTTGCCTAACGAATTTAATATTGTTACATTCAGTAATTTGGCATGGAATCCTAATACAAATATGAAGACCCTCTGGAGCGAATGGGCCTCAAAGAAATACGGTGAAAAAGCAAGTGCACTTGTGGTTTCTGCACTTAGCAGAACACAGGAAATTTGCCAAAAGGCGCTTTATATACTGGGATTTTACCGTCCGCATTTTCTTAATATGTTTTCACATTTGGAACATTTACTGAGGATGGAAGAAGATGCCCCGCATTTCAGTCCGATGCCTTGGGATCCCACAAATCCAAAATATCAGGAATTATATAAAAAGATTACCCAGCCTACTGAAGAATCACTTAAAGAAATTCTTGCTGAGAAAGATAGCGCGATTTCCATGTGTCTACAATCTATAAAAGATATTGAAAAGGCGAAAAAGTATTTATCAGCAAAGGATTATTCTCAATTGAGTAAAGGCTTGGATAAAGAGCGGGATGTTGCCGAGATATGGAAATGGTTTTTAAATGTGTTTTTCAGATATTTAATGCTTATTCAGAATAAAAAAGACGAGATTAAATTTAAAGAGCTGCTTGATGATGCGGTACAGAAGTTCATTTTATACTGTTTTGAGTTGGAAGAAAAATATGGCAGGGAATATCCGGTTTATCCGACTGCAAGAGGAATCAGTGCATATGATTTCCTGGAAGAGTTATATCAGGACCATCTTTCAAAGATAACAAAAGATTATAACAGCGTATTAAAAGTTTGGCTGGCTGTTATAGATAGATCTAAACCGACTGCAGATGATGATTTTATTTTCAAAGTTAAATTAGAAGTACCAGGCGATGTAAATAGTATCAAATTTGAAAAAAATGATATTGTTGTTGAAGGAAAAAACGGTGAAATTATAAAGATGGCTACCGGATTAAATGTTTCGGGACACGAACTTGTCAAAGGTAAAAAATATTCTTTGAAATTAGAGAGAAAAGAAGATACAATTCATTTGGTTCAGGCGTAAAAATGGGTAGAAAGGTGAAAGGGAGATTGTGTTATGGTTGACAAGGTAATAAAGAGTTTGGATATTGTTGCTTTTGTGGATGAACAAAAATTAGAGTTTAAAAATGTCGAATTGAAATCAAAAAAATATCAAAACGGCGACTATATTTTGGACGTAAAAAATTCTGATTTATTGGATTTAAAATTATCACGTTTAGATAATAAGACAATGAAAGTTAATCATTTCGAATATTATTTTTCTATTCCGCTTATGAATTTTTCAAAGATTATTATGCCTGATTGCGGAAGAAACTATATGCTGAATATTAAACCGCTTACCTGCTGGAATAGAACATCTTCTTTAACTGCTGCAAATGCGGGAAATCCGTTTATAGCTTTTTTGAATCAATTTGAAGAAGTTATTTTTGCGGTCGGGGTTGTCAGCGAGCTAATTGAGACGTCTTTCAGGATTACCGAACCGGGAGTAAGCACGGGCGGAGCGTTAATTGCATATTCGGGTAAACTGAATTTTGTTATAAAAAGACCTTCTGATAATGTGATTTATGGCGAAGTAAAAGAATTTAAAGATTCGCTGTTTGTTAAAGAAGGCGGTATGAGCTGGTTCCATGTTGCAAGAGATTATGCTGATTTGTTCAAAGAAAGAATGGACATAGAATATCCAATAAATGAAAAATCATATTTACCTGTATGGTGTACATGGACAGGCTGGTTATCCGATGACTTGACAGAAAAATTGGTTATTGATAATGCAAAATTAGCAAAAAAAGCTGGAATAAAATCCATTATCATAGATGACGGCTGGTTTGGACCGGGGTTAGATGCGCCTAAAGATTATGGCGTCACAATCGGTGATTATTATCCTGATAAGAAATTTCCAAATATGAAACAGCTTGTAAAAACTATTCAAGATATGGATATGATGGCTATTCTTTGGATTGCTCCATTGGCTATACATCCAAAAACAAAAAATTACCAGAAATACGGCGACCTGGTTGTTCATAACAATGGAAAAAAAGTGGTAACTTTCAACGGATTTTCCAACCTGTGTCCTTCAAATCCTGAAGCTAGAAGACATATGGTTGATGATATGAAAAGATTGATAACAGAGTACGGTGTGGACGGTTTGAAAATTGATTTATATAATTGCCTTCCGCCTTTACCTTGCGACGCAACCAATCATGAACACGATACAACGCCATCGCTGAGAGGATTGCATAAGTTAATGGCAGAGACATGGGAAGAGCTTACAAAAATAAAAAAAGATGTTACAATTGAACTTAAAAATAATTATGCAAATATTTATTCGATGCAATTCGGCACGATGGCGCGTGCAGGAGATTCACCGTACGATATAGACATAAATTTCGAAAGGTGTGTGTATCCGCAGACATTTGCTCAGGTAGTTCATAACGATTATCTTGCCTGGACGGGCGGTGAAAGTGCAAAAGAGCTTGCTGCATTGATGATTAAATTAATAGCAGGAGGAGTTCCGACATTTTCCATAGATCTAATGACACTTCCGAAATTTCATCACGTTGTATTAAAAAAATGGCTGGATTTATATTATGGGAATATTGATTTATTGATGAAAACAAGGCGTGAACCGCAAAATAGTTCTATGACTGTCTGGCAGATAGATAATGGCGAAGAGATAATGTTGATTTTACTTTCAAATGCAAAAGAAATAATTGTACCAAACCGCAAAAAAGTAATTATTTTGAATGCTACTAAAAACGATAAAATACTGATAGATACTAAATCAACTATAAATAAAAAGTTACAATCTTACGATAATATGCTTGCACTAAAACTTAGTAAGAAAATGAAGATAAAATCGGGAGACCAAATACAGGTATTGTCGGGCGGATGCACGGTGTTGGAATAAAATGAAGTAACGAGTAACGGGTAATGCTTGCCCGCCGAAGACCTAGTGGCGGGGGTAACGGAGAGGCTAATATAGAATCAATGGTGAAAAATATGAATAATAGGGAAAGAGTAATTAACTCATTAAATCACAAACAACCGGATAAAACGCCATATAATGTATCTTTTACACAAAAGTCGCATGATGCTATGGTTAAGTTTTATAATGATTCTAATTTTGCATCAAAACTGGGAAACTGTTTTACGCATCTGGATTGCATACCAAAAGATTGTTTGAAAGAGATCAGTCCCAATATTTGGCAGGACCATTTCGGGGTTCAATGGAACCGTACATATGATAAAGATATAGGTGTTGTCTGTAATAGAGTTGTTACTCCGGAAAATGTTAATGAATATATATTTCCTAATCCTGACGATCCTTCTTGGTATGAGACATGGAACGGTAGAATGAAATCCAACCCGGACGGATTCTATATTGCTAAAGTAAGTTTTAGTCTTTTTGAACGTGCATGGGCTATGACCGGAATGGAAAACTTGCTTATGGCAATGATAATGGAAAAGGAATTTGTTCATACTTTGTTTGACAGGATTTTAGAATATAATCTAAAAATAATCAACAATGCATTATCTTATAATGTAGACGGTATGCAATTTGGGGACGACTGGGGACAGCAGACAGGATTGTTGATGGGGCCGGCATTATGGCGGGAAT
Organism: Elusimicrobia bacterium RIFOXYD2_FULL_34_15; assembly: GCA_001800605.1. Classification (GTDB taxonomy): domain Bacteria; phylum Elusimicrobiota; class UBA8919; order UBA8919; family UBA8919; genus UBA9627. The sequence goes on from MGVS01000112.1 coordinate 5,124, forward strand.
TTATAAAACCCCGTGTAACTCAAATGTATCAAACCATAAGAAAGAAAAATAAATGGGTGTTTATTCATTCCTGTGGAAAGGTTCAAGAGTTGTTTCCCGAACTTATAGAATGCGGGTTGAATGTTTTCAATCCGTTTCAGCCGGAAGTGATGGATGTTAATGAGATGAAGGAAAAATACGGGGATTCCTTGTCTTTTTACGGGGGTATCAGCACTCAGAATACATTGCCTTACGGAACTCCGGTACAGGTGAAAGAAGAAGTTCACCGTCTTATTGAAAAAGTGGGAAAGAACGGCGGATATTTTGCATCACCTGCCCATTCAATACCTGCTGATGCAAAACCTGAAAATATCGCGGCAATGATAGAAGTATTGCAAAATCAATAAGTTTTTTTTAATATGAAATTAAACATTGGAATTATAGGTGCGGGGCTGAGAGGATTTTTTTTAGTTGAACGATTAGTAAAAAATTTTTCCGATAAAGTTGAAATCTCAGGTTTATGCGATATAGATAAAAACAGGCTGGAATTTGTAAAGAAAGTTTTCGGATTAAGCAGAGAACAGTGTTTTTTAAATTACGAAAAATTAATAAAGAAAAAAAATCTAGATGCAGTAATTATTGCCACACCCGACTATACTCACGCCGATATTGCCGTAAAATCATTTCTATATAATAAACATATCCTTTGTGAAAAACCAATTGCAACAAATTATAAAGATTGTTTAAGAATTCTGGATGCCAAAAAGAAATCCGGAAAAATACTTCAGATGGGGCTGGTTTTAAGATACTCGCCGCTAGTTCAGAAAACAAAAGAATTAATTCAAAATAATAAAATTGGTGATGTTAAATTAATAAATCAGTTAAATTTTTATTATGGAGGCAGAACCTATTTCCGCCGTTGGAACAGGTTCAAAAAAAACACCGGCGGTTTCGGTGTTCACAAAAGTTGCCATGATTTTGATTTGTTGAATTATTTTATTAATTCATATCCAAAAAGAGTGAGTTGTTTCGGCAGCGTAAATGTTTTTACACCAAATAAAAAATTTGGGCAGAGATGCAGTAGCTGTTTGATTAGTAGAAAATGTCCGGATAATGCATATACTTTTCCAATAGGTGCAGGACATATCAATTCCCCGGAAGGAAAGAAATACGCAAAGGAATACCGTAAAAATTATGTTGATGATGTCTGCCTTTATAATTCCGAAAAAGATTCAACTGACCATTTTGTAACTATAGTGGAATACGAAAACGGAGCAAAGGCAAATCATACAACATGTTTATATTCAAGCAGAACTTTTCAACGTTTTTTTATCGTAGGCGATTGTGGTGAAATAGAGGTTGACAGTGCCGAAAGGGATATAAAATTATTTCCGTTGCATACAAAAGAAAAGTTTCATTATGAATTGAATAAGAATAGCGTAGGGTATAGCGGTGGGGATGACCCTGAAATTAGTTCATTTTTGGAATGTGTAAAGACCGGTAAAAAACCTTTAGCAGATGAGGAATGCGGCAGATTAAGTTTATTAATAGGCCTAGCCGCAGAAAAGTCACTAAATGAGAAGAGAATAGTAGAAATAAAAGAAATAGTATAATTATTATATGTTTATTCTGTATTTTGTATAATAAATCCCATATTTTGCGGGATTTTTTGTTCATCAAAAATGCAGAATATTTCTCACTTTATAATGAAAAATATTAAATATGCATTATAAAATAGTAAAGTCAAACAGAATCAAGATAAAAAAATATAAATTGGCAATAAAGTTGTAACAATAGAGTTTTGTAGCACCTCAGTTCTTTGTAATATAAAGTTTCTAATGATAATTATTGCAATTAAATATATAAGTCATAACCCTGTACCACAATGGTGCAGTGTAAACCCGAAAAGGCAACCCCTGAGAAATCAGGGTGTGTTCGCAAAACCATGGGGCTAAAGATAAATCTTATCTAGGCTAGCAGGTTACCGATAAACCAAATTGATTAATAGATAGATTTATTTATTTTGCTTGCCAGGTTACCGAAGTTTAATGCAGTTCGTAGTTAAGAATTTATAGTTCATACCAATTACTGTGAACTATGAACTAAGTTACTATGAACTAAAAAACGGTGTCCTGGTTTTTTATTTGGAAAATAGATATTAGTCTGACAAGGGGGAAGGTATGAAAATTTTTACAAGATTTTTGATGGTTATGGCAATTTGTATTTTTTTAGCTAAAATTAGTTTTTCATTACCTGCTTTTCCGGGAGCTGAAGGATTCGGAGCTGTAACCCGCGGTGCTTACACCACTACGAATTCTCCCGTTATTCTGCAGGTTACAAATACTAATGATAGCGGTACCGGCAGTTTGAGGGCTGCATTAGTAGACACAAGGCCAAGAGTTATTATTTTTAAAACCGGAGGAATAATCAACCTTCAAAGCTATGTTTATGCCAATAGTCCGTATATGACGATTATGGGGCAGACAGCGCCGGGTAACGGTGTATGTGTCAAGGGCTATCCTGTAAAATTAGGTAGTCATGACGTTATAGTCAGAGGAATGAGATTTAGAAACGGATACATGCGTACCAGCGCAAATGATAGACGAGGAAATTGCATATCTGCCGAGGTTAACGGAGGATCAGTTGGTAATCTTACTAATCAATCATATAATATTATTTTTGACCACAATTCCATTTCCTGGGGCGGAGATGAGATGACAGGAAGCTGGTTTCCTGCAAATCATATAACCTGGCAGTGGAATATAGTATCGGAATCCCTTTACGTAGCAGGTTTTGAGAGTATAACAGGGTACGGTCATCTGGTCGGTGATGATGCAACAAGCATTAGTGTTCATCACAATTTATATGCACATAATAAATCCAGGAATCCTGAAGTAAATGACGGAACCTCGGGAGAAATAATCAATAACGTAATATATCATTATACGAATAAAGGAATAGATTTTATCGGTAATCCTACTGAATTTTCTCCTTTCTTAACATCAAATTGGAATGTAACCAGGAATTATTTTAAAAGAAATAGCAGCGGTAATTATCCGATTTTAATTTTTATCGGTCAAGGTTATAACAATCAGTATTATGTCAAATCCGGTTCCAAGTTTTACGCAAAAGGTAACTACGATTATGACAATCCTTCAAGAACCGGTGATTGGGATCTCGTTCAATTCTATGATGACGGACAAACTAATACAGAATCGGATTACAAGTTATCAATTCCTGCAACTACGTCTTCGGGTATAATAGAACATGATGCCGGTGATACCTATAATTTTGTACTAAATAACGCAGGAGCGCGCGCGCCGGCTATAGATCCCGTAGACTCAAGAATCGTAAATGATGTTATAAATAATACTGGTAATATCAAAACAACATGCAGTGACAGCGATTATCCTTCTTATCCTGCAGGTGCCTATCCAACAGATTCAGATAATGATGGGTTACCTGACAGTTTTGAACAGCAAAACGGAGGCAGCAGCACGGGATTAAGCGCAAACGGTACTGCACCGAGCGGATACAGCTGGATAGAAGAATATTCTAATAGTTTATTGAGCAGTTATTTTCCGACTGCCGGGCCTGCAGATACAACTCTTCCGGCAACAATAAATACATTAACAGCAAGTATCGCAACAGCAACAAGCATTACTTTAAGTTGGACAGCAGTAGGAGATGACGGCACCACAGGAACTGCATCCAGTTATGATATTAGATATATGGCAAATACACCGGTAACTACAAGTAATTGGAGTAGTGCACTGCAGTGTTCTAATGAACCAACCCCGAAAGCGTCAGGAAATTCAGAAACTTTTATGTTAACTAATCTAACTCCAAATACAAACTATTATTTTGCGATTAAAGTAGGCGATGAAGTTTACAATTGGTCGGAAGTATCTAATTCGCCGTTAGGTAAAACTTTAACTAATATTACACTGGGAGAAATGGTATCGGAATGGCATTTTGATGAAGGTAGCGGATTAACTGCAAATGATACATCAACAAAAAATAATGACGGAACTTTGATGAAAGGCACTGTTTGGGTAAGCGGGAAAGTCGGCACCGGGGCTTTGAGATTTGACGGTGTAGATGATTACGTAACTGTTCCTAATTCAACAAGTTTAAATATAAGGAATGCTATAAGTATAGAAGCATGGGTAAAAACAGACAAAACTACTTCTGATAGCGGTATTACTGGTAAAGTTATAGAAAAAGGAAAATATTGCCTAGGGGCAGGGGAGAGAGCTCTTTTCCAGATTACTGTAGGAGGAGTAGTGAGATCAGCATTTAAAACATGGAGTTCATCCGAAATCGGTGTCTGGCATCATTTAGTTGGTACATATGACAGCGTTGCCGGTCCGAATAATTTTGTATTATATCAAGACGGCGTGATAGTTTCTCAGGCTAGTGTTACAGGTAATATTGATACAAGTACTATTGCATTATTAATAGGACGCACAAGTACAAATTCTAAAAAAGGAAGATTTAAAGGGGTAATAGATGAAGCAAAAATATACAGCCGTGCTTTAACACAACAAGAGGTTTTAGAGCATTTTCAGGGCTATGTTTCGGTTTCTGACACAATTCTGCCTTTAAATATAGTTGATTTAAGCGTAACATCAGTATCAACTAATTCGGCAACATTGGGTTGGACAGCGACAGGTGATGACGGAACAACAGGAACTGCAACAGTTTATGATATAAGATATATGGCAGAGACACCTATTACAAGCAGTAACTTTATAAGTGCAACCCAGGTAGCAGGTGTTCCGGCACCTAAAATATCAGGTCAGAGTGAAACGATGTTGGTTAACGGGCTTATTGCAGATACTACATATTATTTTGCAATCAAAGTAATTGATGAAGTACCTAATACAAGTGAAATATCTAATACTATAATGGAAAAGACACAACCGTTGGAACCGGATACAACAGCACCTGCCGCAGTTGATACATTATCTATAAGTACCCTATCAACAGATAAAATAACATTAACATGGATTAGTGTGGGTGATGATGGAACTACCGGAATAGCTTCAAATTATGATTTAAGATATTCTACGGTAGAAATAGAAATAAGTAATTGGGACTATGCAACACAATGTTCAGAGTTGCCGGTACCTAAAGTTGCAGGAAGTTCAGAAACTTTTACAATAATAGATTTAACTGCAGATACATCATATTATTTTGCCTTAAAGGTTGGAGATGAGATACAAAATTGGAGTGCAATATCAAATGTACTAATGGCTAAAACGGCGAATATTGACAATTCAGGCTTGGTCGGAGAATGGAAATTTGATGAAGGATCGGGAACGGTTGCAGGTGATTCTTCCGGTTCTAACAATGCAGGAACATTAATAAATAGTCCTGAATGGGTTGCAGGCAAAGTCGGTAACGGACTGCAATTTGACGGTACTAATAAATATGTTTCTGTGAATAATTCAGATAATTTAAATGTAAACAACCAAATAACATTGGAAGCATTAGTGAAAACAAACGTAATAACCCAAGACGGAGGACCGACAAGACGTATAATAGATAAAGGTATGTATATATTAGCTGCAAGTGATAAAGCATACTTTAAAATCTATGTAGGCGGTGCGGCAAAAGAATTAGGATATACCTGGTCAAGCAGTGATATCGGAGTTTGGCATCATATTGTTGGAACATATGATAGTGCAGGCGGGGTAAATAATTTTAGATTGTATCAGGACGGACTGCTGGTTTCACAGATGACCCTAACCGGTAATATAGATACAAATACCGCTATTATTAATATCGGAAGGCAAGGATCATCAACCGGAAGATTCAACGGAATAATAGATGAGGTAAGAATATATAATAGGGCATTGAGTTCCGGTGAAGTGGCTTCCAGATATACAAGATTTTTACTAAGCTTCGGAATATTCGGGGCAGCAGCAAATAATTTGGATGATGTGCATGTTTATCCTAATCCATTTAAGCCGTCTCTTGGTCATAATAATATTATCTTTTCCAATTTAACTAATCATACGGAAATAAGAATATTTAATATCTCAGGAGAGATGGTTTTTGAAAATGAAATAAATACTGCAAATGGCAGATTAATTTGGCCTGTAACAAATAGGAATGATAATGAAGTAGCGAGTGGAATATATTTGTATATTATAAATAATGATAGGAACCAAACCAAGAAAGGTAAAATAGCAGTTATTAGATAAGATTTGACAAGTAAAGTGCAAAATATTTCACACATTATAAATAACAAGGTACATAAAATTGTAAGAGATAATAAATAAACAAAATTGAGAAGAGATGAAAAACAATAAATTGGCAAATTAGTTGACACTACTGTAGTTAGAAGCAATAGCAGATGCAATTAAAAGTATAAATATAAAGTTAAAATAGAGAAGAATTCACAAAATAAAAGACTTAATTATAACTTTTAACTTTTAACTTTTAACTTGCAGTTTAATGGTTCTTTCAAATACAACACATTTATAATAGAGCAAATATTAATTATAATCAAACCCTATACCACGTTGGGTATAGGACAAACCCTGTACCCGAACGCAGCGAGTGGTGCGGGGCCGAAAAGGCTACCCCTGAGAAATCAGGGTGAGTGCGCAAAACCGTGGGGCTAAAGATAGATCTAAGCTAACAGGTTACCGACAAAACAGAAGTAAATCTATCTATTTAAAGCTAGCCAGGTTGCCGAAGGTATGTCATCCTGAATCCCAATTTATTGGGATGAAGGATCCCATAAACTTATGGTGACTTGGCTTTTTTGTTTTTTACACTAAAGTGTAAAAAACAATCCGCCAACGACTCAGTGGCGGATATTCAAGAACAACAGAAAATCAGAACAATAGAGCAATAGAAAATAGATTTTATTTAATGGAGGTAAGTCATGAAAAACGAAATGAGATTGGTAAAGTTAGTAAGTGCAATGTTAGTATTGATAATGGTAACAACGGTAGTAATGATAGGCCGTGCATATGGAGCGCTAGACAGCAAGGTAGGAACGACCAGCGCATCGTTTTTGAAGATAGGAATAGGAGCACGTGCAGCCGGAATGGGCGAAGCATTTGGTGCGGTCGCGGATGATGTAACTGCGATGTACTGGAACCCAGCCGGTGTAGCACAGATAG
>MGVS01000113.1 GCA_001800605.1 Elusimicrobia bacterium RIFOXYD2_FULL_34_15
AACGCAGTTTCTCTCTTATTTATCAGTTCCCAACTTAATAAATTTTATCTTTATGATAGATCTTTAAATTTTGGGTAATGTCGTGCTTTTCTTACCTTGACAAAAAACTGAAATTTGATATAATAACCAAAACGAAAACGAATGGGTTTGGGTTTACCCCGTAAAGTAATGTTGTTAATATTATTAATAACCATTATTGCTTACATTACTAACGGGGTTTATTACTCAGCCCAATTATTTTTTTAGTATTTAAAGTTATAACTTGATTTATCTTTATCTGTTTAGTATAATACTACAATAATTAAGGAGGAAAAACATGCTTGAAAAATCGAAGAAAAGAAAAATCTTAGAAGCTTTTAAGGTTCATGCTACAGACACAGGTTCACCGAATGTTCAGATAGCGATAATGACTGAGCGGATTAATCAGTTAAGCGAGGAACATTTTAAAAAGTTTTCTAAAGATCATGCTTCAAGAAGAGGGCTTCTTAAGCTTGTTAGTAAGAGAAGGCAGCTTCTAAATTATTTAAAGGAGAAAAATCCAAAGAGCTATTCTGAAATTATTGAAAAGCTGGATATAAGAAAGTAAAAATAAAAAATGAAAGAAATAAAAATAGATATAGAGGGCAAACCCCTCATAATAAAAACAGGGGAATTGGCAAAACAATCATCCGGAGCAGCAACGGTTCAGTACGGGGAAACAGTAGTATTAGCAACAGCAAATGCAAATTTGGCTCCGCAGGAACCTAAGTATTTTCTTCCGCTTACGGTTGATTACCGGGAAAGAACCTACGCAGCCGGAAAGATTCCCGGCGGATTTTTTAAAAGAGAAGGCCGTCCGCGTGAAAAAGAAATACTAACTTCAAGAATAGTTGATAGAACGATAAGGCCGCTATTTCCGGAAAATTATTTCTGCGAAACACAGGTTGGCATTACTTTACTATCAACAGATGTACAAAATGATTCCGATGTTTTATCGGTAATAGGAGTATCCGTTGCACTTCTCCTGTCCGATGCGCCGTTCATCACCCCTGTTGCAGCGGTTAGAGTCGGCAGAATAGACGGGAAGTTTGTTATTAATCCGACATTTTCAGACAGAGAAAAATCAGATATTGATATATTCATATCCGCAACTGAAAAAGGTATAGTAATGCTGGAAGGCGGACCAAACGAAATTGACGAAAAAACAATAATAGATGCTATAAAATTTGGACTTGGTTACATACCGGAGCTAATTAATAAACAAAAGGAATTTATAAATCCAAATAAGGTAGCTTTTGTGGCACCCCTTATTGATGAAGCCGTGAAAACCGAAGTGCCAAAAAATTACAGAGATAAAATTAACGAAGCAGTCAGGATTCATGATAGGAAATCAAGAGAAGCGAAAATAAAAGAAATAATGCTTCAGGCAAAATTGAGTTTTCCGGAAAAGGAAAATGATGTTGAGAAAGTCGTTGAAGATCTTATTCAAAAAGAAGCTCGAAACATGATAGTAAACCTCGGGGTTAGATCTGACGGACGCAAACCCGACGAAATAAGAAATATAGACTGCAAAATTGGAGTGCTACCGCGCACACACGGTTCAGCGGTATTTACACGCGGTCAGACACAGGCGCTTGCAACCGCAACGCTTGGCACACCGCAGGATATGCAAATAATGGACGAACTTGAAGGCGAATACAAAAAAAGATTTATGCTCCATTATAATTTCCCGTCATTTGCAGTAGGAGAAGTAAAACCCGAAAGAGGTCCCGGAAGACGCGAAATAGGACACGGAGCTCTTGCAGAAAAATCACTTGAAAAGGTTTTGCCTTCAGAGGAAAGTTTTCCGTACGCTATAAGAATTGTTTCGGATATTCTTGAATCAAACGGTTCTTCTTCCATGGCCACGGTATGCGGCGGTTCGCTTGCATTAATGGACGCAGGTATTCCGAGCAAATCTGCGGTTGCCGGAATAGCGATGGGATTGATGACTGAAGGTGACAAATATGTTATTTTAACAGATATCCAGGGACTTGAAGATCATTACGGTGATATGGATTTCAAAGTAGCCGGGACAAGAGTAGGCATAACTGGAATACAAATGGATATAAAAATAGATTCCGTAAATATGAAGATTTTAGAAGAAGGACTTGAAAAAGCAAAAATAGCAAGATTAAAAATTCTTGATATTATGGATGAAACAATATCTCAGTCTAAGAGTTCACTCTCTGAATATGCACCTAAAATGATTACAATGTCAATTGATATTGCAAAAATAAAGGATGTTATCGGAGCCGGCGGTAAAATAATAAGAAAAATAATTGCGGATACCGGTGCTGAAATTAATATTGAAGATGACGGAAAAATAACAATATCTGCAGTAAACAGCGAATCGTTGAATATGGCAAAGCAAAGGATAGAGGATATTACAGCCGATGTTGAAGTTGGTAAAATTTACAAAGGTAAAGTTGTTTCAATAACAAACTTTGGAGCATTTGTTGAAGTTTTACCAAACAAGGATGGGTTGGTTCATATATCCCAGATAGAAGAAAAAAGAGTTGAAAAAGTTGAGGATGTATTAAAATTAGGTGATGAAATATGGGTGAAGGTAATGGAAATAGACAAGCAGGGCAGAATCAATCTCTCCCGAAAGCAGGCAATGAAAGAAATGGAAAAAAAGTAAAGGAAATAGAAGAAATTCTTTCTGCATATGATTTCATGAAGAAAGAAGGGCTTTTAGAGATTGAGTACGTTTCAGATAATGCCAAATTTAAAATAAAACGCAAAAGTGTATGCATTCCCGCTTCAACTTTTTTTATAAAAGAAAAAAAGAAAGAAGAAGAAAAAAAAGAAGAAGTGATTCGTGATGCAATAAGTATAAAAACTCCGCTTTCAGGAACTTTTTATGCATCTCCAAAACATGGTGCCCCGCCATATGTGAATGTCGGGGACACTATTGAAGAAGGGAAAACTGTTTGCATTGTAGAAGCAATGAAAGTAATGAACGAAATTAAAACAGATGCAAAATACAAAATATTGAAAGTACTGGCTGTTAATGCAAAATCTGTATCAACAGGTGAAGTGTTGTTTTTAGTCAAGCCGGTATAAAAGTCGTAGGGAGGAATTGCCCATGATGACAGAGATCGGTTTCACAGCAGGTAAGATTTGGAAGTATCTGGAAAAAAACGGAGAAGTTACCGCATTGAAACTTAAAGCAGCTTTGGGAATCACTAACACCGTATTATATATGGGTATAGGCTGGCTTGCAAGAGAAGGCCAGATAAATGTTGTAGAATATGCAAAGGGATATAAAATATCCTTAAAAAAATAATAAATGTCATTTTATAAATCCTTTTTGCTCGGGTTCGTTCAAGGGCTGACAGAATTTCTTCCTGTTTCTTCAAGCGGTCATTTAGTAATTTAATCCCCGTAATCGTAGTTAAAAATCTCCGTAATCAATTATTTGAAATGAAAAGAAATGATATTCGCGGTTTAATATTGATGGTTCTAGGAATTCTTTTTGCGTGGTTTTTATTTTTTCCTCAGCATTCAGGATTTCTTGGTTTTTATGTAAAAAAAATAACAGGTATAATATTTGGCCAGGCATCATATATATTTCCTTTCATAGTATTATGGGTAGGAATAAAACTTCTGTTCAGTAAGAAGCTAAATAGTACTAATATAAAACTAATATCCGATATATTTATTATATTGTGCATCTGTACCATTCTTTCTCTTCTTACGGGCGATGTGCCTGAAAAAAATTTTGGCGGATTCATAGGTAAATATACTGAAATCGGATTGATAAAAACAGTTGGAACATTCGGAGGCTGGGTTATAGCTCTGGGTGTGTTATTAATTTCGGTATTTCTTACAACCGGTTTGTCATTTGAAGATTTTACTGATGTTTTAGCAAAGTTTTTAAAACCAAGAAAAAAGAAAACTTTGTCTGAAGCAGATACAAGGACTAGGGAAATGCCAAAAGTATCAATTCCTAAGCCTGCAATTATTGAAAGAGAAGAACCTGTTGAAATAGTAAAACCTAAAGAACCTAAAATAATTAGAGAAAAGATTTCGCAAAAAGCTGACACAGCAAATGTGCAGGCAAAAGACAGAAAATTAGATACGGCTGCAGCTGAAACCAATCAAGTGAAATATGAATTACCTTCCGTAAATCTTTTAGATGAGCCAAAAAATGTTGAAACTTCCGTATTAGAAGATGAACTTCGCGAATGTTCGGAAAAACTTATAAAAACCTTATTAGATTTTGGCATAACCGCAACCATGGATTCAATCAATCCTGGACCTGTAATAACCAGGTATGATATAGTTCTTTCTCCTGGAACAAAAGTTAATTCAATAATCAATCTTTCAAATGACATTGCACTTGCAATGAAAACCGAATCTATACGGGTGCTTGCCCCGATTCCGGGAAAAGCTGCGGTAGGAATAGAAATTCCAAATCCGAAACAAGCGATTGTTGGAATTAAAGATATAATATCATCCGAGAAATTTAAAGCTTCAAAATCGTTGTTAACGTTTGCCTTTGGTAAAACTACTTCCGGTGAACCTTTCAGTGACGATTTAGCGCCAATGCCGCATCTACTAATAGCGGGTGCAACGGGGAGCGGGAAATCAGTTTGTATCAATTCGATAATTATGTCTTTTCTTTTTAGGGCGAAACCGGACGAATTAAAATTTTTGATGATAGACCCAAAACGTCTTGAGCTTCCTGTATATGAAAACATACCGCATATTTTTGTTCCCGGCAAAAAAGCAACTGAAGCGACTGTTATAACCGATGCAAAAGAAGCAGCAAATGCGCTAGGGCTTCTAGTAAAAGTTATGGAACATAGATACAAGGCTTTTGCAAAGAGAGCTGTGCGGAATATTGACGGTTATAACGAATTGATGGAAAAAGAAGGCGGGAAAAAAGAGTATTATATAATCGTAATTATAGACGAACTTGCTGATTTAATGTTAGTTGCTTCGAAAGATGTTGAAGAATCGATTACACGCCTTGCCCAGATGGCAAGAGCGGTAGGAATACATCTTATTCTTGCAACCCAAAGACCGTCTGTTGATGTGATAACCGGTGTTATAAAGGCGAATCTTCCGGCAAGGATATCTTTCCAGGTACTTTCAAAAACAGATTCGCGGGTAGTTTTAGATGTTAACGGTGCCGAAGATCTTTTAGGAAGAGGCGATATGTTGTATCTGCCCACCGGATATTCAAGGCCGTTGCGGTTACAAGGTAATTATGTTTCACTTAAAGAAATAGAGCGGGTTGTGAAATTTATAAAAAAACAGGCAAAACCTGATTACGAAGATATATTTGAAACAATCGTTGCAACCGAAAAAAAAGAGATGTCTCTTGAAGCGAAAGATGAACTTGTGCGTGCATTGAAACTTGCAATAGAAAGAAGAAGAATTTCATATGATTTATTAAAATCTAACGGGTTCGGAAACCGTGCGGCGGATGTTTTAAGTAGGCTTGAAGTTGAAGGATTTATCAGAAAACCTGAAGGAACAAATAAATGGGAAGTTTTAATAGACAGGATAGGTGAGTTTTTAACCAGAGAGGGACAGATATGAAACAGAAATTTATATTTTTATTCTTAATTTTAACCGTTGCTTTGAATAATTTTATTTCAGCAATAACAATAGATGAAGTTTTAAAGAAAATGGAAGAAGCAGATTCTAAAACTACCGACTTTTCTTTTTCTTTAACGCAGGAAGTATTAGTTACAATAACTCAGGAAAAATCCAGCATATCAGGAACAGCCATTTTTAAGAAACCGGATTTATTTAAAATAGAATATAACAAACCCGAAAAACAGATAGTTATTTGTGACGGTAAAAAAATATTTTTTTATCAAAAAGAGTTTAATCAGGTTATGATTGAAGATTGGAAGACGCTTTCTGAGAAAGGCAATTTTCCTAAAGGAATCTACGATTTTTCATCTACAATTTCTGATTTAGGGAAAAAATACAATATTTCCTTGTTGAAGGAAGAAGATAAATATTATATTATATCTTTGATATTAAAAGAAAAACAACCGCAGGATATGGCAATAAAACTGTGGGTTTCAAAAGAAAAAAATATGGTTGAAAAAACAGAAATCAGAACGGATACTGTTGTGTCAACCGTAAGTATATCAAATATAAAAATAAACAAGGGAATCAAAGATTCATTTTTTAAATTTAAGATTCCAAAAGGTGCAAATATAATAACTTCGCCCTTTTAGAGGCAGTACACAGTAAACAGTAAACAGGATACAGTTAAAAGTCAAAACCAAATTTTTTAATCTGTGTACTGTGTACTGTATCCAGTGAACTGATTTAATTATGGATATAGGTTTAACATTAAAAGAAAAACGGCAGGAATTAAAACTTTCTATAGAAGAGATTTCTGCCAATTTGCTAATAAATATTAAATTTATTGAAGCTCTCGAGAATAATAAATTTTCTGATATGCCAACGGAAGTAATGCTTCTGGGATTTTTAACAAATTATTCTAATTATTTGGGATTGAATTCCAATGAATTAATTTCTGAATATAAAAAAACATATACACGGGATATTCAGTCTCAGATAACAGATGTCAGGTTGAAGGACATACCGCTTCCAAATAGGCAGATGTTTAAAATTAATTTAAAACATATTTTTGTTATTTTCTTAGTAATTGTAGTATTTTTTGGAATTTATGAAATTGTATCGTTCGTTATGCATCCAAAAACAGAAGAAGTGAAAATAACTGAAACGGTAATTAAAAAAAATGTACTTGAAATAAAAACAACCGAAGATGTATGGGTAAGGGTAATAGATGGTGAAAATCCGGTTTTTGAAGGGATATTATCACCCAACACAATAAAAACATTTGAATCACCTGAACAATTCAGAATACGAATTGGTAATATGTTAGGAATTTCTGTGACGCTTAATGGTAATCCGGTAGAATTACCTAAAAGTAAGCTTGTAGGAGAGATAAAGTTACCGTAAGGAGATTTTAATATAATGAATCTTGCAAATAAAATAACACTTTTTAGAATTACATTGGTTCCTTTTTTTATTTTCTTTATGATTTATAATAATTTTTATATGAGATTATGGGCGCTAATAATATTTATTATTGCCTCAATAACTGACACTATTGACGGTTATCTGGCGAGGAAGTACGGTACAATTACAGATTTCGGCAAATTTATGGATCCGCTGGCCGATAAATTGCTTGTTTCGGCAGCTTTAATATCATTTGTTGAAATTAAGGAATTATATATTCCTGCATGGATGGTTACCGCTATTATTTCCAGAGAATTCATCATAACAGGCATCAGAACTGTCGCTACTTCAAAAAATATAGTTATTCCAGCTGCATTATCTGGTAAATTTAAAACAACTTTTCAGATGATAGCAATTGTTGTTATACTTTTTATTTTATGTACGAATTCAGCGCTTGATAGATATTTCAGAATTGATTATACCACAATACCTTTACTTAGACTTACACCATTTATATTGATGTTTATTACCACCATACTTACCCTTGTCTCCGGATTCAGCTATATCTTCAAGCACAAGTATCTTTTTACTGATAAATAATCATGAAATTCTTAGTATTATTATTCGCTACCGGTTTCTATATCGGTTATATACCTGCAGCTCCGGGTACATTTGCTACATTAATGGCTGCCGGAATTTGGTGGTTTATACCAAAAACTTATTTTTATATATTATTAGTAATGCTATTTCTTATCTCGATATTTGTTTGTAGCAAGGCTGAAGAAATTTTTGGAATTAAAGATGACAAACGAATTGTAATTGATGAGTATATCGGTTATTTTACGGCGGTAATATTCTTACCAAAAACTTTATTTATTTTAATTGCAAGTATAGTTTTATTTAGATATTTTGATATTAAAAAACCGTTATTTATAAAATCTGTTCAAAAATATGATGGAAGTTGGGGAGTATTAGCTGACGACTTAATTGCCGGTATCATAACAAATATAATAATAAGAATAATACTATTATGGAAATAATCAGAATTCCTGTAGGATATCTAGCGGCGAACTGTTATATTATCTTTGATGAAAAAACCAAAGATGCTGTGATTATTGATCCGGGCGATGAGGCAGAAAAAATTTTATCAATAATCAATAAAAAACAGATAAAACCATTGGTTGTTATTAATACACATAGCCATTTTGATCATATTGGTGCAAATAAAGAAATAATGGAAAAGCTGAATATAAAACTGTTTGTCCCGGAAAAAGACGGAGAAAATAAAAACTTTGGCGCGGTTGAAGTAAAATTTTTGCAAACCCCCGGCCATTCACCGGATGGCATATCTATACTAATTAAAAATCACTTATTTTCAGGTGACACTCTTTTTTATGGTTCAATTGGGAGAACGGATTTGGGCGGTAACAGGGAACAAATTCTAAAATCAATAAAAACTAAATTATTTACTTTGTCAAAAGAAACAATTGTACATCCCGGGCATGGTCCGGATACAACTATTGAAGAAGAAATGGAAAATAATCCATTCTTCAAAGGCAGTACACAGTAAAAAGGCAAAACCAAAATTTTTTAGCTGTATACTGTGTACTGTATCCTGAGTGCTGATTTTATATGGAACCGGAAGATTTATTAAATAAGTTCATCTCGTATATTTCTGTAGAAAAAGGCCTTGCCAAAAACACAACAATATCATATAAGCGGGATATTGTAGATTATTTTGCCTACCTAAAAAAACATTTTTTATCACCTTTAACTATAACTGAAGAGCAAATAACAGATTATCTGTGGGAAAAAAAACTAGCCAAAAAATCAACATCAACAATCTTTAGGTCGCAAGAATCAATAAAAGGATTCTACAAGTTTTTGTTTATTGAAGAATATATAAAATCAAATCCTGCTGACCAATTGAAATCCCCTAAATTAGAGAAATATCTGCCCGATACATTATCTATTGAAGAAGTTGATAAACTTTTATCGACACCGAATATAGAAAAAATAAAAGGGATAAGGGATAAAGCAATTTTAGAAACCTTATATGCAACCGGAATGCGGGTGTCCGAATTAACAGAACTTAAAACGTCCGATACAGATTTGGATGTCGGTTTCATAAAATGTTTTGGCAAAGGTTCAAAAGAGAGAATTATACCTTTAGGTTCCAAGGCGATAGAATCAATAAAAAATTATTTAAAAATCCGTAAAATAAACAAAAGTGATTCACTTTTTGTTAATCCTTCCGGCAAAAAGATTTCAAGGATATCTATCTGGAAAATAATAAAAAAGTCGGCAAATTTATCAGGGATAACAAAAAAAATCAGTCCTCATACTTTAAGGCATTCATTTGCTTCTCACATTTTAGAAAGAGGTGCAGATTTAAGGACGATTCAGGAAATGCTGGGACACTCTTCGATATCAACAACTCAGATATATACACATGTTGATAAAAAATTTTTAAAAAGTCAGCATAAAAAATTCCACCCAAGAGGCTAGAAAAGCAGTAACGAGTAACGGGTAATGAGTAACGAGGCAGGGTTCCCTTGCCTTTTGTAGCTGCAGAGCAAAGCTCTGCTTAAATTAATTATGAAAGAAATGTAAGGCATAGTAAAAATGAACAAATTCAATATAAAGCCGGAGAATGCGTTTTTAATTTTAGCGGTAATTTTCGGGATATTGCTTGTGTTTATAATTCCGCCGTTTCAGGCTCCGGATGAGCAAGAACATTTCTATCGTGCATACCAGGTTTCGCAGTTACAATTTGTGGCTCAAAAACAAAATGAAAAAATTGGTGGTTTTTTACCTAAATCGTTAAAAGAAACCGTCCAATTAACGATGGGTGAAGTTCCTTTCCATCCTGAAAAAAAAGTAAATGTTTGTACAATCTCATCAGCTTTCAAAATACCGTTAGATCCATCAAATAAAGAATTTACGGAATTTTCTACAGCTATATACTCACCTGTTGTATATATCCCGCAATCATTTGGAATACTAGTTGGAAAAATACTGAATCTTTCTCCTATTGAATTAATATATTTAGGCAGGATATTTAATCTAATATTTTGGGTATTTTTAATATATCTGGCAATTAAAATAATACCTATTTATAAATGGTTGTTTTTTTTAATTGCATTAATGCCAATGTCGATATTCTTATCTGCTTCTTTATCAGAAGATGTTATAACAAACGGTTTGATATTTTTATTTATTGCAATTATGTTCAGATTTGTATTTTCTGAAGGGAAGAAAATAGAAAACATTGATATAATAATTTTATTTTTCTTGGCATTGTGTATTTCACTAACAAAACAAACTTACTTCTTAATACCAACTTTAATTTTGTTAGTGCCTGTAGATAAATTCGGAGGGAAGACAAAATTTAATTTAGCATTTATATCATTAATTCTATTATGTATCTTTGTTGCCATAGAATGGTATCAGGTTGCAAGGAATCTCATGATTCCAGCTCATAATGGTGTTTCGATTGAAGGACAAATATTATTTATTTTAAGTAATCCGTTTAAATTTCTTGTTACAGCAATAAAAACATTATCAAGCAAAAAATATATAAGTCATTTTGTGGGTCAGCTCGGTTGGCTTGATACAAATATGTCATGGGTTTTTATAATATCTTATTTCTTTATTTTATTTTTTATAGCATTAACTGAAGCAAAGGAGCATATAAATTTTCTTGTAAAACAAAAAGCGGTAATATTCGTTATATTTGTATCAACATTATTGTTGATATGCCTTGCCCCATATATAACTCTTACACCTGTAGGGAATGACCGTATACACCGTTTGCAGGGAAGATACTTTATTCCAATCGCGCCGTTATTTTTCTCGCTACTATATAATCAAAAAATTAAGCTTTCTTTTAAGTTGAAAGAGATCGGGATTATATGTTTTTCAGCTCTTTCCTTGATATACACAATAATTGTTCTAATAAAAAGATATTATATTTAATTTTACTTGACTGAAAACGCGCCAAGCCCCGATGCTTGGCATCGGGGGATCAGAGCGGCAAAGCAATTTTGAGGAAAAAAGTGGTAT
>MGVS01000114.1:0-4805 GCA_001800605.1 Elusimicrobia bacterium RIFOXYD2_FULL_34_15
AATTGAAAAAATAAGTTTTTCTATATAATAAGAGCGTTGAAATTACACCGCTCATGATTACACAGATTTTAAAATACGATTACACAGATTTAAAGACAAGCCCTAATCTGTGTAATCTGTTTTCTTAATCATTTTATTCAGTAATTGTTGGATTTTTCAACAATTACATAATAAAAATATTTTCCAAGATAAGTGAATCTTTGCGGGAACATTTTTTAGTTAAATCCGTCTAACTCTATGAAGGAACAGTAATGGACTGTTAGAACGAATAAATGTTTAAAGAACCACTTTCTGAAGAATCATCTATTCTTTTACAAAAAGCAAAAAACGGTGATATAAATGCTTTTGAAAAACTAATTGCTTTATACCAGGAAAAAATATATAACCTCGCTCATTACTTAACCGGAAACGAACCTGACGCAAGAGACCTTACACAAGACGCTTTGATAAGAATTTTTTTAAATTTAAAAAATTTTAATGAAAAATCCGCCTTTTATACATGGGTTTGGCAAATAGTTAACAATCTTTTTATTGACAAATGCAGACTCACTTATACAAAAACTTCATTTCAAACTGTATCAATAGATTCTATTTTACCTCTTAAAGATAAAGATAAACTACCCGAACAAGAAGTAGAAAACAATATTTTACAAAGCCAGATTGAACAGGCTTTACTAGAAATTCCTGTGAATTTCCGTATTACGGTAACCATGGCAGATATAGAAGGTTTTTCTTACGAGGAGATTGCAGAAATAACCAAAGTTTCTTTTGGAACCGTAAAATCGAGAATAAACAGGGGAAGAAAATTCTTAAAAGAAATATTAGAAAAAAAGGGAACATTTTAAAAATAAAAACGTCTAACTAAGCGAAAGGTGATGAAAATGAACATAATTAAGTACTTAAAATGCAGGAAAATCAATAACCTATTAAACATCTATTTAGATGGATATCTTAATACAGAAGAAAAAAAGGAAATAGATTGTCATTTATCTATATGTCATGCATGTTCGCTGGAATTATCCAAATTAAAAAAGACAAAAGAGTTGTTGAACACTTCAAAGAAAAAAGTAGTCCCTATCGGATTTGAACATGAACTCCATTTAAAATTAGCACAAACTTCTTTTGAAGCACAGCAAAAGGAATATAGATTTAAACCAATTTTCTCTAACTCGAAATTAAAATATATCCTAACAAGTATATTAATACTATTATTTATTCCTGCTTTCTTATTTATACAATATAAAAAGAATCAGAATCAGTCTTTTGAACAGTATGCCGCAACAACTATCAATCTAAATCAGGTAAGTATCTTTAAATTTAAAATAAATAATACAGCTAATACCCTTAATTCTTCTTTAAATATTGAACTGCCTAACGGAATAAAATTTGTAAGAAACGGAAAAATAATTGACCAAAAAGAAATAAATTACAACATTGATTTGGATGAAGGTGAAAATATTATAGCAGTTTACATAATCGGAATTAAACCGGGTAAATGGTCAATTAATACAAAAATAAAAAATAATAATACAGTGAAAAAAATAAAAATACCAATTTCGGTACTATGAGATTGTTGTAAAATGCAACAATCTCTGATTACACCGATTAAAGACAAGATTACACAGATTAAGGCAAAATAGTTGTATCTGTGTAATCGCCTTTCAAAATCTGTGTAATCGAGACCGTTGATGACCTTTTCAACGGTCTCACTAGGGGAATTACAATGCTAAAACAAATTATCTTATTCTTAATTATTTGCTCTTGTCTGTACAGCATTAGCTATGCAGCATTAGTAGCAGAGTGGAAGTTTGAAGAGGGTAGCGGAATAACTACGGCAGATACTTCCGGAAACAATTATACCGGAACATTAGTTAATGGTACTGCATGGACAAACGGCAAAGTAGGAAAAGGTTTACAGTTTGACGGTTTGGATGACTCTGTAAACTATGGTACCGATTCAAGTTTAAATGTAAGTAGTATCACTATAAGTGCATGGGTATTTGCAACAGATGATACTGCTTATTTAACAATAGCAAGTAAACACGGTGAATCAGGCCAATATGGATGGGCTTTAAGGAGAGCTAACGATCGTGATGCGGTAGAATTCGGTATATCTTCTAATGGTACCGATTGGTTAACATTTGCTACTTCTAATGATAGTTTTGAAACAAATGTATGGTATCATATAACAGCAACCAGTGACGGTCAGGTTATGAGAGTTTATATAAATGGTATTGAAAATACAGGCGGAGATTTTTCTCATACTTTTACTACATCGGGTACTTCCATATATGCAAATATTGCCACTTTTGAAGTAGGAACAAGTTGCGCTCAAAATTTATTTATGAAAGGTATTATTGACGAAGTAAAATTGTATAATAATGCACTAAATGCATCGGAGGTATTAGCACTATATAATTCTTATTTACCCGATTCAGCATCGCCCACTATAACAATCACAAATCCTGCAAATAGTGCAATAGTAAGCGGAACAATAAGCTTTTCAGCCAATGCATCCGATGATAAGAGTGTCAAGCAGGTTGATTTTTATGTAGATAATATTCTTAAGTATATCGACTCTTCATCACCATATGCCTGGAATTGGAATACTACCGGTTATTCTAATGGCACACATACTATTAAAGCCGTTGTTACTGATACATCTGATAAGACCGCTGATGCTCAAATATCCGTTACAGTTTCAAATGCAGCTATTTCAGATGATAAAATCACCATCGAAGTAAAACCAACAGATACCGTTATAAATCCAATGACAGGACAATCATCTAAAATAAATTTTAGCATACCAAAGAATAATACAAGTACATCGGGTAATACTGTCCATGTTGTAATAGCAATATATAACACGAGGGATGAACTTGTAAAAACACTTATAGACCAGGATATGCCGGAAGGTCAATACCAGGCTATATGGAATGGAAGAAGTTTTGAAGAAGATGTTGTTGCCAGCGGTGTTTACTTAATCAGATTACGCGCCGGGACATATACTGCAACTAAGAAGATAGCAGTTATAAAATAGTAATAAGTAACGGGTAATGCTTGCCCGCCGAAGACATAGTGGCGGGAGTAATGAGTAAAAGGTAATTCATTAACTCTATAAACCTAAAACTTTAAAACCAGTAAATAAGTCATTTTGCATAGGTGGTTTTTTTATTTGTGGAGAATATTATTTTTAAAAAAATTTTCATATATTTATTTATAACATTTACTTTTTCTCATTACGCATTTGGTTCAAGTACTAGCGGTGCATCTTTGCTAAAACAATATGTGGGAGGACGTCCTTCTGCTATGGGAGAAGCTTATGCATCCGTTTCAGATGACTTATACGGTCTTTATTATAATCCGGCAGGCATGAAAAATCTAAAACGCGAATTTACATGCATGTATTTCCAGCAATCAGATTCAAATATCAGTTATGGATTAATCGGTTTCGGACAAAATATTAATAATATAGGGGTTTTTGCGGGAAGCTTATTGTTTTACGACGCAGGAAAGATAGAATGGCAAAATACAAGCGGAAATATATCAACTTTGAGTGTCCAACGTGATTATCTTTTTACTTTAGGGTATAGCAGAGAAACTTTTAAAAACCTTAATTTAGGTATAAACACGAAGTATTATTCTTCTACAATGATAGAAAAATATAATGCGACCGCGTATGCTCTTGATTTTGGGTTACTTTACCAGACTAATATTAAAGGTTTATCAGTTGGTGCTGTTCTACAAAATAAAGGCACACCACTGAAATATATAAGCGAGTCTGACCCCATGCCGACGACTTTACGTTCCGGTATTGCGTATAAATTGAAACTTCCAAAAAATTCCGACTTAATATTAGCAATAGATATATTGAAACCAAATGATAGTGATATTAAAAAAAATATCGGAATAGAATATTTTTTAGGCAATACAATTGCTTTAAGAGGCGGTTACAAATTTAATTATGATTTGGAAAATTATAGTTTGGGCTTTGGTTTAAAATTATCTTTCTTTCAAATTGATTATGGCATCATTTCAAGAAAAAATTTTGATTCTGTACATATCTTATCCTTCAGCTTAAAAGATCTTTCCTTTAAATATAACAAAAATCCCCAATAATCTTTATTTATCTTCTTGTCTACCTTTTTACCCTTTCCACCACTGATTCTATGGCGGACCCGCCAATGACTTCTTGTCCGCCGATGTCTCAGTGGTGGAAGTGGCGGGCTACCTCTTTACCCTTTTACCTTTCTACCTTAAAAAATATTTTTTTTGGGAACATTTTTTTTTGCAATACGTCTAACTAGGCGAAGAGAGACAAATAATTAAAGAGTCGTTCTGAAGTTCAGCAGAACCATAGAACAGTAGTACTATAGAACATTTAGTTCCGTTCTTTCAAATAAAACACAACATAGATTAAACAAATATTAATTATACAAATATTAAGACCCGAAAAGGCTACCCCTGAGAAATCAGGGTGTGTGCGCAAAACCAAAGGGACTGTAAAGACAGGAAATCGTGGGATAGTGCGATGGTGGGATTGTAAAAGAAGTAATTAATTTTTAATCTATAGCACTATATCACAATAGCACTAAAGCACTGTCTTTTAGTTAGCCAGGTTGCCGAAGTTTAATACAGTTCGTAGTTAAGAGTTTATAGTTCATAGCAACTACTGTGAACCATGAATTAAAAACTCCGAACTTATTAGCGGCAACATGGCTTTTTTTGTTTATTTGACTGAAAAGAATTGTAGTTGCCGACCTTGGTCGGCAGTGTTAAAGTATAATGATAAAGGCGCTTAGCCC
>MGVS01000114.1:4819-15686 GCA_001800605.1 Elusimicrobia bacterium RIFOXYD2_FULL_34_15
AAGAGATTTAAAATTTTTAATTTTACATTTAAAATTGACGTTTTAAAAGGTGTCATCCTGAGTGAAACGAAGGATCTGTAGTAAAAACGAGATTCTTCGCCTAACGGCTCAGAATGACTTCAGAAAGAACAGCAGAACAATAGAACAGTAGAACGATTTTAGGTGGTGTTACGGAGGCGAAGATGAAAATATTTTTAAAATTAGTTTCAGTGGTTCTGCCCATATTGTTTTTTAGCAGTTTCTTGAATGCGGCGCAATTAAATGTAAAAACTTCCTACGGAGCAACCGGAAACGGAACAACTAACGATGCAACAGCGATACAAAATGCGATAAATGCAGCACAATCAGGAGACACCGTATATTTTCCGGCAGGAACATATAAAGTAAATAGTACATTAATACTTCCTATAGGGATTAGTTTAGTGGGTGTAAGTACAGATAATGTAACAGGTACAATTATAAAAGCAGGGCATAGCAGCGTGTTAATCAATGCAGATTCTGCTGTAGATATTCCTATAAATGGTAATCAATCGATCTCGTATATTTATTTTAATGGTAATAGTAAACAGGCACAATCAGCCCTGCATATGGAAGGAAGACATAATTTCCAAATTCACCATTGTGAATTTAAATATTTCAATACTATAGCAATTTGGATTGAACATTATCCTAATGGAAGTACTCCGCAACCGCATGATTATATGACCGGAGTTAAGATATATAATTGCTATTTTACTGAAAGTTCCTCAGATCATCCCGGTTTTAGTGCTGGGGCTTTGTGTGTTGGCGGTTTGGATGGCGGGGAAATTTATAACTGTAATTTTTATGAACAGTTTGCAGGAATTAAACAAGCTAACCTTGGCTATATAAAAAATACAAAGATTCATGATTGTAATATTACAGTTTGGGGAGCCGGGCAAACGTATGGTAATGGTATCCCGATAGAAATGTGGAACCTTTATAACGATTGTGAGATTTATAATGTAACTACTAACGGATGGTTTTCGATTGTAGGAGGTAATAAGGGTACCGGAACTAATTCGGTGCATATTCACGATTGCCGTATGATAAGAAGTATTTATTCTCAGCTTACATATGCAATTGAATTAGAAGCGAGTGATATGTTGATTTCTAAAAATTACATAGAAGGGTATTTCTATGGATTAATGAATGCAGGTTCTTCAGTAAGCAATGAAAATGTTAGTAATTTAAGAATTTATAATAATGTAATGGTTAATGGTAGTAGTGAAAGCAGTTTTATGCTTGCAGGAGGGAGGGCACCTAATAATTGGAAAATATTTAACAATACTTTTAAATTTAACGCTACAGGTAAAAATTTCCTTCTTATCGGTAAGGGTGGACAAAGAATGAATGATCTTCAAATTAGGAATAATATCTTTATAAGTAATGGTAGTTGTAGTGCAGTAGGTTTTCCTGATGGGGGCGGTGCAGATAATTCATATTTTACAAATAATGACACATATAATACAAGTAATGGTTCCGTTAGCGGTTGGACAGTAAATAATAATATAACCAGTAATCCGCTCATACAGGCAATCGGTAATATACCTGACCCGTATTACAAGTTACAAAGCGGTTCACCATGTATAAATAAAGGTGTGGTTTTACCAGGTTATACGGACGGCTATTTAGGTACCGCACCGGATATTGGCAGGTATGAATATAGTGCCCCTGGTAATGTTTATTATGTAGATCCGGCAGGCAGTGACAGTACGGGAACCGGAAGTATATCAAACCCATGGAAAACATTAGCATATGCAGTAAGCCGCCCGTTGGTACAAGGAGCTACCGTACATTTAAACGCAGGAACATTTAATGAAACACAACAATCTGTAGTCCCTGTAGGAATAAATATAGAAGGAGCTGGCCAAGGTACTACAATTATACAAAGTTCATATGGTGGGCGGTTAATATATGCTTATTCTGGCTCAGTTGTAGCAGGAAACCAAAAATTTAGTAACTTTACTATTGATGGAAACAATAGAACATTAGTAACAGGATTGTTTGTTCATAACCGAAATAATGTAGAAATAAGTCAAATTACCGGCAGGTACATAAAAGACGGTGCAATTATGGTAGGTGGCGGGATTGCAAATAATAATCAATGGGTTAATGCTGTAAGCGGTATTTCAATCCATCACATAAATCTTACAAATTGCGGTGCTTTAGATGGAAATAACTCTAGAGGAAATTTAATGATTAGTAAATTAGACCACGGAGATATCCACGATATTATTATTAATGATTCTACTGGCGGATATGGAATAAAAATGGGAACTGATTGGAGTACAGGTCAGGCAGATGGATGGTATAAGCATACAAAAATATATAATAGTACTATTAATGTTACCGGCGTTAACCCCGGCTGGGGTTCAGCAGCGGCAATAGAATTATGGAACTGTTACGATGATTGTGAAATATATAATGTAACTTCTAATTCTTGGTTCTCCTTAGTATATGGTAATAAAGGTACTGGTACAAATTCTATAAATATACATGATTGTAAAATGGTTAATTATTATTTAGGCACTAATACATATTCAATTGAGGTAGCTATAGCAGATATGCTTATTAATAGAAACTATATAGAAGGTTTTGGTACCGGATTATCTAACACTGACGGAACTGGCGGTTTAAAAGTACATAATAATGTGTTTTTTAATGCAGGATATAACATAATGAATTTAGCTCCTTACGGAGGAGCACAAAATAACTTAGAATTTTTTAATAACACTATTTATACCACAAGCTATCCGCAGTGGGGATGTCTAAATATAGGAAGCGTTAATGCGGCTACCGCAAGCAATATGCAGATTAAAAATAATATATTTATGAACCAAACTTCAGGCAGTACGGGTATATTAGTTAAAAATGGGTCTACATTGTCCGGCACAATTAGCAACAATGCGCTACACAATTACTCGCTCGGTCAAACAACCGGACTTTCTTCATCAGGAAATTTAATTAATACCAACCCGAGCATGCAAATGGCAGGCAATAAACCTGACCCATATTTCAGATTACAATCAAACAGCCCGTGTATAAATGCCGGAATAAATGTCGGTTTATCATATAATGGTTCTGCCCCTGACATAGGCAGATATGAATCTAACTTCGTTCAAAATACAATAAATGTAATGACTTATGGTGCCGTGGGAAACGGAACAACCAACGATGCAACATCAATACAAAATGCAATAAACGCATGCCCTGTCGGCGGAACTGTATATTTTCCTGCAGGAACTTATTTATTTAATTCAAAGCTAACCGTTCCTGTACAAATAAATTTATTAGGTGACGGATCTGGTGTTTCTATTTTAAAAGCAAACATGAATGATCATTTTATGGATTTCTATTCCGGTTCTCACGTTAACGGCAATCAAACGATAAGCAATCTTCAGTTTGACGGTAACCGTAAAGCGTACGGCATGTGGTGTTCTAACAGGGACAACATAGTTTTTCATGATATTAATTTACATGATATGCTCGGTGATTGGGGCGGATTAATTATCTTTGCACCGGCATCAGGAGGAAATGCCAGCACAGCTCCGAGTTTTTATTTAACCGGGATAAAAATATATAATTCTCAATTTTCAAATAACGTTGCCAATAACGATGCGGGCAATATTACAATCGGGCATGTAGATGGAGCTGAAATATACAATGTTACCGTAAATGATAATTTAGGTTCCGGAATTGATTTCTATGGAACTGGAGGCTGGTACAAAAACTTTAAAATACATGATAGCACAGTTGCTGTAGCCGGACAAAGCAATGTTGAATTATGGCAATTATTTGGCGGAAATGAGATATATAACTGCTGTTTCGACGGCTGGATTTCTCTTGTTGGCGGTAACAAAGGTAGTTCACAATATAGCATAAAAGTAAGTAATAACAAATTAATTTCAGACGGGAATAACGGTATTGATTATGCTATTGAAGCCGGAGTTGACGATATGGTAATATCCGGCAATTATTTTGAACACTATTTAAATCAGGCAATAGCCATCTGGCATACTGAAACAGAAAACCATAACATGCAAATTTACAATAATGTATTTTACGATACTTATGGCAATACTCCTAATGCACTGCATATAGAAGTCGGCAATACGAATAATCTATCCGGACTAAAAATATATAATAATGTCTTTGATTGTTCAAAAAACGGAGAGGACGCGATGTGGTTGTGGTTTGAAGATGGATATCTAGGAACATTAAGCAATTGCGAAATAAAAAATAACATATTTGTCGGCAACGGGTCCAGCAATCTAATGAGAAGAGCAGGAAATAATATTAGTAATTCTGTATTTACTAACAACCTTACTTACCAGAATAATAATACAAGTTTAACAGGATTTACCCAGAGTAATAATTTACTTTCCAGCAACCCGCAAATTAAAGCCACCGGCAATCGCTGGAGTACATATTATCAGTTAAATAGTAACAGTCCGTGTATAAATACCGGAGTAAATGTTGGATTAGCTTATAACGGTTCCGCACCCGACATCGGCAGATGGGAATATGCATCTCCTGCAACTACTTATAATGTAAGAAACTACGGGGCAACGGGTAACGGAACGACTGATGATACATCTTCAATACAATCAGCAATAAGCGCAGCCGCAACCGGCGATATAATTTATTTTCCGGCAGGTACTTACAAAAAATCAACGGATAATATAATTTATACAGGTAAAACATTACAAAGTGACGGGGATGCGGACGATATCATTATCAACCTCGGCAATGCACTAACACAATTTGCATCCGGATCAACTTACGGCGGATTAATAGAAACAGGCAAAGCAAAAGCAGCAAATTATAATGACTCGCCCGCAAGTGCAAGTTTTACAAACTGGGACGGCCATTACAATGTACCTTCAAAACCGTCTAATATGGATCAATGCAGGATATTGTTTGACGTACACAACGATTATCAAAGAAACGCAACAAGTACATTTCAAATAGATTACATGAAATTGTATTATAAATTGAATGGTCAGGATACTCTATTAGCTTCACACGAATTTGATACAGCAGGAAACTATAATAATTATAATATCCTGACATATTCCAACGGAGAATGGACAAGCCTGGGCGATGTAGCAGGAGCGGCGGAGAGTTTCAGTAACGGTATTATGACAATAATCATGCCATCAACCGGCAAAAGCGATACAATATTGACAAGAGCATGGAGTGAAGTATTTACTGTGCCGGCATCATTTGACAGTATGTGGATAGAGGCAAGGATAAAAACAACCGGTTCTGTTTATTTTAATTTATTTTCCAGATGGGAAGGCAGCGGAGTAGTAAGTGATATGATGGAATCAGAAACTGTAAACAACACAAACGACAGATGGAAAATAGTGAGATGGCAACCAGCGGTTCAGTCGGCAACTTATGTATATTATGTAGACCCGAACGGCAACGATACAACCGGTAACGGCAGTATAACAAATCCGTGGAAAACATTAGCATATTCCGTAAGCCATGTGCCTGTAGGACAAGGTTGTACGGTTCATTTAAATGCGGGAACATTTACGGAAACCCAAACAGCAGTATTACCAGTCGGAGTTAACATAGAAGGCGCAGGCAGGGATCTTACTACTATAGTAGGTAATCATACCGGAAGTTTAATAAATGCAGTGTCCGGTTCTCATGTTAACGGCAATCAGAGCATCTCCAAATTTACAGTTGACGGAAATAACATGGCACAGGAAATATCATTCGGAGGAAGAGATAATATAACGATAACCGATTTATATATACATAATTTGGAAACAACCAGAGGTGCGCTGGATATATATTCAACACAAAATACAAACCAATCCACACCTCCAAGTTTTTATATTACCGGTATCAATATTAGCAGTTGTACTTTTCAGGATAACCGTAATGCCGGTATATGCGTTGTCGGTATTGACGGCGGCGATATATCCTACAACACATACAATGAAAGGTACGGCACTTTGGGTTCAGGAATTACCTGTTACGGTGCCGGCTGGGTTAAACGGTTAAAGATACATCACAGCACTTTTACCAGTTACTGGGCTGATATTGAAATATGGAATTTTCTAAATGACAATGAAATATCCAGCAATACATTTCACGGCTGGGCATCTTTAGTCGGCGGTGGTAAAAACGGCGGAAGTTATGCAATATATTTTCACGATAATATTATGAGTTATACTACCGGAAACTGGCAAAAATATGCTATAGAGCCAGGAGTTCCGGATTGTATTTATGAAAATAATTATTTTGAAAATTATCCGGACAGGGGCATAGACCTGATGTCCACCGAAATCAACAGCAATATTACTATCCAGAGAAATGTTTTTTATAATATGGGATCTACCAATGATACCTGGTCATTTTGTGTATCGGTTGAAGACCACAGCGGCCAAACCAGGGATAATATAAAGATACTTAACAATACATTCCACCAGCAGACCTACGCAAACGCTGCTCCGATAGTTATTGCATCTGAAGGCGGGGCATTTACAAATATTCAGATTAAAAACAATCTTTTTATAGGCGATAATACCGCAGGATTAAAGGTAATTAGGCGTGTTAACGATAGTGCTTCTACTTTTACGAACTGCACGTTTAGTAATAATTTGTCTTATAATATTGAAAATGCAGATTATGCAGGTTTTACGCAAAGCAATAATTTATCAAATACCAATCCGCAAATAAGAGCAACCGGCAACAGATGGGATACATATTATCAATTAAACAGCAACAGTCCGTGCATAGACGCAGGCACAAATGTTGGATTATCATATAATGCTAATGCACCCGATATTGGCAGATGGGAATATAGTGGCAGTGCATCTGATACGATAGCACCTGCAACAATAAACACTTTAACTACCAACAATTTAACTACGAATTCAATAACACTAACTTGGACCAGTGTCGGCGACGACGGTACAACCGGAACTGCAACAAGTTATGATATACGATATGCGACATACAGTATAACAACAAACAACTGGGCAAACACAACTACATGCACAGGCGAACCTGCGCCTAAAGCAGCAGGGAACAGCGAAACTTTTACAATATCCAATCTTACATCAAATACAACTTACTATTTCTCATTAAAAACAGGCGATGAAATTGTAAACTGGAGCGGAGTCTCCAATAGCCCGAGCGGAAAGACATTATCTGCAACTACATTAACCGGTTATTGGAAATTTGAAGAAAACACCGGCACAACAGCGTCTGACACATCGGGTAATAATAATACCGGCACATTAACAAACAATCCGCAATGGGTAACCGGCCTATCAGGGAAAGGACTGCAATTTAACGGAACAAACAATTATGTGTCGGTACCTAATTCTGCAAGTTTAACAATAACCGATGCGGTAACGATATCAGCTTGGGCATATCCGACCAGGGTACCGGTCATGTATGATGACATGGTAAGTAAGGACGACAGGTATGCTATACGTTGGGACGGCAATTCATTAAAACCTGCTTTTGTATTTAAAATAAACGACGGCGGTTCAAACTGGCGATGGATATTATCGCCTGATGCAGTTAGTTTAAACACGTGGGTACACATAGTAGCGACATATGACAAGAATGGCGGCACAAATAACATGGTATTATATGTAAACGGCATTCAAAAAGGCGTCGAGACCTACACAGAGTCAATAGAAAGCACGGCAAATCCTTTAACGATAGGACATTATGATACCCGCTATTTCCAGGGAACAATTGACGAAGTAAAAATTTATAGTAGAGCATTAAGTGCATCCGAGGTCTTAGCTGAATACAATTCTGGGTTACCTGATACAACTGCACCATCGCAGATAGCAAATTTAGCAACGAGCAATCCAACAACAACAAGCGTCACATTAAACTGGACGTCAGTAGGTGACGACGGCACAACAGGAACAGCAACAACTTATGATTTAAGGTATGCTACATATAATATAACCACCAGCAATTGGGATAATACTACTCTGTGCAGTAATGAACCAACACCCCGGATAAATGGCACAAATGAGAGTTTAACCGTAACCGGTTTAACAAGTAACACAACATATTATTTTGGAATTAAAGCAGCTGATGAAATCCCGAACACTTCAGGACTTTCAAACATTGCACAGGGTAAAACTCAAGTGTTAGTTGTCCCTGACACAACATCACCATCGACGATAACCACATTATCAACGAGCAACGCAACAATAACAAGTTTGACATTAAATTGGACAGCAGTTGGTGATGACGGCACAACGGGGACAGCGACAGGTTATGATATAAGGTATGCAACCTATAGTATAACAAGCGGTAATTGGAACAATATTACACAATGTACCGGAGAACCCACACCGCAAGCAACAGGGAACGCTGAAACATTTACGATAAATAATCTAACTACAAACACGACATATTACTTCGCTATGAAAGCAGGTGATGAAATCCCAAACTGGTCGGGAATATCCAATGCGGTAACTGGAAAGACTTTAGGCGACACAGTCGCACCGTCACAAATAACGAGTTTAGTTACAAGCAATCTAACAACAACGAGCATAACGCTTAGATGGACAAGTGTAGGTGACGATGGAACTACGGGGACAGCGGCAAGTTATGATATACGTTATCAGACATATACAATAACAGCCGGCAACTGGGATAACACGGCACAATGTAACGGTGAACCGGCACCAAGCATAAGAGGAAGTAATGAAAGTTATTTAGTAACCGGTTTAACAAACAACACGACCTATTACTTTGGAATCAAGGCAGGCGATGAAATTCCAAACTGGTCAGTACTTTCTAATATACCGCAAGGAAAGACACTAGCGCCTACAGGCAATGTAGTTGCACCGTCAGCGATAAATAATTTAACTCTGAACTCTATAACTCTGAACTCTATAACTCTAAACTGGACAGCAGTTGGTGATGACGGCACAACCGGAACTGCAACAAGTTATGACATACGGTATGCGACATACAGCATAACTACCGGTAACTTCAGCAATACAACTTCTGCATTAGGCGAGCCAACACCGCAAATATCCGGCAGCGAAGAAACATTTACGATAAATAATTTAACAACAAACACGACATATTACTTTGCAATAAAAGCATGCGACGAAATACCGAACTGGTCGAGTATATCTAATATAGCAAGTGGTAAAACACTAGGCGATACAACTGCACCGTCGGAAATAACCAGTTTAGCGACAAGCAATCTAACAACAACCAGCATAACGCTTAGATGGACATCTGTCGGTGATGATGGCACAACCGGCACTGCAACAACTTATGATATACGGTATGCGACATACAGTATAACTACCGGCAACTGGGGAAACACAACCCAGTGCACGGGAGAACCCACACCAAGTATATCCGGAACAAACGAAAGCTTTACAGTAGCTGGTTTAACAAACAACACAACATATTATTTTGGAATCAAAGTAACTGATGAAATACCAAACACTTCCGTACTCTCTAACATAGCTGACGACAAAACTATAGCGGTTGTAGTAGCAGACACAACCTCGCCTAGCACAATAAACGCATTATTAGCGAGCAACGCAACAATAACTTCAATAACACTTAACTGGACATCTGTCGGTGATGATGGCACAACCGGCACTGCAACAACTTATGATATAAGGTACCAGACTTATACAATAACCAGCAGTAACTTTACAAATGCGATTCAAAGCACCGGTGAATCCAGCCCCAATATAAGCGGCACAAATGAAACATTTGTAGTAAATAATCTGACAACAAATACTACATATTATTTTGCGATGAAGGTTGGCGACGAAGTTCCCAACTGGTCACAAATATCCAATATAATAACAGCAAAGACAGTTGGAACAGCGGCAAGTACGCCGCCAGTATCTGAGTGGTCATTTGAAGAAGGAAACGGAACAACAGCATCTGACACATCCGGAAATAGCAACACGGGTACGCTAAACAACAGCCCGCAATGGGTAGCAGGAGCTGTAGGTAATTACGGATTACAATTTGACGGACTAAATACATATGTAAGTGCATCTGATAATTCTACATTAGACATAACAACTGCAATAACACTTGAATCCTGGGTAAAGACTGATGTAATAACTACCGATGGCGGTCCAACAAGAAGAATAATAGAGAAAGGCGTATATTCATTAGGAGCTAGTGATCAAGCATACTTCAGGATAACTATAAATGGTACAGGTAGAAGTGTAAGTAAATCATGGACCAGTAGTGACATTAGTACATGGCATCACATAGTAGGGACTTATGATTCAGCAGGTGGTACAAACAACTTAAAACTATATCAGGACGGCATATTAGTAGCTCAAACAACTATAACAGGAAACATCGACACAAACAACAACGCTATAACAATAGGACGGCAAGGCAGTACTACAGGCAGATTTGATGGAACGATAGATGAGGTGAGGATTTACAACCGTGCATTGACAGCAAATGAAGTCTTACTGCACTATCAGGGAACTATACCGGAGCAAGACACAACATCTCCAAATGCGATAAACAATCTTGCAACAAGCAATCCCACAACAACGACACTAACATTGAACTGGACTGCGGTTGGTGATGATGGTTTAACCGGCACCGCAACTACATATGACATAAGATACTTAGCAAACACACCTATAACGATGACCAACTGGGCGAGTGCTATACAATGCACAAGCGAACCTACACCTAATGCAAGCGGCAGTAATGAAACCTACACATTAAGCAATTTAACAAGTGACACTACATATTACATAGGAATAAAGGTATTGGATGAACGCGGCAACACAAGTGCGATATCTAATATAGCAAGTGCTAAAACCCAACAAGTTGTAAT
>MGVS01000115.1:0-10441 GCA_001800605.1 Elusimicrobia bacterium RIFOXYD2_FULL_34_15
CAGAAAAACATTTTACAAAAGGATGCTGATTTAAGCAAGTTTTTTTATACTAAAATCTTATCCAAAAAAAATGGGTAATGTCGTGTATTTATTGCTTGACATTAATTTTTTTTTATGTAGAATAACACTATTCGTGCTCGGAGTTCGGCTCAACTGAAACGAGCGAGAACACGATCCCGCAAAGCGGGATTCACAACGAATGATCTGCTGTTTTATTTAGGATTGGAGGAAGTTATGGCGTTTAAATGTATAATATGTGATAAAAGATCAGTTTCAGGAAATAATGTCAGTCACTCTCATAAAGCTAGCAAGAGAAGATTTAAACCTAATCTGCAAAAAATTAAAATATTATTAGGTGGCATAAAACAGTCAGCATATGTCTGCACAAAATGTATAAAATCCGGCCGTATAGTAAAAGCAGCATAAATAATATAATTCAAAATTATACTTTTTTTTATTTATTTACATCCTTTCTTTTCTTAAGTAATTCCATTCTCTATTCCAAATCCGTTTATCATAAACAAATAAACAATCAAGAAATCGAATTTGAATTGGATACCTACTATACATCTCTGGATTATTATTTACCTTTAACAAAAACACCTATCCCGTATTTTGATGATGAAAACGAAATCAATATTTATAATAAATTAATTGCATCACCCGCTCCGCGATACATGGTGTTTGAATTAAGCGCATATCCGATGCCGTGTTTTGGAGCATTTGTTAAAAAAAATCTTTTACATTTTTATAACGAAATGAATGTTTCGGATAGTTTTAATATTGTAAAGAGTGTTTCTGCCGGTTTTGAAGAACCTTATGCTATATCGATATTCTTAGGTAATGTAATAAGTTTTAAACCCAAAGACACAAAAAACATGGAAGGCAAGGGATATCTCGGATTGCTTTTAAGCGGAGGCAATTATAATATAAAGGATAACGAATTAATCAGTGGTAATTGGATAGAAAGCGAAATTAAGCTAAAAGGCGACAAAACAGTAAATGATGATAAAATGAGCTGGAGTTTTAGAGTTGGAAGTAAATTTCATAACAATATTTATATAAAAGATGCTCTATATTTTTCACTGCGAAGAGATAGAACCGATTTTAGCAATACAAAATCAATATTGAAAAATAGCAACTTTGAATATACGATGGATGTAGATATCAAAGAAGGGAATATTATGAGGCATTTTTTTCTTGTTGGTAAAAAATTTCCTTATAGCAAGAAAAAAATTGTATTTAGTATAGCAACAGGTTTTGTATGGGAAGGTTCTGCTAAATATACCGGTAAATTAGCAAGAACAAATGATGAAAAAAATTTTCAAATTTTGGTAAGACCTAATGTGGAGTTTTAATCACCAATTTTTTGGTTAGCAGTTTTATGGGTTAAGTGTAGGGAAGATAATCCATAATACTTCAAGAAAACATGGCCAAAATTAAAGCTTATTGAAAATGAAAAAGTTGAAAATACATTAAGTAAAATGTAATATGCTTACTTAAAATGTAGTTGCAATGCGGAAGAAATTTGAAGCGGGCGATAAGGTGAAAACGCACAAAAAACAAATTCAAATTTTTCTTGACTTTCTACTTAGAATGTTATATTATTAAAATATGAAAAGAATGGTATTTCAGATGTTTTTATTTATACTTATTTTCTTTAATATGGGTATTTGTGAGTCAGAATATTCTGAAAACAGTTCTCATTGCTGCATTATTTGTTGTAGTGACGAATGTCAAGTGAAAATATCTGTACATGGAAGTGATATAAGGCCGCCATTGTTTTTTTTAAAAGTTTTAGATAGTAACAGTTTTGCTTACCACAATCCTTTCATTTGTAGTATAGATCGTCCTCCTAAGTATCAATCCTAAAACAATCTGTTTATCTCTTTAGTTCTAATTATTTAAAATAGTTTATCTATTTCAATAGTTTTTTGAAATGGATATGTGAGGTATTATGGCAATAAAATTTAGATTGTTTATAATTTTATCTATATTTATAAGTGTGTTATTTGATTTGTTAAGTTCACAAGAAAGCATATCTCTTAAAAAAGCTTTATCAATAGCCAATGAAAAAAATGCAAAAGTAATAAGTGCAAGAAAAGATATAGAAGCTGCCAAATCAAAACATATTCAAGCAGGTGCATACGCAAATCCATCTATCGAATTTCAGGCTCCCAATGTAACGGATATTGATATGAGCAGTTATGAACTTAGTTTAAGTCAGGAATTGGAAATATTCGGCAAAAGAACAAAACGTAAGGATATTGCTGAAGACCTGATATCTATTGCCGGTGAACAATTGAAATCGGTATGGCTGGATGTTGCGCTGGAAGTAAAAGAAAAATACTATGAACTTTTGCTGATTCAGAAGAGAAGTGAGATTGCAAAAGAAAATCTCAACCTTGTAAGGAGACTGCTTGACAGCGTTCAAGTAAAATACCAATCCGGCAGTATATATTTAAATGAGCTGTTACGGGCAAAGATTGAGTTGTCTCAAGCTGAGAACGAATTAATCCTTACCGAAAGAGAAATGAAGGTTGCAAAATCGCAGTTCAATCTTCTGTTAGGAGAATCCGTAAGTAACGAATACAAGATAGAAGAAAATATCTTTTATCAAGAAAAGAAAATGGATTATGAAACAATAAAAAGTAAAGCTCTTTCTCGGAACCCTGATCTGAAATTCAGAATAGCAATGGTCAGAATGAGTAATAAGGAGAGAAATCTTGCGCGACTGGACACATTACCAAATCCTACCGTTGGTTTGATTTTCTCAAGGGAAGAGCGAAGTCCTAAACCATTAGGAGCAAGCCTGGAATTTTCAATACCTATATGGTACAGAAATTCAGGGGAAATCAAGGAAAAGGAAATAAATACAGAAAAAGCTGAAAATGATGTGGATTACTTCAGAAGGCAATTGGAACTAAACATTTACGACGTTTTTATTGAAGCCGAATCTGCCGGAAAGCAGGTGGAGATATTTAAAAAGAGTGTTGATGAATCTGTTGAAATTCAGAATTTGATTGATTTGCAGTACAAGGAAGGGAAAGCAAACTTTTTGACATATCTGGATAATGTGAAAACTGTCAGAAATGTTAAGTTAAATTATTTCGAAGCAATTACAAATTATGAAAACAAAATTGCGATGATGGAACGAGTTATCGGTGAGGAAATAGAATGAATTTAAAAGGAAATATAAGGGAGGATACAATGCAAAAACTTACAAAGTTTATTGCTGTAATTATGCTCATTCTGGTTATTTCAGGTTGCAATAAAGATTCAAATACTATTAAAGAAGAGCAAAAAGATACAGAGCACGCAGAGGAAGGAATGCATTCAGAAGAACAAAAGATAACTATTGACGAAGCTTCAAGAAAAATTATAGGGCTCGAAGTGAAAGAGGCCGAATACCGTATTATGGAAGATACTCTTGATGTTACCGGTGAAATAGCAAAAGATACCGAAAAAATATTTCATGTTACACCGAAAACTGCCGGTGAAATAACGGAAATAAAAGCTATGTATGGCGATATTATTAAAGAAGGAACTATTTTGGCAACTATAAAGACTCCCAATTCAAGCGAAGAGATAGTTTCTTTAGTCGCTGGAATGATAACAGGAGTTACCATTAAACAAGGCCAGCATGCAGACGAAGTTACTTCTTTATTTACCATATCTGATCTCAGTATTATTAATGCAAACTTCGATATGTATGAAAAAGATATGGGGAATGTAAAGATAGGCCAAAAAATAAAAGTAACAACTATAGCATATCCTGAAAAAATATTTTCCGGCAAAATAGTGTTTATATCACCGAGGGTTGATGAAACTTCAAGAACTATTAAAGTAAGAGCGGAAATAGACAACCAGTTATATCTCCTTAAATTCAATATGTATGTTACCGGCAAAATAATTATTAATGATGGACGATTTCTGTCTATTCCGTCTAAAGCTTTACAAAAAGTGAAAGATAAACAAATTGTATTTGTTTCAAACGGAGATAAAGAATTTGCGACAAAAGAGATAGTGGCAGGTTTTGAAGATAATGGCTACATACAAGTGCTCAGCGGTCTGAAACAGGGAGATAAAGTAGCTGTAGAAGGCAGTTTTCTACTTAAATCAGAACTGTTGAAATCAGAGATGGGAGAAGGGTGTGCGGAATAAAATAATGGAGAACAAATTATGAATAAATTTATTTCTTTTATATTTAAACAAAAATTTTTAGTAATCTGTTTCGCTATCATACTTGTCATTGGCGGGATAGTAGCATGGAAAACATTGCCCATTGATGCATTTCCCGATGTAACCAATATTCAGGTTATGATATTGACACAGGCACCGGGTCTTGCGCCGGAGGAAGTGGAAAGGTTAATTTCTACACCTTTAGAAAGGGAAATGAACGGGTTACCGAGAGTTAAAATGATTCGCTCTTTGTCTAAAGCGGGATTATCTCAGGTTGTTGTTATATTTGAAGATGATGTTGAT
The DNA here is from genome assembly GCA_001800605.1 of Elusimicrobia bacterium RIFOXYD2_FULL_34_15. Taxonomy (GTDB): domain Bacteria; phylum Elusimicrobiota; class UBA8919; order UBA8919; family UBA8919; genus UBA9627. Next base: position 4,486 of record MGVS01000115.1, read on the forward strand.
ACATATTTTGCTCGGCAAATAGTTTTTGAACGAATCCAGCTTGCAAAGGAATCCCTGCCTCAGGGTTTTGAACCTGAAATGGGTCCTATAAGTACAGGATTAGGTGAAATATATCAGTATACGCTCGAAGGGAATGAAACTGATTTATCCGAACTAAGAACAGTACAGGATTGGGTAGTAGGTCCGTTATTACGTTCAATACCAAGTGTTACCGAGGTCAATTCATTCGGCGGGTTTGCAAAGAGATATGAAGTAATAGTAGATCCTGACAAACTATCTAAATATAACGTAACATTACAATCGGTAACAGAAGCTCTCAGCAGGAACAACTCAACAGCGCCGGCAAATTATATTATTAAAGGACAGGAACAGATAGTTGTCCGTGGGAATTGCCTGATAAAATCAATTTCTGATATAGAGAAAATAGTAGTTAATACTAATAATGGCACTCCTGTTTATGTTAAGGATATAGGAAGTATAGGCATCGGCCATGAAATCCGTTGGGGAGCTGTGACACGCGATGGAAAAGGTGAGACAGTATGCGGTATGGTCATAATGTTAAAAGACGGTAATTCAAAGAATGTTGTGGATTTGGTGAAAAAGGAAATAATAAAGATTCAGGAACGCTTGCCTCAAGGAATAAAAATAAATCCTTTTTATGATAGAACTGAATTAATTAAAGCCTGTATCAATACCGTGACAAAGGCTCTTATTGAAGGTGTCATACTAGTCATGCTCGTGCTTTTCTTGTTTCTAGGCGATTTTCGCACTGCAGCCGTTGTTTGTTTTTCACTGCCGTTATCTGCTTTAATTACTTTTATTATGATGAAATTGTTTGGGTTTTCTGCTAACCTGATGTCATTGGGAGGGCTTGTCATTGCAATGGGAATGATAGTAGATGCGAGTATTGTGGTCGCAGAAAATATGTTCAGACATCTTTCTGAAAAGAAAGGAAATATTTTAAAAGAAAAGACAGGTATATGCCTAAATGCCGTTATAGAAGTTGCGCGGCCTGTTTTCTTTGCAATACTTATTACAATAATCACCAAGGTTCCACTTTTTGTTCTTCAAGCGGTGGAAGGTAAAATGTTCAAACCGATGGCTTTTACCTTGATATTTGCCATGGCAGGTTCTTTGCTTGTGTCTCTTTCTATTATCCCGATAATAGGTTCATATTTTATTAAAGGCAGTGAGAAGGAAAAAGAAAGCGTTGTGATCCGTTGGATAAAGAAATTTTATCTTCCTGTTTTGAATAAAGCAATCACATACAAAAAATCGACTGCTGGTATCACAATTGCCGTATTTGTGATTTCAGTATATCTTTTCAAGTTTGTTGGCACGGAATTTCTTCCCTATCTTGATGAAGGATCTATCGCATTGAACATAGTAAAAATACCTACTGTTTCGTTGGATGAATCAACGAGAATTGGAACAATTGTTGAAAAGCAAATACTTGAATTTCCTGAAGTAAGTACCGTAGTTACGAAAACCGGCAGAGCGGAGATTTCAGAAGATCCAATGGGTCCCGAGCAGAATGATGTTTTTATAATTCTCAAGCCAAAGGAATTTTGGAAAGCAAAGTCCAAAAGTGAGCTTATCGGCAAAATGCAGGAAAAGCTGAGCAAAATTCCTGGTATAAAACTCAATTTTTCACAACCGATAGCGTTGCGGGTAAACGAGCTTATTTCAGGCATTAGGTCAGAGGTTGCTATTAAAATTTTTGGATATGATTTAAATCTTCTTAGTGAAAAAGCAGAAGAGATCGAACATATTATTGAAAGCGTTAAGGGAAATGTCGATTTGAAAGTAGAACAGGTATCCGGATTTCTCCAGATGGATATAGATATAGACAGGACAGCTATAGCCCGCTATGGAATAAATGCTAGCGACGTCAATGAAGTAATTGAAACTGCGATTGGAGGTAAAACAGTAAGTACAATATTTGAAGAAGATCGTAGTTTTAATTTAAGTGTTCGTTTTCCGGAAAACAGGCGGAATAATGAGAAAGCAATAAAAAATCTCCTTATAACCAATCCTACTGGACAGAGAATACCGTTAGGGCAGCTCGCAAAATTTAATCTGGTAGAAGCGCCAAATCAGATAAGCCGCGAAAATGGTATGAGACGCGTTGTTGTTGAGTGCAATGTAAGAGGCAGAGATATGGGTAGTTTTATTGCCGAAGCGAAAGAAAAACTCAATAAAGTAGAGAAAACTCTTCCATCCGGATATTTCATAGATTGGGGAGGACAGTTTGAGAACCAGCAAAGAGCGATGAAAACTCTCGCTTTGGTTGTGCCCCTGGTGATATTGCTGATATTTATTTTGTTGTTTTCCACCTTCGGTGCAATTAAGCCTGCAATACTAGTAATCTTAAATCTTCCTTTTTCTTGGGTAGGAGGCATACTAACTGTTTTTATATTCAATATAACATTGAGTGTTTCTGCCGTCGTTGGTTTTATTACCCTTTTTGGAATTGCTGTGGCAAATGGAACAGTTCTTGTCGCTTTCTTTATCCAGTTAAGACGTGAAGGCATGGAACTAAAGGAAGCTATTATTAAAGGATGTGATGTAAGATTGCGTCCATTGCTTCTGACCAGTTTGACTGCAACATTAGGGCTGATACCGGTACTGCTTGCAAGCGGACCGGGAGCGGAAATACAAAAACCTCTTGCAGCGGTAGTATTGGGAGGACTTGTTTCTTCTTTCTGTCTCACTATGATTGTACTTCCCGCGCTATATGGCTGGTTTGAAAGTGAAGAAGTCGAATTTTAACAAAAGGAGAAAATCAAAATGAAAAAAATTGAATCGTACATTCAACCATTTATGTTACAAAAAGTTATAGACGGTTTACACGAGATACATATTCATGGAATGACTGTATCTGAAGTCAAAGGTTTCGGAAAAGAAAAGGATGAATCATATCCACATCATTCCGGCGATTATGTAGTTGAATTTACCCCAAAAGTAAAAATAGAAATAATTTGCAGAAACAAGGATACAGATGAAATTATTGAAGTGATAAAAAAGACCGCTCATACCGGTAGACAGGGTGACGGTAAAATAATTGTCTATAATTCGATTGAAAAAGTGGTAAGTATCCGTACATCAGAGGAAGGAGAAAAAGCTATTTAATTCGTAGGTAACCTATAATAAAATATTGTTCTGATGTTCTACTGTTATAAAGGTATTCTGGGCCGTAGCATGGTGAACCTGCCTTCCGCCAACTGGCGGAGGCAGGGAATCGTGTCTTTAAAACCGCGATGCTTTCCGCCCCAAAGGGGCGAGACCTCGCTCATTCTCGTAGGGCGGGCACTTTGATTCAGTATGACAGCTAGCTTCAGCCAAGCATGCTTGGCAACTACAAAATATAATTATTTACCTAAAATTTCATCAACTGCTTCTTCGAAAACTTTTATAGATTCTTTTAATGCTTCTTCGGTAATTGTTAAAGGCGGTGCGATTTTCAAACACTCACCGGCAATACCAACTGGCGCAAACATCAATAATCCTTTTTGAAGGCAAGCAACATTAATCTTTGTAGCAGTGTTGCTATCGGGTTCTTTTGTCCCCGGTTTTACTACCTGAATACCGGCAACCAAACCCATACCCTGAGTACATCCCAAAACTTTAGGATATTTTTTCTGGATTCTTGTTATCTCAGGAATTAAAATTTTACCCAATTCGGCAGCGCGTTCGGGCAATTTTTCTTTTTCAATAATTTTAAGATTCGCAATAGCAGCAACTACAGGTAACGGTGATGCCGAATGTGTGGAAGTCATGGAGCCCGGTGCATACATATCCATAATATCATTTCGTCCGATTACAGCAGAAATAGGAAGTGATGACGAGATACCTTTTCCGCATGCAATTAAGTCAGGTTTTACACCGTAATGCTGGAACGTAAACATTTTACCTGTTCTGCCGAACCCTGCCTGAACTTCATCAAAACACATAACAATATCATGTTCTCGGCAGAATGCTTCCATTTTTTTCGCATATTCAACCGGGAAGAAATCAGGACCGACGCCCTGATAAGATTCGGTAATTACGCCGGCTATGTTTTTAGGATCCACATTTTTTTCTTTTAATGTTTTTAAAAAAAGGTCAAAGGAAGTATTTTCATTTTTATATCCATCTGGAAACGGTACCTGGACGAATGTTACATCACGGTCAACCATCCATTTCTTTTGTCTTTCATTTCCGCCTGCCAGCTGTGCTCCGAGCGTTCGGCCATGGAAGGCATTTTGAAATGAAACCATATATTTTTTATGCGGTCCGTGTTTTTCCAACCCATAAGTTTTTGCAAGTTTAATACAGTTTTCGGTTGCTTCACTGCCGGTACTTAGTAAAAATACCCTGTAGTTATCCGGGTCTGGGGAAAGTTCTCGTAACATTTTTGATAAGATTGCTCTTTTCTCGTGTACAAAAACATATGTTGCAAGGAGGCCGGATTCTATAGCTTCTATAAGTGCTTTTTTTATTTCCTGCCTTCCATGCCCTGCATTAGTAATTAATACACCCGAAGACCAGTCAATCCAGCGGTTACCCCATCTATCGCTTACAATAAAATCTTCCGCTTTATGCCAGATTACAGGCGGCTGTCCCATCATTGATCGCGGTTCGGAACGTTTTAATTCTTCAAAAATCGGTAATGACTCCGGAACAGGAATCTTTGTTTTAATTGTGCGATATTTGGTTTTTACTTTTGGTACACTGACCGGTGTTAAATCATACTCTGCCATAATTCCTCCTAAGAATCAATTAAAAAATGTTTTAGAGTTATCGGGTTATAGAGTTTTCGAGTTAAAAAGACTTAAATCAGAAAACCCAATTACTCGTTACTCGTTACCCGTTACTCATTACTTATTTCCGCATTTCTATATGCGGGTTTTTGCCGTAAAGTATCTTTACCATAGCCCCGTCATTAAGAATAGACATTCTCGCTGCTTCGGTTACCAATTCATTTATATAACTATTGTTTGGTGTTGCTATTAAGGCTTTCTCATCTATATCTTTGATCATCTTTCGTCTTTTAATAAGCGATTTGTCTTTTGAAAGTCCGGCTGTTTCATTTGCAATATTATAAATTGTGTTAATAGAAGCCGCTACAGATTCATAACCATAACCTACCGGTTTATAACCTTTGCCTTCCCATGGGGCCAATCTAAAGAAATCAGGATTTATGTAATTGTAAAATGAACCTGCACAACCAATACCTTCTTTTATATAGCTATGTATAACGCCCCTGAATTGATCATCATGGTCAATTAATCCCGTTTTTCCTTTGCCTTCACAAAACATTTTTAAGCACTGTTCGTTACTGCCGGCACCGTCGTCCGGGTAACCAAGACCGTCAATAACTGAAAGAATTGCACCGTTTTCATACACAACACGGCCGTTAGCCCATAGAAATCCTTCGTTACCGTTTGGAAATTTACCCTTAACGCCTGAAACAGAAATTTCAACAGGTTTTAGTCCTGTAATAAAGTAAACAAGGTCGACATAATGACATCCTACATAGACAAACGGGTCGGTTTTGTCGGTTGTAAACCAGTTCTGGAAATTTGAATATCTATAGTAATATGGTTCAATCATCTTTGCTTCACCCATAACAAATTTACCAAAATGTCCCAGTGAATAATGACGTTTAGCAAGCAATGCCCTGCGGTCAAAGCGTTTATGGTATTCGACACCTACAAATAATCCTTTTTCAAACGCAAGTTGTTCAATTTCGAGAGTGTGTTCATATTTTAGGACCAAAGGTTTTGCACAAAGCACATGCTGGTTATTTTCTAAAGCTTCAATCACTGTGGAATAATGCTGATGGTCCGGTATCGCAACTATTACTGCTTGGTGTGGTTCCATACTTGCCAAAACTTTTTTATAGAGGTCTGGAAAACTTTTTTCTGCAGGTTCTGATAATGATGGATAGGGATTAAAACTTTGTCCGGGAAAT
>MGVS01000115.1:10529-10749 GCA_001800605.1 Elusimicrobia bacterium RIFOXYD2_FULL_34_15
AACTGCGCTTGAAAGCCGAAGGCCTCATTCTGGTCGCCACCATCAAGATTCCTTTGTCATTCGGACTCGAGGCGATTGAGAAATGGCGCTCGTTCCCCTTCTCATCGGTATAGGGCGGGTTTTCCAGTTCTATTTCAATATACTGTCCGGCCCGAAAAGTAAAATCCGGCGCCGCCGAAGTATCGAAAACAAAAGCTGTCGTTCCTTCGGCGACTTCAAA
>MGVS01000116.1 GCA_001800605.1 Elusimicrobia bacterium RIFOXYD2_FULL_34_15
AACAATATCAATAAAATTCACAATATACCATATGTCATATAAAACTTGACATATAGAGCATAATACATTATAATTATAATAGATGTTGGAAAAGCATGAAAGAACCAGAGATGCTTTAGTGAAAAAAATGCTTATGGGAGGAAAAAGTGAAAATAATGCCGAGTGAAATTGTTTCGGATGTTCAAAGAGTATTAGAAGATGTATGTAAGAAATATCCTGATACCAACCCGCTTATAACGGCATATCAGATTTTAGATCGTTTACCAAAGAAATTACAAAATAAATTGATTGAAGAACGAGGATATCCCGGAAAAGATAGTGGTGTATTTTATGCATCCGCCAGTTTAGTATCTAATGCTGCTGAAATGATTAAAGATATTGAAATTAAAACATTGGATATATCCGATATGAAATTATTTTGTGTAAATATAGAAATTAAGGCAGGTAATCCCTGTGTTGCTTTATACAGAATAAAAACAAAAGAATAGTAAATATACTATAAAATGACCTATAAAAATTGGAAAAAAAATGAGAAACTATAAATTAGTTGTTGGTTTATATATTATTTTTATTATTATTCATAAATTATATTCTGAAAACATAAATTTACCGGAATTAATTTCACCTGCTAAAGAAGAAATTATAAATACAATTACTCCTAAATTTAAGTGGCAGAAAGTTGAAAATGCCGATTATTACAATATAGCAATTTACTTAGATTATAGTTGCACAAATAAACTTTTGGAGTCAAAACCATATCCAAAATCAACAAAATGGAAAGTGCCTAAAAATTATTTACAGGATGGAAAGATGTATTACTGGCGAATATCAGCACATAATATAAATGGGTGGACAAAACCATCGGAAGTGCGGATTTTTACTGTTATGATGAAAACAAATCTGAATAGTAAAAAAGATAAAATAAATTTGGCTGTTGCTGAATTTTCTGGTAAAAACGTATCTCAAGCAGATGCTTCAATAATTGCTGATTTTCTAAGAACAGAATTTGTAAGTGCTGGACTGTATAATGTTGTTGAAAAAGCGAATATGGATAAGATATTAGCAGAAGCTTCTTTCCAGCAATCCGGATGTACAACTTCTGAGTGTGCTGTGCAAATAGGAAAAATCTTAAACGTACAAAAAATGATAGTAGGTGTATTATCAAAATTGGAAGGAGTTTATCACATAACAGCATCAATAGTAGATGTTGAAACAGGAAAAATTGAAAATTCAAAAAATGTTCAATGCCAAGAAGCATCAGAATTGGTAAATGCATCATCTGATTTGGTTGGTATATTAACTGGTACAAGAGGACAAGATAGAAAAAGTATAAAATATGAAAAAAGTTCCAACAATAAATTTGGTATTGGACTGGGTAATCCATATATATCCTTAATATTGAATTTATCAAAAAGATTTATTTTTGAGCCAAGATATGCCCGAAGTTTTGAAGAAGATTGGAATATTTATTTGAGTGGTGGAAGGATATATTATAATATTGTCTTGGATAATAAGATGATATTATATGTCGCTGGTGAATGGTATTATATTACATATAATGGGCCTATAAAAGAAAACTCTTTGCAGAGTGATGAAGGTAAAGGAACAATGCCCGGATTATATTTTGGGATTGTATATAATATATCCAAAAAATTAGCTATAAATATTGATGCAGGTTCTTCGTATATTAATTTAAATAAAGGGGATGTAGATGGTTTTGAATGGATAGCAAATACTGGAATAAGATTTTACTTATTCTAAGGGGCATTAATATGTATAAAGATAAAAAGACGCAAATCGCTACGATGGCAATAGTAATAATATTATTTACTTCAACATTATTATTCTGTAGCGGAATTAATTTTGGACCAGTTTCAGCAGTAAAGAAAAAAACAAAAAAAATAAGTAATTTAGAAAGCGCAACCACAAATAATTCTAACTGGACTATTTTAACTTCTCCCCTGGATGGTAATTATGAAGTTGGTAATTATAAATTAACTTCAGTAAATAGTCCTTACATTGTAGTAAGCAATATCAATTTAACAGATAATAGTAATCTGTATATAGAACCAAGAGTAGAAATAAAATTTTCAGGTTCATATTCTTTTTCATTTGCTGGGAATGTAACGGCTCTTGGTACTTCCGCAAGCCCTATTAAATTTACGTCCAATAAGGTATCCCCTAATCCCGGTGATTATCAAGGTGTTAATTTAGGAAGTGATGAAAGAACAGTAGATATTAATTATGTTATATTTGAATATAGTATGGGAATACATATTCATGGTAACAGTAGTTCAAAAGTAACAAATTGCACATTTAAAGATAATAATAGTAATGTGTTATATTCATATTTGAGTGGTCAGATAAAATACTGTAATATTGAACGAGGTATTAATATTCAAAGAGGAACAGATATTTCTTATTGCAATATTAGGGATAATGGTATTCCGGCATCGCTTGCTACAATATTTGTTATGTCGTCACCATTTCCACAATTTATATTAAATAACTGTAATTTAGAAAAAACTAGCAATGGCTATATAATTCAATGCAATAATTTAGGTGATTCTGATATTACTAATAATTGGTGGAATACTACTGTATCAACAACTATAGCTAATTATATATATTCTCCGAATAGCTCATCAGGAATATTTAATTATCAACCTTTTTTAACTTCGCCAGTTTCTAATGCTGGTCCTCAATAAGAATCTTAATATATTTTTATACTTATGGTAGATATTGGGAAAAGTAGTAGAGAGTGAAGAATGTATTAGTAAAAACAAAATTGCTTAAGGGGGGAAAATGCAAACATCAGCATTATATCCTAAAGGACTGGAATGGAAAAATTATAAAGAGTATTGGGATAAAAGATTATTAAATATTGGTGGTGAAATGCACTTTGCATTGGAAAGCATGAAAAAAGATGACTTAAAAAAGATTTTTATTGACTTGTTGAAAATCTCATTTAAAGAAGTATGGCAAAATAAGTATGATATAGGGAAATCTTTTTATGAAAATGTAAAAAAAAGCGTAGGATGGATAAAACTAAAATGCAAGGAATATAAAAAAGAAGGTATTAGCAATACACTGAAAAAAGATTTTTGTGAAATTGAGAATAAATCAAAAGAAACTTACCATAATATAGAATTATTATATAAAAATTTTGTTACTCTTGATATTAAACAGAAAAAAAGAGTAATAATTGAATCTGTTTTGTATGTTTTTACTTTTATTTTCTTTGCGTTGCTAACAGGTGGTGGCATAGATTTTGAGGGAGGTGCTCCTGACCTTGATTTAGCTGCCGGAAAAATTGTAGGAAAAGGTGCAGGATGGCATAGAAATCCACTAACACATAGTTTGGTAATGGCATTAGGTATTGAATTTCTTTTAAGATTTAGTTTTAGATTAATACATGAAATATATAAATATTTTCCGGAAGAACATGATGTTATTTGGGATAAAATTGAACAATTTGTTAAGAAATACGAAACCATTTCTATAGCAGGTGTATATGCAGGTATTGCTATTCATTTGATACAGGATTCTAACTTACTTACAGGTGGGTTTGGTGAAAGAGTAAAGGCATATGTTTGGTTACCTTCAATGAGTGATAATGCGCATCAAGCAATATTAGCAACGAATGCAGTAGCAAGTGGCGGAATAGCAGGGTTAAGTATGGTACAAAATAAAAAAAATAAAGATTAGATTCAAAGGGGGGAAAATGCAAAATATAATAAATGATTTTGAGAAAATTTTGCAAGAAATATATATATCGGTAAATAAAAGCATTGTTAGTATTAAGGCGGAGGAAAAAGGGATTTTTGGAGATTCTATTGTGGGAGGTGCTGGAATTATAATATCAACAGATGGATTTATAATTACAAATGCCCATGTAGTTAAAGATGCAGATGTAAATAATATATGTGTAAAACTAAACGATGGTAGATATTTTGGTGCAGATATAAAAGGAATTGATGTATTAACTGACGTAGCTCTATTAAAAATATCTGCATCAGAATTGGTACCTGCGAAATTAGGGAACTCAGAAGAATGTAAAATAGGGCAGATTGTGTTAGCAATAGGTAATCCTTTATCTTTAGAAGAGACATTAACAATGGGTATAATAAGTGCATTAAAAAGATATGTACTCATTGAGACAGGTGGAAGAGTACATGGTTGTATTCAAACGGATGCAGCAATAAATCCAGGGAATTCTGGTGGAGCACTAGTCAATTCCAATGGTGAGGTTATAGGTATCGTTTTTGCAGGTTACGGAGAGGGGATATCATATGCAATCCCAATAAATTTAGCTAAAAGAATTGTTGATAAAATAATAAAAGAAGGTGAAGTTAAAAGAGCAGATATCGGTCTTTTTGTAGAAAAGATAGAATTAAGCCATTTGCCAGTTGAGATTATAACAAAACATAAAATACCAAATGAATATGGTATTTTGATTAATAAAATAAAATTTGAAAGTTCATTAGAAAAAGCAGGAATAGAAGAAGAAGATATTATAATTTCTATTGATGGTATTATAATGAATAGCATTGAATCTTTAGATAATTTTCTTCTTGAATGTCCTGCTGGTAAAAAAAATAAAATAAAAGTACTTAGAGGTGAATCTGTTATAGAGAAAAATATTGTTACATAAAAGGGGATGGACGGAGTCAGGTAATAAAATGTTAAAATGAAAGCTTGCCCGTATAACTCTTATTGTGTAGGCGGGACCTGACCCCAAATCAAATTAAAGAAGTAAGTTTCGGGGGTGAAATATGTTTAAATATTTTGAAAAAGTGAAAGTATATGTAATATTTTTATTAATTATTCCAGTAATATCTTGTACGAGTATAAATAGTTTGAAGTACGGGAGACCTTTAGAAATATCAGAGGTTACTACTCCTAAGTTTGAAGCAGACATTGAGGTTGGTAATGAAGATGTAAAAGGCAGAGCAACGATTACTAGATTTTTTGGATTTAAAATTGGAGGTAGTGAGGTCGCGGATAATATAACTTTTACTAATGGAAATTCTATGAAAAGTTCGATTGATTTATTATTTTCATCATTGCTTTCCATACTTTCTATTGTTATCCCGCCCGATGACTCTAATAATGCTAAAAATTCAGCTGCATTAGTAGCCTGTGAATCAGCTGGTTGTGATATATTACTGATTCCGAGGTATAATGTTAAAAAATCTGTTTTTTTACTGTTTGGTGAAACAACTGCAGAGGTTACTGGTCGACCGGGATATATTAAAGGTATTAAACAAATAAAAAATAAGTAATAAAATGTTTAAAAAATAATTTAATGAAAAGATTTTTAATTTCTAACTTTTATCTTATCGTTTTCTTTTTTTGTAATAATTATTTTTTATATGCAGTATTTTCTACTTCTACAATTGATTCTAATGGTATCGTGGGTGAGTTTACGTCTATAGCAGTTGATACAAATAATAGTCCACATATTTCTTATTATGATGTCACAAACTATGATTTAAAATATGCCAGTTGGACAGGAACTAATTGGTCTATTAAAACGGTTGATTCAACGGGTGTTGTAGGAGATTATACATCTATAGCGCTTGATACAAATAATAGACCACATATTTCTTATCGTGCTGGAACAAACTATGATTTAAAATATGCAAGCTGGACAGGAGTAGGTTGGTCTATTAAAACAGTTGATTCGACAGGTAACGTGGGGTCTTATACATCCATAGCGCTTGATACAAATAATAGACCACATATTTCTTATAATGATGCCACAAACTATGATTTAAAATATGCAAGCTGGACAGGAGTAGGTTGGTCTATTAAAACAGTTGATTCGACAGGTTATGTAGGCTATTATACATCTATAGCCCTTGATACAAATAATAGACCACATATTTCTTATTACGATAATATATATTACGATTTAAAATATGCCAGTTGGACAGGAGTAGGTTGGTCTATTAAAACAGTTGATTCGACAGGTAACGTGGGGTCTTATACATCTATAGCGCTTGATTCAAATAATAGGCCACACATTTCTTATCGTGACGAAACAAACTATGATTTAAAATATGCCAGTTGGACAGGAACCGATTGGAGTATTGAAACGGTTAATTCGTCGGGTGATGTAGGGGCTTATACATCTATAGCCCTTGATACAAATAATAGACCACATATTTCTTATTACGATAATATATATTACGATTTAAAATATGTTAAATGGACAAATATTCCGATACTTTCTTGGACAAGTGAAACAAATTATACTGATACCGGTATATATCCAGCAATGGGTTTACCTATTGGTACAACTTTTGCATATAGAATAAGTTATAGTGATGCTGATAACGATGCCCCTGCATCTGGTTATCCTAAATTGTATATCAAGAAAGGTGGAACAAATATAGCAGGTAGTCCTTTTACAATGACTGCTGTTGACCCTGCCGATGTAACATACACTGACGGGAAATTATATTATTCTTCAAGAACATTAACATCTCTTGGTACCGACTACGCTTATTATTTTGAAGCATATGATATATGGAGTGCTTCTGCTACAGGAACACCGAATAATTCAATAGATGCACCTGATGTAATAAATAATTATCCAACGCTTTCATGGACAAACGAAGTAAATTATATTAGTGAAGGTGTGTATCCGGTGATTGGTTTACCTAATAATACAACATTTGCATATAGGATAAGTTATAGCGATTCTGATAATGATGCACCATATAGTGGTTATCCAAGGTTGTATATCAAGAAAGGCGGAACGAATATAGCAGGTAGTCCTTTTACGATGACTGCGGTTGATCCTGCCGATGTAACATACACCGACGGAAAATTGTATTATTCTTCAAGAACATTAACATCTCCTGCAACTGATTATGTCTATTATTTTGAAGCATACGATGTATGGAGTGCTTCTGCTACAGGAACACCAAGTAATTTAATAGATGCACCTGATGTAGTAAATGATATAACACCCCCGTCTGCTCCGTCAGTTGTCAGGGATGGGACAAGCACAGATATTTTACAAACGGATTATACGACTCAAATTTCTGCTAATTGGGACACTTGTACAGATGCAGAAAGTGGCATAGCAAAGTATTGGTATGCTATTGGAACAACTGCTGGCGGCACAGAACTAACTGGTGGATGGGTAAATAATAGTACAGCGACAACTGTTACAAAAACAAGTCTTACTTTGGCTACTGGAACAACATATTACTTTACTGTGAAAGCAGAAAATGGCGATGGGGTTCAAGGAAGTGTCACAAACTCAAATGGGCAGTTAGTCCAACCTACACCACCCAACGGGGTACCGACAGTACCAGTTGATACAGGAATATATTCTACAAATTCAAGTATTATATTTAGTTGGACACCGGGAACATCTGCTGATCCGGAATCAGATATTATTGGATATTGGTTAAGAGTTAGCACAACACTTAATGGAAATGATAAATTTGATGCTGATGTAGGCAATGTATTAACTTCAACAATTATAGATTGTCTGGACGGTAAAATATATTATGCAAAAGTCAGGGCAAAGAATGGTGCGGGGCTTTATAGTGAATGGTCAGATAGTAGCGATGGTATAATAATTGATTTATCCTTACCAGTAACCCCAACGGATGTATCTGTTTCTGCTGGTCTAATTAGTAATGTGGTTTCCGTTTCAGGAACTACAGAAGCAGGCAGTTCAATTTATTCTATTCTTATTAAAGACCAAAAAGGTGATATTTTAACCACGGGTATTGATGTAAGCGGTATAACTATTGATGCAACCGGCAACTTAACTGGTTCTATACAGTTGGGTGATATTGACAAAAACTATCCACTCGTGACAGGCATTACAGTTGAAATAAAAGTAAAAGATGATGCCGGTAATGTTTCAACATCAGGGATATCATCAATTTATAAAATAACCTCTACAAGTAATGAACTCTACATAAAACTTTACAATAACCTTTTTAATCCTACAAAGAATGAAAAAATGTATATAAGATATGAATTACCGGAAACAAGAGCTGTTATAATAACTATAAATGATTTTTCAGGCAGAGAGATAAAAAATATTGTAGATAATCAACTAATCACAGCAGGAGCATATATCGCTGAGTGGGATGGTAAAAATCTTGCAAGTGAAGTGGTCGCAAGCGGCCCATACATTGTTTATATACAAGCAGGGAATTATAAAGCAAAGAAAAAAGTGTTGGTAATAAAATGAAATTAAAAATCTTTTATATTTCATTTCTAACTTTTAATTTTTTGTATTTAACCCACCTCAAAGCAGATATCGGCAAGACTGGTGCTTCATTTTTATTGGAAGATGTAAGTGCCAGAACAGTCGGGATGGGTTCTGCGTTTTGTGCTGTATCTGATGACGCAGGACTTATTTCGGTTAATCCCGCAGGGCTTAATTATATTATCAATCCTGAGCTAACTACAATGTATAGGAAAGGACTTATTGATAGTTACTATGGTTTTGCAGGATTCGTTTATCCTGTGTTACCAAAAGCAACTTTGAGTTTAGGAGCACTTGTGTTTGATGGTGGTGATATTGACATAAATTATCTTGATGGGACAAGTAGAACCGTAAAGTTAGCACAGGATATGGCGATTAGTTTAGGTCTGGGTAGTAATATTGGGGAATATGTCTTTTTAGGCGGTAATGCAAAAATTATCAAAAGCAAATTAGGGGAACAGTATTCAGCTAATAGTGTATCTGGTGATTTTGGAATCATAGTTCGTACTGTTAATGATAAATTTTCCTTAGGTATTTCAGCACAAAATATAGGGAATGGACTAAAATATCAAGATATTGCAGATCAATTGCCACTTATATTAAGAACAGGCATTGGATATAAATTGCTTGGTTTAAATAATCATACTTTACTTATAGCGGGAGATGTTCTGTTCCCCAAAGAAGATAGCATGAAAACACATCTTGGAATTGAGTATTGGTACCATAGTCTTATAGCGTTGAGAACCGGTTACAAAATCGGATATGAACCAGATATTATCACCGCTGGTATAGGTATTAAAGCGTTTCAGGGACAGATTGATTACTGTTATATTTCAGTGTTGGATGAACTTACACATAAAATCTCTTTTACCGTGAGATTTGGTTCACAAAAGCCGTATAGTAAAGGAGAAAAATATTATTCAAAAAATATGCCTAAGAGAGCTATTTATTATTGGTCGCAAGTTGATATAAAAGATGCGAATCATAAGATAGCAAGAGAAGATGTGGAGAAAACTAAAAAACTACTTGAAGAGAGAAAGAATGAAGAAATTACGATGCAAAAAGATAAAAAGCAAAAAGACATGATAAACAATAATATTCTTGAAATTGAAAAAATAATGAGTTTGGCTATCAGTAAAGAGATAAATGTTTCAGAATCAAAAAAGATGTTAGAAGATGTAAAAAATTATTATAAAAAAGAAAAATACGAGTATACAATAAATAGTTTAGTTACAATAAAACAGAAATTACAGATACAATTAGCAGATGAAGAAAATAAAAGAAATGAAATAAAAAAACAAAAAGAAACAATAGAAAATAATATTCTTGAAATTGAAAAAATGATAGAAAAAGCCATTAATAAAGGGATTAATACTTTAGTAGCAAAAAAGGTATTAGAAGATGCAAAAAATGATTATAAAAATAAGAAATACGATTCTGCTAATAATAATTTAACTATAGCAAAACAAAAGCTTCAAATACAGTTAGAAAATATGGAAAAACTAATAAAAAAGGAAAAAAATATTGCAGTCATCAATTTTAGATTAAGAAATGTATTTGCATCGGAAATGTTAGTTGTTACTGACTATATAAGAGGTGAACTTAAAAATACTCATGGATATTATGTTATAGAGGCGGATAAAGTTGACAAAGTTATATCTGAAATGTCATTACAACAAGTGGATATTACGAGTTCTAAATACGCAGTGCAGATTGGAAAAGTTTTAATGGTAAAGAGAATAATAGTTGGAACAATTTCAAAAATAATAGATTCTTATTTAATTATAGCAAATCTTATTGATGTTGAAACCGGTAATATATTAAAGTCAGAAAACATTAGAGCAAACTCTGATAAAGAATTGAATAACGCCTGTAAAACACTCGCCAAGAAACTCATCGAATAATTTTTAAATAATCAAAAAATACGCTTAACAAATACGGTGTAAATATATACACTTATAGGTGTAATTGTATAAGGAATGGTTATTTGGAAAATCCCATATTATAGAAATGGGATTTTTTTATTGTTATTTCTTTCATTTTTGATATAATGAAATTGTTAAAAAAATTTAACAATTTCTGATTACACAGATTTTAAAAGACGATTGCACAGATTAAAAATTAATAATTCATCAGCTTTGTTAATCAGTTTTAAATCATTTTAATCATATATTAATAAATATAACCACGAATTTTTAATTTGAAATTTTTATTTTAACTTTTAACTTGGTTTTTTATGTTTCCGACGCTTTTTAAATTAGGTCCTGTTGAGATTCATACTTACGGTGTTTTTGTTGCACTTGGTTTTTTTATTGGGTTTAAAACACTTTTGTATTATGGAAAAAAAATAAATATTTCAGCATCTTTGATAGAATCGCTGACATTCTTGGTTTTTATTTTTTCTATTATTGGTGCAAGAATTTTTTATGTTTTAATTTCTTGGGGTGAATTTAGAGATAATTTTTTAGATGTTTTCAAAGTTTGGCAAGGCGGGCTTGTTTTTTGGG
>MGVS01000117.1 GCA_001800605.1 Elusimicrobia bacterium RIFOXYD2_FULL_34_15
CGAAGATGTATCAGCAATATGGCGAATAGCCATGTTTATTGATGACACGTTTATCGAAGGCGGATAAACATTTTGGAGTCCGTCCGACTGACTGGCGGAAGTGGCGGATTACTGGCGGGTCAAGACATTTTTAGATTTGGTGGCCCCGCTTTGCGGGGTAACTCGCAAGACGGCATAAAACTCTTAGTTGAGTTTTATGCTAGCGACCCTACGGGTAAATTTTGAAGCAAAATTTAGTTAGGAGGTAAAGTATGTGCAGAATGTTAGGTGTTGTTTCAAAAGACAAAATATCATATACGTTGCTTGATAGTTTCAAGCAACTTGCTTTAACCGGAAGGATAAAAAAGAATATGACAGAAGGTCATCAGGACGGGTGGGGCATTGCAGGATATCTTGGAGAACGTGCTGTTCATTTTGGGAGAAGTTGCAAAAATGTTTTGGAAGATATTGATAGTTTTGTTGCATCTTCGCATAAAGCAATAATCTCAAATTCCAAAATTACTGTTGCGCATCTCAGAAAAGCATCGGAAGGCGATTTAAGGATAGAAAATACACATCCGTTTATATCTGATGATTTTGTTTTTTGCCATAACGGGACTATTTATAATTCTGAAAAACTTATTTTATCTAACTGTAATTATGAAGGAACAACTGATAGTGAAAGGTTTTTAAAATTTCTGTTAAGTAAAATTGCAAACGTAAGTAAAAAAAGATATCCGGAAATTATTAAATCAGTTATAGAGGAGATAAAAGAAAAATGTAAATTTACTTCGTTGACATTCCTTCTAAGTGATGGGGAAAACTTAATTGGATATAGAAATTACTGTGAAGATAGGGAATATTATACGTTATATCATTCTAATCAAAAGGGCTTAAGTATTATATGTTCAGAAGAACTTCCCGGGTTTGAATGGACATTAATGGAAAATGAAGAGCTGATTATTTTTGACAAAAATGGAGAATCAAATGAATTTCGAGAAATTTTTAAAAGAGGTTAAAGTAGAATTGGGACAAATAGCTTTTAAATTTAGTCGATATAATAATTATATGGATGAGGATGATTTATTGAGTGAAATGGTTTTGCATCTATGGAAGAGATGGTACGAGAGGGGTTTTAATAACAAAACCAAAAGCTATGTTATTCAGTCATGCTATTTCTATCTAAGAAATTATTTGCGAATTAATGAAGATAAAAAATGCAGATTCATTAATATCGATGAATGTATTGGCGATGACGGTTTATCTTATGAAGAAATAATTCCCGATAATTCTGTGCCTATTCTTGAGTCAATTGAAGAAAATACAATTTTTCAAAAGATATCAAATAATGGTTTAAGTAGCATTGAAAGAGAAATTTTTAAATTGCTGTATGATGAATATACGGTTAGGGAAATCGGTGAGATGTTAAGTATTTCACACACGATGGTTATTAAACATAAAAAAAATATTTTGAAAAAGGTTTCCAAGTATTATGATTATTTACTTGTATAATATAGAACTGAATATTTTGGGACATTGTTGTCCTCTAAGCCAAAGATGTCTACTTACCCCAAAGTTGGGTAGTAGATTTTTTATTTTTTTGAGTCCCCTACTGGAGACACAAAAAAATAACCCGCCGATGACTCAGTGGCGGGTCAACAATTGAGTCCCCTACTGGAGAAAACATAAGGATTTACCCCGTAAAACGGGGTTGCAGTCTCGTTCGGTGCAGTAGCTCCGAACTTCGAGTGCAAAAAAATAACCCGCCGAGCCCCCACCACTGAACCGTTGGTGGGCAAGAAAGTTGTAATGGTGGAAGTGGCGGGTAACTAAATGGAGGAAATAACATGTCTAATTTAAGATGTTTGATTCTTATATGCTTTCAAATGATGATAATGCAGTTTTTAAATGCTACTCCGTCAACTCAGATCTGGAATCCGTCAACCGATATTCAAGGTTATAAAACGGTTCATCTGGGGATAGATAATTACTTTTCTGTATTGGAAAACGATACAAAGGCATACGCATTGGGGACCGATGTTGGATTAACTTATGGAATTTATAATAATCTGGAAGTAGGTATTGATATTATAGAACCGGCGGTTAATCCTTTCTTGTTTAATGCCAAGTATGGTATTCCGGAAAAAAAATCTTTGCCTGCCGTAGCAATCGGAGTTTTTAATGTTGGAACAAAAAAAGATGTTACGGATTACAACATCATATATGCAGTGATAGCAAAAAGTTTTTTACCTATTGGCAGATTATCGCTTGGATATTATACCGGAAACGACAAGTTGCTGGTGGATGAAAATGGCAAGAAAGCGAATGATGGAGTAATAGTAAGTTGGGACAAAATGTTGACAACTAAAATCTGGACTTCATTGGATTATGCATCAGGTAAGAGTTTTTACGGTAGTTTTACTCCGGGTTTTTCATACACATTTTCATCAAATACCAGTGTGATATTTGGGTACGTTATTTATAATAACGATAAGGTGAATATCAACAATCAGTTCACTACCCAGTTGGATATTAATTTCTAAGAGGAGAAAATTATGTTTAGAAAATATATAAAATTATTTTTAATGGGATGTTTGTTTTATTTAGGAATTATAATGCCGTCGAATGCTATAGCTGAAACTAATACTGTCGGTTCCGCTATAACGTTTACTCAGGATATTAATAATGCAATTCTGAATAATAAGATTGCATTGGACACAGTTTGGGTTTTAGTAACTGCATTCCTTGTATTTTTTATGAATCTTGGATTTGCAATGGTGGAATCAGGATTGTGTAGAGCTAAAAATGCTGTTAATATACTTGCGAAAAATTTCATAGTGTTTGCCATATCTTCTTTAGCATTTTGGATTTTGGGATGGGGATTGATGTTCGGAGATGGAAATGTATTTTTAGGGCTAAAGGGTTTACTTTGTGTTTCTGGGGTTGATAATAGTCCTGCTACTGGGATGGCTTATCAAGGGGTTTACTCAGCGTTAAATTGGACATCTGTTCCTTTATGGACAAAGTTTTTGTTTCAGCTTGTTTTTGCCGGTACTGCTGCAACTATTGTTTCTGGCGCAGTAGCTGAAAGGATAAGGTTTTATTCGTTTATAATATTTTCTTTTATTATAGTTGGTTTAATGTATCCGATTACCGGACACTGGATATGGGGTGGTGGATGGTTACAGAAGTTAGGTATGTGGGATTTTGCAGGTTCCAGTGTAGTTCACTCGGTTGGCGGGTGGGCTGCGCTTGCCGGAATACTACTTCTTGGACCTAGAACTGGAAAATATCGCGTAGACGGTTCGGTAAATCCAATATATGGACATAATATGTCGATGGCAACATTGGGTGTTTTTGTGTTATGGTTCGGATGGTTTGGATTTAATCCGGGTTCTACTATGGCTGCAGTTTTCAATGATATTGGTAGAATAGCTGTTACGACAAATAGTGCAGCAGCAGCAGCAACCTTAAGTGCAACTATTACAGCATGGATAGTTTTAGGAAAGCCAGATTTATCAATGATATTGAATGGATGTCTTGCAGGACTTGTGGCTATTACTGCATCTTGTGCTTTTGTGAGTGTAGGTTCTTCTGTAATTATAGGATTAATTGCCGGAATTTTGGTTGTATTCGCTGTATTGTTTTTTGACAAATTAAAAATAGATGATCCTGTTGGTGCTCTTTCGGTGCATTTGGTAAATGGTGTTTTTGGAACTATAGCGGTAGGACTTTTTGCTCAGAGTTCAATTATGCCGGGAACTACCGGCAATGGTTTATTTTTTGGCGGTGGCACCAAATTATTATTTGCTCAGTCAATCGGTGTTGTTGCCGTAGGGGTTTTTACATTTGTTGTTGCATTAATATCGTGGTTTATAATAAAAATTTTCTTTGGTATACGTGTAAGTCGCGAAGAAGAAATCGCAGGGCTTGATGTAGGTGAACATGGGATGGAAGCATATCCAGATTTCCAAACATTTTTAACGAAATAATTGAGGAGGATAGTATGAAGATGGTAATTGCAATAATTCAGCCGGAAAAATTGCCGGATGTAAAAAAAGCTTTATTTGATGCAGAAATACATAAAATGACTGTTTCTAATGTGATTGGTTGTGGTCAGCAGAAAGGATATAAAGAAACTTATCGTGGAGCAATTAGTGAGGTTACATTACTTAAAAAGGTTAGAATTGATATAGCAGTTAATGATAGTTTTGTTAAACCTACTGTTGATGCAATAATTAAAGGTGCAAGAACCGGTAAGATTGGTGATGGTAAAATATTCGTTCAAGATCTTCCTGAATGTATTAGAATAAGAACCGGTGAAGAAGGAAGTGAAGCTATAGGATAAGATAATTTAAATTTAAAGTATGGAAGACAAAGAATTAATTGAAAAAATCCGTCTTGTAAAAGAAAAAAACGGATATACATTATACGACCTGTCAAGAAAAATAGACATTCAAGTGCCTACTTTAGAGCGGTGGCTTAAGACAGGTCGTATAAATAAAGTTTATGCAAAGATAGTTAAAGAGAGATTAGGTATAGTTTAAGCTGATCTAAAATATTCTGTCTAAATATTTTTGCTTAAAAAATCTCATTTGATTAAGCAATTGAATAAACATTTGTAAAAGGAGGGGGAATGAGCACAAATATAAATTATGGTGATACAGCTTGGATTTTAATTTCTACGGCGCTTGTTATGTTGATGACAGCGCCGGGGTTGGCTTTTTTCTATGGAGGTTTAGTCAGGAGAAAAAATGTTTTATCAACAATGATGCAATCGTTTTTTCTTTTGTGTATGATAAGCATTCAATGGATTTTGTTTGGGTACAGTTTAGCATTTGGGCCCGATATCGGGGGTTTTATTGGTAATCTTTCATGGATTGGTCTTAAAGGTGTAGGCATGCTTCCAAACCCGGATTATGCTGCATCTATTCCGCATCAGTTATTTATGGTTTATCAAATGATGTTTGCAGTAATTACTCCGGCATTAATTACAGGTGCGTTTGCAGAAAGAATAAAATTTTCTACTTTTGTAGTTTTTAGTTTATTATGGGCTACACTGGTTTATGATCCGGTAGCGCACTGGGTATGGGGAATGGGCGGTTGGCTTAGAACAATGGGAGCGTTAGATTTTGCAGGTGGTACGGTAGTCCACGTTTCTTCCGGAATTTCTGCATTAGTATTTGCATTAATGATTGGTAAGCGGAAGGGTTATCCTGACAATGTGATACCACCGCATAATATGACTTTTACTTTATTAGGTGCATCTTTGTTGTGGTTTGGTTGGTTTGGATTTAATGCCGGTAGCGCACTGGGAGCAAATGAACTTGCAGTTTCTGCTTTTATTGCGACAAATACAGCAGCTGCTGCAGCGGCATTGACTTGGATAATTATCGAATGGATAATTGCAGGAAAGCCGACAGTCCTTGGTGGTGCAACAGGTGCGGTTGCAGGCCTGGTTGCAATAACTCCATCGGCAGGTTTTGTTACACCCATTTCTGCAATTTTTATTGGAATTTTGGTAGGCCTGGTTTGTTATACTTCAGTTGTTGTAATAAAACAAAAATTTAAATATGATGATAGTCTTGATGCATTCGGAGTTCATGGCGTTGGCGGAACTTTAGGTGCTTTATTAACTGGTTTGTTTGCTCAAAAAATAGTTAATGCTGCCGGGAATAATGGCTTATTATTTGGTAATCCATCGCAATTAAAAATCCAATTTATCGGAGTTATTGCTACTATTGGTTACTCAGTTACTGTAACTTATATACTGCTTAAAATTCTGGATAAAATAATGGGTCTAAGAGTTGAAGAAAAAGATGAAATGATGGGTCTGGATAATACACAGCATAAAGAAAGTGCGTATACATTAATTGATTGATATAATATTAATTATATCAGGGAGGAAAAATGAAATATGTAATAGCGATTATTCAAGCATATAGATTGGAAGAAGTAAAGCAAGAACTTTATAAAGCAGAAGTTAATTTACTAACTGTGAGTGAGGTTTTGGGTCATGGCAGACAGAAAGGTGTTACAGAGTATTATAGGGGGATAAAGGAAAATGGCAATCTTTTGAAAAAAATTAAATTAGAAATTGCTGTAAATGAAAATTTTGTTAAACCGACTATTGACGCTATTATAAAAGGCGCTAGAACCGGAGAAACGGGTGATGGTAAGATTTTTATATTGGATTTAAATGAATGCGTCAGAATAAGAACCGGAGAAACCGGGAACGTTGCAATAGGATAAGAATTATACTTTTAACATATTCAAAAAGGGGAGGTGATGAGTTTTTTGCGATAGCATTGACATGATTTTTCAAATTTAGTATAATATTTTAAGTTTATAAAATCCCGTTAGAGATGTGTTTGATGGGGTAAAGGAGAGTTAATATGTCAGATAGAGAAATAATTATTTCTGAAATTACTAACCAAAGGGAGCTGTGTCAGACGATAAGTACGGAAATGAAAGGCAAACCTATTTCAGATATTTACGGTATAGATTCTTTTAATGATGAGGCAATGAAAAAATATTTGCCTTACAAAGCATACGAAGCGTTAAAGAAAATTATCAAAGAAGGCGGACGTGTTGATCCAACATTGGCAGAAGAGGTTGCGCAGGGTTTAAAAGAATGGGCAATAGATAGAGGTGCAACACATTTTACACATTGGTTTCATCCGATGACAGGTTTAACAGCGGAAAAACACGACAGCTTTTTGAGCTTTAGTAAAGAAGGAAAAGTTATAGAACGTTTTTCCGGAAGCAATCTTATACAAGGCGAACCAGATGCTTCAAGTTTTCCGAGCGGTGGTTTAAGAAGTACATTCGAAGCGAGAGGATATACCGCATGGGATCCGACATCACCGGCTTTTCTAACTGAAGGTGTAAATGGTACAACCCTTTGTATTCCCTGCGTGTTTTTATCGTATACAGGTGAAGTTCTAGATAAAAAGGCTCCGCTTCTTCGTTCGATTGACAGACTAAGTGAAGTTGCAGTAAAAATATTGCATCTTTTTGGTAACAAAAAAATTACAAGAGTTTATTCAACTGTTGGACCGGAACAGGAATATTTTTTAGTTGATAAAGCTTATTATAATAGAAGGCCGGATCTTATTATAACAGGTAGAACTTTGTTCGGTGCAAAACCGCCAAAGGGTCAGGAAATGGAAGACCATTATTTTGGCAGTATTAGAGAAAGAATTCTTGCCTTTATGCATGATTCAGAGCTTGCACTTTTTAAACTTGGTATTCCTGTTAAGACAAGACATAATGAAGTTGCTCCTGCTCAGTTCGAAATAGCACCGTTATATGAAGATTGCAATGTTGCTACAGACCACAACCAGACATTGATGGAGACATTAAAAAAAGTTGCAAATAGGCACAATCTTGCATTGTTGTTACATGAAAAACCGTTTTTAGGTATCAATGGTTCCGGAAAACACAATAACTGGTCAATGGCAGATTCCGAAGGTAATAATCTGCTTGAACCCGGAAAAACGCCGCATCAGAATTTACAATTTCTGGCGTTTCTAATGGCAACGATAAAAGCTGTTTACAAATATTCAGATTTATTAAGAGCAACAGTAGCAACAGCAGGTAATGATCACAGATTAGGTGCAAACGAAGCTCCGCCTGCAATAATTTCTGTGTTTTTAGGTGAACAGCTAACAAATATTTTAAATAATTTAGAAACAAATAAGAAAACAGATTATAGTGATAAAGCGATTATAGATCTTGGAATCAGCAAAATGCCTGCAATAAGCAGAGATAACAGTGATAGAAACAGAACTTCACCGTTTGCATTTACAGGTAACAAATTTGAATTTAGAGCAGTTGGTTCTTCGCATTCTATCGCAATGGCAAATTACACGTTAAATGTAATTGTTGCTGATATCTTAAATGAATTTTATATCGCATTAGAGACTAATCTGAAAAAGGAAAAGGATTTTAATAAAGCTGTATTAAAAACAATTATACCTTTAATAACCGAAACAAAACCTGTTAGGTTTGAAGGGAATAATTACGATCCCGCATGGGAAAAAGAGGCAAAAAGAAGAGGATTGCCTAATAAGAAAAATACTCCTGAATCTCTGAAAGATTTAGTTAGCAAAAAAAATAAAGAAGTATTTGCAAAATTGAATGTTTTAAGCGAAGTAGAATCGGAATCTATTTATACGATTCTATTGGAGCAATATATAAAAGTTGTTAACTTTGAAGCTGAAACAGCTTTAATGATGGCAAAAACAATTGTATTGCCCAGTGCTGTAAAATATCAGAGTGTTATTTCAAAGTCGGTTAAAAATTTAGGTTTAATAAAGGGGATAGATGCTAAAGTGATTAAAAAAGAATCGGAGATGATCGCTGCATATTCTACCCTTGTAGCAGAACTATATGAAAAGATTGGCAAACTTGAAGCTACACTCGATAGAAGAGAAAAAATAAAAGATGAAGATGAAAAGGCAGATTTTTACTGTAAAGAAGTTCTTCCTTTAATGTCCGATCTTAGAGAAACTGTTGATGCTCTAGAAGAACAAACCGGGGATGAATATTGGTCGCTTCCAAAATACAGAGAAATGCTTTTCGTTTATTAAGATTGTTAAAAAATTTAACAATCTCTGATTACACCGATTAAAGGGCAAGATTGCACAGATTAGGTAACGACTGTCGTATCTATGTAATCGATGTAAAAAATCTGTGTAATTGTATTTAAAATAATATGTGTTCAATTGCTGGCATAATTGATGAAAGCGGTAAACGCTTTTCCGGTAGCGAGATAATTTGCGCAATACAGAAAATGTTTATAAGGGCAAATGGTCTTGGCGGCGGATTTGCAGCTTATGGAATTTATCCCGAAAATAAGGATGATTTTTGTTTTCATATCATTTATAATGATGAACTGGTGAAAAAAGAAACTGAAAATCAACTCCAACGGGAATTTGATATTGTTAAATCGGAACCGATTCCAACAAAATCTGTAAAAGAGATTATAAATCGTCCGCTTTTGTGGAGATACTTCGTTAGAGTAAAAGAAGGTATAAAGAAACATTTTTATGAAATGACTGAAGAAGATATAGTTATGCGTTCGGTCATGAAAATAAACGGTGCTTTGTCAGGTGCTTTCATTATATCTTCCGGTAAAAACATGGGGATATTCAAAGGAGTGGGGTTTGCTTCGGATATCGGGAAGTTTTACAGATTAGAAGAATATGCCGGATACTGCTGGGTTGCGCATGATAGGTTTCCAACGAATACTCCCGGCTGGTGGGGTGGCGCACATCCTTTCGGACTTTTAAATTTCTCATTGGTACACAACGGAGAAATTTCATCTTACGGAATAAACAAAAGATATCTTGAAGGATTTGGATATAAACTCACACTCCGCACCGATTCAGAAGCAATACTATATCTTTTTGATTTACTTTTACGAAAGCACAATTTACCTATAGAAATTGCTCACAAGATTTTGTGTCCTCCGTTGTGGTCTGAAATCGAAAGAATGTCCGAAGATGAGAAGAAATTTTATCAGACGATGCGGGTAATTTATGGAAGCGCTCTTATAAACGGACCGTCCGCTATAATAGTTGCCGACGGTAAAATGATGTTCGGATTTACAGATAGAATTAAGTTAAGGCCTTTGGTTGCATCCAGGGCAGGAACAAAATTTTACCTTGCAAGCGAGGAATGTGCAATTCAGGAAGCTTGTCCAATTAAAGGAAATGTGTATTTCCCTAAAGCGGGCGAACCGGCAATCGGTTATGTTAGGAATCATAAATAGTAGTAGTAGTTCATCTGTGTAATCGCTTTTTAAAATCTGTGTAATCAGTATTTAAAATATGAGAAAAACATTAACATTTCCAGATTTTACAGTTGTTAGAGATCCGGATAAATGCATTCAATGCGAGGTCTGTGTTAGACAATGCGCATTTGATTCACATTCTTTCGATAAGGATACAAATAAGGTTGAAACCGATTTTTCAAAATGTGTAGGTTGTTTGAGATGCGCGACAATGTGTCCTACGGGAGCATTAAGCGTTTCTGAATATCCCCAGACAATCAGAAAAAATCGTAACTGGAGTGAAAAACAACTTAAAGAATTATATAAACAGGCAGAAACCGGCGGAATTTTATTAACAGGTATGGGTACGGATAAAGATTATAAAATTATCTGGGATCATATACTTCTTGATGCTGCGCAGGTTACCAATCCGTCAATTGATCCATTACGTGAACCGATGGAGTTACGAACGTATCTAGGAAGTAAGCCTGAAGAGATTGAGTTTATTAATAATAAGGATATAAAATTAAAAAATAATCATAAAATAAAGAATAATGTGCCACCTCAATTAAAACTTGATACACCTATACTTTTTTCAGCAATGAGTTATGGCGCTATTTCATTAAACGTATGCCGTGCTTTGGCAAAAGCGGCTGAAGAATGCGGGATTTATTACAATACAGGCGAGGGTGGCCTGCATAAAGAACTTTATAAATATAGTAAGAATACAATTGTTCAGGTTGCTTCCGGTAGATTTGGAGTA
>MGVS01000118.1 GCA_001800605.1 Elusimicrobia bacterium RIFOXYD2_FULL_34_15
TATTTAAAATATATCATAATCAACATTACTTTACGGGGTCTTTTATAATTAATATTTGCTCTATTATAAATGTGTTGTATTTGAAAGAACTGTATAACTATTTATGTATGTAACTACTTAGTGTTACAATTGTATTGCCAATAATAGATACCCTATTTTCACTATAACATAAATTCTTATACTTATTTGGAAATTTATTTCACAGCTCAGAGTACCCATTGAAAAAACTATATAAATATCTTATTTTTTAATTATTTCTTCTCACTTATTTAGACGATTTATTTAAAAAAATGTTTAAAACTCACTAAGTAAGTTTGGCAATTTAACTCTTATTATCTTGCTTCTCATTAATATAGACAACTAAACCATATAAAATGTTCCAAGAAAACTTGTTTTGATGTTCTGCTGTTCTATGGTTCTTTTGTTCTGAAGTCATTCTGAGAAGCGTAGCGACGAAGAATCTGATTCTTAGAAATACGAGATCCTTCCCGCCACTTAACCGTAGGCGGGCAGGCGTTTCTCTCAGGATGACGTCAAAAAGACTATCCCACTATCCTCCGCCCCGATACACACGGGGCGAGACCCTGACTACCGTTAGGCAGGCTCGCCCAAAGGGCGGGCACTATCGCACTATTTTACTATTCCGTTTCCATTTTTGTTTAGTTTTAACAAGAATTCCTGAACCTCGAGATCATTGGGTGCGAGTTCAACCGCTTTTTCCCATAATTCTTTTGCTACTGTTTTTTTACCGAGTGCATAATATGCAGAACCCTTTCTCTTTAATGCCATTACATTATCCGGCTCAAGAGCTAAGACATCATCGCATTCCTTTACCGATTTGTCATATTTGCCTTCATATATATAATCAAGTGCTGCAGAAAGTTTTTGTTCAATTATTGTTCTTCCTGGAATTGTTTCTTCCGCTATTACTATACCGGGATATTCCTGAATAATTATATTATTCAGATTTATTGCATCCTGATTTTGAGGTTCCAGCTGCAAAACATATTTTATTGCTATTACTGCAATTCTTTCGTTCCCGTCCAACGTTAAATAACTGTTTATTGCTTTTCTTATTAAACCATGTATCTTGCCGTCTTTTGTTTTCGAAGGTATTATTTTTGCAACTTTACTTAATTTCTTTTCCATCACTTCCCAATATTCTGAATTTTCTATATCTATTTCGTTTAATTCTAATACAATATCAAATGCTTTAAGATATTGCCCTTTCCTGCAAACTGTATTAAATTGTTTTGTTAATTGATCTATACTTTGACCCCCGTCTTCTGCTATTGGTACCTGTTCAGGTTTAACCACCGGTTGTTCTACAACGGCTTCCGGCAGTTCTGTTTTTTCTTCAACTTTTATAGGTACTATTTTTTTCCTGGTTTTCTTCCAAGTTAGAGAAATCGGATTTACCATCTGAAATTTTTGTAATATAGCACCATAGTCAATTTGCAATCCGGACCATTTTAAACCGGCTCCTAAACTGTAACTACCGTTATCACTACCTATTTTATAACCAGCTCTTAAAACTAGCAAATCTTTAAAAGTACACTCCATACCAAAATTTTCTTTAAGTTCATCATCTAAAGGTTTTACGACATCCGCTGAAAGCAATAACCTATAGTCACTTAAAAATTTAAAACTATATGCTAATCCCCCGCGAATTGTCTGCGGTAACGGAGATTTTTCCTCAATATATTTTATTGGCGTTCCTATATTTTGGACTGCTGCTCCTATTTTTAAGCCTTTTACTGGAGTAGTATATAATGTACCAAAATCAAAACCATAAGATGTAGCATGATATTGTTCTATTAATTCTGACGTATATAATTTCAAATTTACCCCGCAAGATAAACCTTTTAATACATTTCGTGCAAAACCTAACGTATATAAATAGTCAGTTTGTGCACTGAATGTTCTTAAGTTATCATTATCATCCTGAAATTCTATCTTTCCGGCATCGTAAATATATAAACTTCCGGCAAAAACACCAACACCTTTGATAGATTGTCCGTATCCGACAAGTCCGTAACTA
Source organism: Elusimicrobia bacterium RIFOXYD2_FULL_34_15 (assembly GCA_001800605.1). Taxonomy (GTDB): domain Bacteria; phylum Elusimicrobiota; class UBA8919; order UBA8919; family UBA8919; genus UBA9627. The sequence goes on from MGVS01000118.1 coordinate 2,042, forward strand.
AAATTAACGATTGGGTCTACATAATATATCGCACTGAATTCTTTTCTTATCCTTATTAATCCGGCAGGATTGTAATGAAGAGCATAAATATCGTCTGCAACTGCAGTATATGCTTCACCCATTCCGGGTGCCCGGGCTCCTACAAACTGTTTAAGTAATGATGCACCGGTTGTCCCAACGCTAAAAACCGGAGAAATTAAAGTGACTACAATTGCTGCGAATATTATAAAAATTCTCTTCGCTGTCATTGCGAAGCCGATAAAATCGGCTGCGGCAATCCCGAAGGTTGCAAGCTTTAGCGATCTGTCCTGCGTAGCTTTCTCGTTCTTCGAAGCTTTCTTGCTCTCCAAAGCTTTAGCAAAGGAGAGAGCGAAGGTGGAAGCGAAGTAGGAAGCAATCTTTCTAAAACAAAAAAATCGCTCATCAAGATGAGCAACTACAATTTTCTGTAAAAATACATAAAATTGGGTTATGACATATTCTGCAAACTTAAAGTTACTGACTTTTAAAGGTTTTTTTAATAATCTCATTATAAAAATTCTGTTTACTCCGCCCTATGGGGGTTCATTTGTACAAATTCCGCTAGGGGCTATAACACCCCTAACGGTTATTTATATTATATTTCTAGAATTTTATCAAGGATTGTGTTAAAAGATTGGACTGCTGAAGAGGCTTCTAGAAGGCCCCTTCAGCATCAGGTGATAGTTCGATTTGTTTGTTAAAACATCTCGACTGTAGGCATGGTACCTATTTGATTACCACCATTTTTTTACTTGCTGTATATTTACCTGCTCTTAACCTTGCGATATAAACGCCGCCTGCTACCACCTGGTCATCGAAGTTCTTACCTTCCCAAACTGACTGGTAAGTACCGGCATTCATATCCTGATCTATCAACGTTTTTACAAGGTCTCCGTTAGCATTAAATATTTCTATTGTTACATGTACACTTCCGCCGTCTTTTGCCGCTTTATCTCCGACGGTATATGATATACTTGATTTTCCGCCTTTCATCGGATTGATGACGGTTTCTTTAGGATGTATCTCAGCATCTACTCCCACACCTACAACCGAAATTGTACTTATGGTTACATTACTGTTGAATGTTTTAAATGTACTTTCGGCTTGTGATTTTTGACCTGCGGTATCAGTAAGCACCGCTTTTATTTTATGTGAGCCATTTGTATATTTAGTAGTATCTAAATCCCAGCTCTGCCAACAATAAACTTCTCCTTCACCGGTTAGATGTAAATAATCGCCTACTCCGCCGATTTTATGTAAAATTCCGTCGACTCTATTCATGGTTTTTTTCAACGAACCGTCTATATAAATTTGTAACTTACTGATTCCCTTATCATCTTCTACATAACAAACAATCCGTTTTATTCCGCTTACATTGGTTTCTCCGTTATATGGAGACGATATATTTATTTTCGGTGGATTGTCAACTGTAGGAATTGAAATTGTCGTTCCGCTTGCAACATTGGATAAACCGGAAGTGTTAGATGCTTCATCCAATACTTTCATTGCAAAATAATACTGTGTATTGGCTGATAATCCGTTTATTGTCATTGTCTCTGCACTACCGGCTGTTCTCGGTGTTGGTTCACCTGTTACCTGTGTTGCACTTGCAAAGTTTGCTTCGGTTATTTGTGTGATAGCGTATCTTATATCATAACTTGATGCTATTCCGGTATTACCATCATCACCTACCGAAGTCCAGCTAAGCTTCATTGAAGTTGCTGTTGCATTGCTGGTTGCAAGATTATTCACTGTTGCCGGTGCTGTAACATCTGATGCTGGTGGAACGTATAATGTCTTAGTAACTACTACATTTGATACATTTGACCAATTTGGTACTTCATCCGCTACTTTCATTGCAAAATAATATGTAGAACTTGCTGACAGTCCATTTATTATTATACTCTGTGCGCTGCCGGATACTTGCGGTGCCGGTTCACCTGTTACCTGCGTTGCAGATGCAAAATTGCTTCCGGTTATTGGTGTATTCGCATATCTAATGTCGTATATAGTTGCAGTTCCTGTTATACCATCATCATCACCTGTTGCTGTCCAGTTAAGTGTTATTGAATTGACATTTATATTACTCACTGCAAGATCATTCACCGCAGAAGGCGGTGTTGTGTCAGCCGAAGGTGTCGAAGGAAGTGTCGTTGCACTTGGACTATTGGAAACATTACTCCAATTAACTACTTCATCTCCAACTTTTATAGCAAAGTAATAAAGTGTGTTTGCATTAAGTCCGTTAACAGTAAGTGCTTCTGCTCCACCTGCTGCTTTAGGTGCCGGTTCGTCGGTTACTTGTGTTGCGCTTGTAAAATTGCTGCTCGTTATCGGCGTTCCTGCCATGTACCTTACATCGTAACTTGTTGCTGTTCCGGTTGCACCATCATCACCTGTTGCTGTCCAGCTAAGTGTTATTGAATTAACAGTCGAATTACCCGCCGCAAGCGTGTTTATTGTTGCTGGTGCTATGGTGTCAGGTGCCGGTGGTGTTACATTGTTTACGGTTACCGATATTTGTGAATTTGTGGTTTGTGCTATTGTGTCAGTTGCTACTGCCTTTATTGTGTGTGCTCCGTTTATATAGCCCGTTGTGTCTAAGCTATATGTATATGGAGATGTTGTATCTGTGTTCTTTAACACATCATCTACATAAAACACTACTGAACTAACACCGTTATCATCGCTCGCAGTTGCCGTTATTGTTACACTGGCAGATACTGTTGCATTGTTTGCTGGTGCTGATATCGCAACTGTCGGTGGATTGTCAACAGATGGTAATGCACTGGTTCTACCACTTGCTACATTTGAAAGTGAACTTGTGTTAGGTACTTCATCTGCAACTTTTATGGCAATGTAATACACCGTATCCGAAGTAAGTCCGTTTATTGTCATACTCTGTGCGCTGCCTGCTGCACTTGGTGACAGTTCGCCGGTTATCTGTGTTGCTGATGCCCAGTTGCTGCTTGTTATCGGCGTTCCCGCCATGTATCTTATATCATAACTTGTTGCGGTACCTGTTGTGCCATCATCCCCAACCGATGTCCAAGTCAATGTAATTGATGATGCAGTTATGTTGAAGGTTGAAAGATTACTTACTGTTGCAGGTGCCGTTGTATCAGCTGAAGGCGGTGCCGGTAATGTAGTTGCACTTGGACTATTGGAAACATTACTCCAATTTACTACTTCGTCTCCTATTTTCATCGCAAAATAATAAAGTGTATTTGAATTAAGTCCATTAACTATAAGTGTTTCTGAACCACCACTTGCAATAGGTATTGGCTCGCCTATTACTTGTGTTGCACTCGCAAAGTTACCGCTAGTTATCGGTGTACCTGCTATATACCTTACATCATAAATTACTGCAGTACCAGTTGTTCCATCATCACCAACTGCTGTCCAATTAAGTGTTATTGAGTTAACAGTCGGATTATTCATTACTAATGTGTTTACTTGAGCTGGTGGTGTTGTATCAATTGCTGGCGGCACCGTAGGTAATGTTTTACTACTTGCAACATTAGATAAAGTTGACCAATTTGGAACTTCATCCGCTACTTTCATTGCAAAATAATATGTCGTGTCTGCCGTTAGATTGCTTACTGTCAGTGTTTGTTGTGTGCCTGCTATTTGTGGCGTTGGTACTCCTGTTACAGGTGTTGCACTCGCAAAGTTACCGCTAGTTATAGATGTACCTGCTAGGTACCGTATGTCATAACTTGTCGCTGTGCCCGTTGTGCCGTCATCACCTACTGCTGTCCATGTTAACGTTATCGATGTTTGTGTTGGATTACTAGCTGCAAAAGTGTTTATTTGTGCCGGCGCAGTGGTGTCGGCTACAGCCGGTATATAGTGACTTAATACTTCAGCATCCGTTAATGCGCGGTTGTATATTTTTACTTCGTCTATTATTCCGCTAAATCTACCGGCACCCGATGGCTGTCTACCTATATTTAATGTTGTTGTGTTGGTGTCTATACTTCCCGTTGTTGCGGTTTGGTTTACTAATACTCCATCTTGATATAACTTTAGCGTTGCGCCGTCATATGTTCCTACAAGATGATGCCATACATTGACGTCTGCTGATGTCCATGTCTTTTCTACCGAGCTTGCTATTCCGCCTTTGAATATTTTAAAGTATGCCTTGTCACTCGCTCCTATTAAATATGCTCCTTTGTCTAGTACTCTGCGTGTTGAACCATCTTGACTTATGTCTCCGCATTTTACCCATGCTTCTACACTTATTCCGGTTGTTAAATCTAAAATGTTACTGTCGGCTACGCTTACATATGTATTCAATCCGTCGAATTGTAACGATTTTCCTATTTTCCCATCTACCCAGGCAGGACTGCCGGTTAATGTTCCGGTATTACTATTCCCGGAACTGTCGCTTGCACTGCTTCCGGTGCCTTCATCAAAATGCCATTCTGCCACTGTGCCGGCTTGTGATAATGTCCTGCCGCTGGCTATATTACTTATCGGACTCCAATTCGGTATTTCATCGCCTGCTTTTATTGCAAAGTAATATTGCGTGTTTTCTGTTAATCCATTTATTACCATTGTTTCTGCGCCACCGTTTACTTTTGGCGCCGGTTCACCGGTTACAGGTGTTGCACTACCCCAGTTCGCATCGGTTATTTGCGTGTTGGAATATCTGATATCATAACTGGTCGCCGTGCCTGTTGTGCCATCATCTCCGACTGCGGTCCAACTTAATGTTATTGCTGTCTGCGTTGCACTGCCGGCACTAAGTGTGATTTGCGCAGGAGCTATTGCATCTGCAGGCGGTGCCGGTGTTGTGCCGCTTACTACATTGGATATTCCACTTTGATTAGCACCTTCATCAACTGCCTTTATTGCAAAATAATATTGCGTGTTACCATTTAAATTACTCACTGTCATCGTTTCACTGCCGCCGTTTGCTTTAGGTATCGGTGCTCCGCTTACAGCTATCGCACTTGCAAAGTTGCTGCTCGTTATCGGCGTTCCTGCCATGTACCTTACATCGTAACTTGTTGCTGTTCCCGTTGTTCCGTCGTCGCCGACTGCACTCCAATTTAATACTACACTGTTATATGTTATTGTTCCAGTTGCTAAGTCGTTTATTGCTGTCGGTGGAGTCGTATCTGAAGCACCAACAGTTATTTTTATTGTGTAGTCATTTAATCCGCTTACCGCTATTTTTACTATTACATCACCGGGCGTGGTCGTTGACCTTAACGTTGCTGTTGCTAAACCGTTACTGATACTCACTGTTGTCGCAGTTGTAAATTGTCCGCTGCCACCTCCGCTGGTTATGCTAAATACCGCACTGCCGCTGTAATTTGTTTTCCTGCCCATCCTGTCTCTTATCTCTGCCGTGATTACACTTGTGCTGGTTCCATTCGGCGGTAAACTTGCTACACTCGCACTGCCTTTTAGTTCTACACCGTTAAAAATACTTCCTAAATTTAATACCGCATTGCTTGCTGCCGAATTGTTTGTTGAATAACTTCCTTCAAATTTATCTATATTATTATATGTTTCTGTTATTGTATGATTAAGATTGGCACTCTTATTGTATAAACTGTATGCTTGTTTAGAGTTGGTTATCATGCTTGATACCTGGTCTACTAATATGTTTGTTGAATATCGTGGTGTTACTACTGTTACCGGTCTGGGTGCTATTGCCGCTATCACTTCATTGAAGTCAAACGGCAGTCGGTTTTTGTTTGCATCATTCTGATATAAATCGTCATTTACAAAAAATCCCAACTTAGGTATTAAACCATGTAAGTGTGATAATGCTCTAACCCCTTCTACTCCTAATGTAGCTGTACGAAGCGGTGTTACTCCGGCTAATGGTACAACTCCTGCAATCCTGTCATCATATAATGCCGACAACAATGCTATTGCTCCGCCAGATACTCCATAACCACAGGTATATATCTGCTGTTTATTTATCGCTCCGCTTCTCGGATTTTGTGCTGAATCTAATAATGCTGTTATTATATATTGTACATCTTCTATGTTTTTGCCCATCGCTGTCCAATTTGGAAATCTCGAATAAAAATTCTGACCTTCTTCTATTCGTATTCCGGTCCACATTACGTCATATCCTAGTACCGCTACCTTTTTGTTTATTACCATTTCTTCTAAGTATGGCCACATGAGTTCTCTGGTTGTACCGTTTGGAGAAAATCCATTTGTATGTGAAGTGTTATTTATGAATATCACTGTTGAATATGTACTTCTGTCTGTCGGATAACATAGATAAGCATTAAGTATTTTACTTCCTGATGAGTTCTTTACAAGTATATTTTGCCGCCCTAAGGTCCCATATGCTATCGGTTTATAATTTTCCGAAGTACTTGTAATTCCATCGTGTGCACCGCCAAAATTGGTATTGGAAGATGTAAAGCTACTATTAGCTGGACCGGTTCCTAATAACGCTGATATCTGCTGCTTTAATAATGTTTTCTTTTGTTCCCATTCTGATGTTGTCGTTATTGTTGCATTACTGCTGTTCTTTAATAAGTCGCTCATATCTGCCGGATGTGTTGCATAGTTTGCAGGATTAATTGTGTCATTCGGATGTGCTGCTTTCCAGCTATCAAATGTATAATTGAATCTAAATAAGTTTACGTATATGTCTGTAGGTAATGTTGTTGTTCTACCCCATGCCCAATTTAAAAATTGACAATATGCATAAATCGCTGTAGAATCTATGTGATGTCCGCCCCAGTCCATTCTTACTCCTATTTTATTTGGTATCCCTAATAAATCAAACACTTTTTTTGCTGACCGATATGATTGTTGTATACCCCATGGTCCTCCTAAAATATCATTTACTGCGGTTCCTAATATTACTGCTCTCGGTGCACAGATCGCAGCTAATGTGTTCTCATCTACCGGTAGTTTGTTCTCTCTGCCATGGAAATCAAAAAAACCTGTCGAATTCCCATCTATTAATCCACCAACATAGGTGTTTGGTCCGTATACTTCGGTATTATATTCATTAGTACTATATCTGAAAGGATTCTCACCACCAACTCCACCCATATTCGGCGCTCCGCCAGTAATTTCTTCAAAAAATGCTGCTGACCATAATGCTACTTTCCCTGCTCTTGAGTGACCACAGGTTGCTATGTATCTGCTGTCTACCCAGCTTTGATTCTTTAGCCATTTAGCTACAGCACCTACCACAAATGCACGACGCATTAAACCGCCCCAGCTATACCCGGGAAATGCGCTGGCTATATTACTCATGTTATCATCACCTATACTATTTACAACAACTCCTACATAGCCCATACTGGTTGCAGCATACACATCGTCCATCCAATTCCATGTTCCGATAAGTACAGGATATTTATTACCGCTAGTATAACTTGGATAACTGAAAGATAGACTTATTCCTACACCACCAACACTTATTGTTGTTGAACCAGTTCCCCACCCTACTGTTCCACTCATGCTTGGTAAGGATGGAAATGTCCCTGTAATGCATGTTTTAAGTAAACCTACTAAATAATTCCTTTGTGTATTCCACTCGGACGAACTTGTAATCCTTGTACCGTCCGATTTCATTAATGGATCAGGTAATAATCCAATTGACGGAAGGTTCTGTACATACGATCTTGGACTCGTTGTAAATGCTTGTAAATTATTAATTGGGTTAAGAATTATACTTATGATTGTTATTAGTGTTAAAAATATTTTTCTTGGCATGTTTTTTCCTCCCTTTAAAGAATTGTAAACGGTATCTTCATTTTTTTAATTGTAGTTTTTTCTTTTTCCTGCAATACCGCTTTTGCCTGCCAGTTACCTTGCTGTACTCCCTTAACGTAAACAGCAATTACATTTTCACCTCCGTCAAGGTTACCATGCCATATTATTTCTTTTTGTTCCATATCTACTTGTCCGTTTTTAAATGCTCTTACTCCGTTAGTTAATTCTATTTTTAATGTAACATTTTCCATTTTTTCTTCTGCTTTTATATTTAATCTTATTACGCCCTGTTCATTTATGTTCATTACATTGAATGCCGATGCTTGCATAAGGATGTTATATTTTTTTGCCGTTAAAAAATTATAAACTATTGTAGTTACCGCAACTAATAAAAGACAAACTGCGGCTGCTGCAAATTTGAATTTCGGAAATACAAAATAACCCTTCAGCAATTCTTTATGGCGCATTTCCTGGTTTACTTTAACCATTTTTTGGTGTAATTCGCTTTCATAACCGGCAGGTAGTGCCTGGATTTGATATGATTTTAAGGATTCCATCATTTCTTTAACTAAAACTAATTCTTTGGCACAACTTTCGCAGCTATCTATATGTTTCTTAATATATTTCATTTTTCTTTCTTCAAGGTTTCCTGTAAAATAAAGAAAAAGCTTCTTCTCCACGTCTCTGCAAACCATTTTTTTGATTATTTTCATTTCATACCTCCACTCTACATGACAACTTAAGCATTTAAATTGTTCCAGAAAATCAATTAAAAATTTAAAAACTTGTCTCGTTCTACGGGATTAAAAATTCAAAATTGTGGTTTTTATTATTTTATCTGTAAACTCTATCCCGCTATCACACTATCATGCTTTTCTTCCATCGCACTATACATTTGATACCAAAGTTCTGCACAATTATCGCAATGATTAACATGATCCAAAACAGATTCCATTTCATTTAATGTAAGTTTCTTTTCAAAAAAAGGATTTATGTTTTTCTGTACATTCTCACATACTGTTTTCTTTATATTAAATTCTGCCATAATTATCACCTCTTGCATATAATGACAACACAAACACTTAAATTGTTCCCAAAATTCAATTAAAAATTAAAAATGCAAAATTGTGGTTTTTATTATTTTATCTATGCCTGCCCGCCTACGGTTTCTTGTCCAGCGTAGCTTTCTCGTTCTTCGAAGCTTTAGCGAAGGAGAAAGCGAAGTTGGAAGTGGCGGGAACTATGAACTACAAACCATGAACTTTCTGCCTCTCTACCTCTCTACCCTATTACCTTCCGAAATTATAGATTTTCAATTTTTCTTTAAGCATGTTTCTACCGCGGTTAAGACGTGACTTTATAGTACCTATAGAACACTTTGTTATCACTGCTATCTCATTATATGTAAACCCCTGAATATCATACATTACTACTGTAATACTATATTCCGGCGGTATTTTTGATAATGCATTTTTTATTTGTTTTTTCATATATGATTTTTCTACTTCATCTAAAGGATTACTATTGTCACTTAAATAATATGATACTGAATCTATCGAATCGGTGAGAGGTACTTTTTTTTTGTATGATTTTTTACATTCATTCAAAAATGTGTTATGGACTATTCTCCATAACCAGCCGGAAAAAGAACTTTCACCTCTGAATGATTTTAGTTCTCTATATATTTTTATTAGAACTTCCTGGGATATGTCGCGGGCATCAGGTTCATTACCTGATAACTGGAGGGCAATATTGAAGATTTTCAATTGATAGTTGGAAATCAGCTGCTCGAAAGCAGTGACATCGCCGCTGACTGCTTTTTCTATTAGAATATTTTCTTCCATTAGTACCATGTTCTAATTTTTTCCAGCTTCAACTATTAAGACAAACTAAACCTTATAAATGTTCCAAGAAAAAAACAATTAAAAATTAAAAATGTAAAATTGTGGTATTTTATTATTTTGTTTTAAAGACTTTACCTTTTCCTCCAATGACTTAGTGGCGGGCTACCTCTTTACCCGTTACTCATTACCCATTACTCGTTACTAGTTATATCATTTGATATTACAATGGTTTTTTGATAGTATATTTTAATATTATGAAAATTTCTTTAATTAAATTAACGGTTTTATATATTTTTGTAATCATTATACTTCAATTATTTGATGTATACAATAGAATTCCTAATAATAATGTAGCGTTGAATGCATCTGGTAATATTGTTACTTTAACCGGTAAGATTATTACAGAACCTGAAAAAAGTGAAAATAAAACATCTTTCATTATAAAAACAGAACTTATTTCTAATGTTGCTACCAAAGGAATTGTCTTGGTTAATGTTTATGCAAAAACAAATATAGAATATGGAAATGTAGTCAAAGTAACAGGTAAATTCTTCATACCAAAAGCCCCAACGGTTCCGGGAACTTTTAATTACAAAAAGTATCTGTCCAGAAAAAAGATTTATTCAATACTTTCAGTAACAAACAAAGAAAATATTAAGGTTTTGGGTAAAGACCCCTCCTATATTTGGCAGCTTTCATATAAACTAAGAAAAAATATTTTAGATTCTTACGACAATAATCTTTCACCGGAACAATCCTCAGTTCTTTCCGGTATAACCATTGGGGAAAAATCCGGGCTTACCCCGTACATTCAAAAAATATTTGTAGATGCGGGCGTTATGCATGTTCTTGTCGTAAGCGGTTCAAATGTCGCTTTTATCGCTTTAATATTTTTCTGGATTTTTAGGAATATTTTAGGAATTAAAAAAAAAGTAGCGTTCGGGCTTTTAATACCGGTTATTTTATTTTATGCAATGATTACCGGCGCCAATCCGCCTGTTGTCAGGGCAACCGTAATGACTCTAGTTGTAATAATTACGATGCTTTTATACAGGAATGTTGATATTTATCATAGTATTTTTTTATCAGCACTGATTATTTTAATTTATAATCCTGCTACGCTTTTCGATGCCGGATTCCAGATGTCATTTGCCGCAACAATCGGAATAATATACTTTTACTCAAAATTCTTGTCATTATTGAACAAGTACAAACTACCCAAAGCTATCAATTGGATTTTAAGTATTTTTTTGGTATCTTTAGCCGCACAGGTTGCAGTTGCGCCATTACTGGCCTATTATTTTAATAAGGTTTCAATAATAGCTCTTGTTTCAAACCTTATAATCCTTCCGCTTATTGAAATTGCACTCATATCCGGTTTTGTTTTATATCTTGCAAGTTTGATTGGCACACCTATATTATTTATTACTGCAAAACTTACAAACGGATTCGTTTCTCTGATAATATTTTTGGTTGATTATTTTGCAAATATTCCGCATTCTACAATAAGAGTTCCGACTCCGACTATATATTTCATTATATTGTTCTATATAATTATTATTGGATTACCTAAAATAAAATATAAAATATGGAAATGGATTGTAGTTTTTTCTATAATAATATTATCAACTTTTCCATTAGTTAAAAATCTTTTAAGAAATAAAAATATCTTATCAATAACGTTTTTGGATGTCGGTTTGGGTAATTCAATCTACTGCGAATTTCCAAATGGATCTAATATGCTTATAGATGGCGGCGGAAACTGGGATTCAAGATATGATATAGGTGAAAGTGTTTTGTCCCCATTTTTATGGAACAAAGGAGTAATGAAAATCGACACTATAATATTGACTAATCAGCATCTGAATCATTATAAAGGATTGATTTCAATATGTAAGAACTTTAGAATTGGTAGATTCTTAACGGAAGATTTGGCATCTAAAGAAAGCGAACCCCTCTCCTCCGGTGAAAAACAATTACTTTTTGAGGAGCGGGGTGAATACTTTGAATTAATGAAAACCATTGTGGATAATAAAATACCTATTGAAACAGTTACAGTCAATAATAGTTTTGAAATAGGAAAATCAAAAATACATATGCTATATTTTGATAATTCAATCACGTTAAATATTAATTACAATGATTTTTCAGCTCTATTATGCGGTGATATCTCTAAGGAAACTCAAAATTTAATGGCGGTAAAATGCGGGCCGGCAAATATTTTACTTGTTCCTAATCATGGTAAAAAGATTCTTTCTAGAAATTTATTATTAAAAATCTCTCCGGAATTTGCTATAATATCAACCGATGAACCGGCACAAGGGGTATTGGCTCAGTTAAAACAATATAAAGAATTTTCGACATCAGAATCAGGGACAATAACTATTAATACTGACGGTGAAACAATAAAAATAGAGAAAAATTTAATAGAATAACAGCAGTTATTGAAAAAATCCCATTTGCCGTCATTGCGAGTGTTAACGAAGCAATCCCGATTTTTAAAACGAGATTACCACGGTCGCCTATGGCGACCTCGTAATGACGAATTGTAAGATTTTCAAGCAATCTCATAATAGTATTACATGGAGGACATATGGATAACATTTTAATTATTGCTAACAAAGAAAAACTCAAAGCAATTGAATTTTCAAGAAAGTTGTCAAGTTGGTTAAAAAAACAAAAAATCCCGGATTCTCTAAAGTTTGCTATTATTCTTGGTGGAGACGGTATGATGCTAACCTCGGCAAGAAAACTTGCTACTAAAGGCATACCCCTTTTTGGTGTTAATCTCGGTAAATTAGGATTCCTTGCGGAAACCGATGTCAAAAATGTATTTTCTGCATTAAAGAAAATACTTTCCGGTAATTATAAAATTGAAGAAAGAAACATGCTTGAAGTCAAAGTTTATAGAAATAAAAAACTAAAAAACAGTTTTATTGCTTTGAATGATGCTGTTATTAAAAATGGTAAAAGTGCAAGGGTAATAAAATTAAATCTTTCAATAAATCAAAAATCCATCACTGAGATTATTGCTGATGGCCTGATTATTTCAACTCCTACGGGTTCAACTGCTTATTCTTTGTCTGTTGGCGGACCAATTGTTCATCCGGCAACAAAAAATATTCTAATAACACCCATTGCACCCCATACTTTAACTCAAAGACCTGTAATCATTCCGAATAATTATATTGTAGATGTAAAAATAGATTCAAGTCTTGGCGATGTAATTTTATCCGTTGACGGACAAATTAATTTAAATCTTAGTAAAAATGATATTATTAAAATTCAAAATTCAGACATCCCGATAAAATTAATTACTATCGGAACAAATGATTATTTTGAAGTTTTAAGAAAGAAACTTAATTGGGGCGTTAGAGGCTAAAGAGATAGGATACAGGATACAGTACACAGTATACAGCTTATGAAAGGCAGTACACAGGATAACAGCTCACAGGATTCAGCTCTATAAATTATGATAAACTGTATTCTGTATTCTGTGCTCTGAGTACTGCATTTTCACTGTATCCTGTATCCTGAGTACTGACTTTAAAATGTTACAATCACTTTCTATAAAAAATTACGTAATAATTGATGAACTAACCGTTGAGTTCGGCGAGGGCCTTAATATTCTTACCGGAGAAACCGGTGCAGGAAAATCAATAATAATTTATGCATTAGGCCTTATTCTCGGAGACCGGGCAAATACTTCCGTAATAAGGAAAAATGCCGAGACTTGTGAATTAACCGCAGTCTTTAATATAAAAAACCTGCCTAAAATAAAGAAATTATTAAATGAAACAGGTATTCACTCCGAAGATTCCCTTATAATTAAACGTGAAATTACGTCTGACAGCAAAACAAAATGCTTTATAAACGGAACTTTTTCCACCCTAAAGATGCTTCAAGCTATCGGGGATGCACTTGTTGATATACACGGCCAGAATGAACACCAGGCACTGATAAAAGTTGAAAACCAGAGAGATATGCTGGATAGCTATGGGAATCTTGAAGTATTAAGTGCTGAGGTCAGAGATACTTTTGAAAAATTTACAGCTCTTAAGAATCAGCTTGATGATTTAAAAAATTCCGAAAAAGACCATCTGCAAAAGCTTGATCTCTATAAATACCAGTTAAAAGAAATTGAAGGTGCAAAATTATCCGAAACAGATGAAACTGACCTTGAAAGTGAATATAACCGTTTGAATAATGCAGAAAAACTTTTCAATTATGCACAGGAAATCTATTCACTTTTGTATGATACAGAAGGAGCCGCGATTGAAACGTTGGGTAAAGCAAGGAAGCTGATGGAAAATCTTTCAGCTATTGATAATTCAAATAGTGCAGAATTAAAAAATATTTCAACAATATTGGACGAAACAAAAGCTATTTCCGATACTTTTCTTAGATATAAAGAAAATATTGAATTTAGTCCGAAAAGACTTGAAGAAGTTATAAATAAAATAGAATTGATAAAAAATATGAAAAGGAAGTACGCACCGAATATCAAGGAAATCTTAGAATATGCCGATTATATTAATAAACAGATAAATTTCTTTGAAAAATCTGACGAAAATACAGCAAGAATGGAAAAAGAACTAAAAATTTTAAAATCAAAACTTAATAAATTATCACTCGAACTTTCAGAAAAAAGAATGATTTCGGCAAAAAGACTTTCCAAAGAAATAGAAAAGGAACTTTCAGAACTCGGAATGGCAAAATCAAAATTTTTTATCATTGTTGAAAGAGAAATTGGCCCTGATGGTAATTATTCTTTTAACTCTTACGGTATCGATAATATTGAGTATGAAATTTCGACCAATGTAGGAGAAGAACTTAAGCCGTTAAAAATGGTCGCATCCGGCGGTGAAATGTCCAGAACAATGCTTGCAATTAAAACTGTTCTGGCAAAAGCGGATAAAACACCTACTCTGATTTTTGATGAAATTGATGCCGGGGTATCCGGCCCAATGGGACAAGTAGTCGGTAAAAAACTTAAAATGCTTTCAAAGAACCATCAGATATTATGTATTACCCATCTCCCGCAACTTGCCGCTTTTTCAACAACTCACTTTTTTATTTCAAAAAGTGAAAAAGATGATAAAACAATTACATCTGTAGTAAAACTTGATGAAAGTAAAAAAACTGACGAAATTTCAAGAATGCTAGGCGGAGAAAAGAGTACTGAAACATCCCTAAAACATGCAAAAGAACTTATTAAACAAACAAAATGACAGAAATTAAAAAAACTGTAGGCCCTATAATTATAATAGCTTTATTTATGGGTATTTCTTCTTTGATATTTATATTACGCTCTAAAACACCTGATGTATTTTCATTTTTTATTTTGCTGGTAATTCTCTCTTCTTTCACTACTGAAACAATCATAACCGATTTAATCGCACTTTTAATAACATTAATCGGTCTGATAGGTATGAGTTTCTCGGATGTTCCGGGTAGAATTATCCTTGTAATTGAAATCGCATCTATATGGTTTATTGTCTGGATATTGCTTCTTTTTACCGATAGAATCAAATATCAGCAGGCATCAAACAACCGTGAACTTAAAGATATTGAAACTGAAATTGAAAATACAAAAAAAGAACTTGCTTCAAACAAAAATAAGTTAGAAAAAATTTCAGTAAGAATCAGCCAATATAAAAATTTGACCGCTGCAACCAAAGAAATAGTAAAAGTTGCTAATCTGCAGGAACTGAAAGAAAAACTTTTAGTAATTATCAAACAAATACTAAATTCGGATAATGCACGGCTTATAACATTTTTACCTACTGATGATAGACCGCCTGATATTTTTGATGCATGGGTTGTAAAAAAACAGTCTTCGTTGCTAATACAGAATACTTTAAGGGATTACAGGTTTGATTATTCAAAAATACCTAATACAGTTAAATCAGTTATTGCAATACCCATGTTATACAACAAGAATATTATAGGAATAATAAGATTGGATTCCGATAAAGAAAACAGGTTTTCGCAGGAAGATATGTCTATTATTTCAATTTTGGTAAATGTTGCTGAAATGACAATTGAAAATTTCTCATTACTTGAAAAAACTAAAGAACTTTCAATAATAGACGGATTGACAGGTGTATATGTCAGGAAATTTTTTGATGAACGGCTACAAGACGAAATTACCAGAGCATCCAGATTTAAAAAAACCGTTTGCCTCGCCCTTTCTGATATAGATCATTTTAAAAATTTTAACGATACTTACGGCCATCAGCAGGGTGACGAAGCACTTAAAAGGTTTTCCCAGGTTTTAAAAAGAATTTGCCGTGAAACGGATATCATTTGCCGATACGGCGGTGAAGAATTTTCCATCATATTTCCGGAAACTACAAAAGATGAATGCATGGGAATTGCTGAAGATTTAAGAATCGAATTTGGAAAAGAAATAATTAACGGTCAGCATATAACCGTTTCAATGGGTATATCTTCATTTCCCGAGGATGCGGTTGACCATAATCAGTTAATACGTAAAGCAGACGAAAGATTATATAAGGCAAAATCTACAGGCAGAAACAGAGTGATATGGAAAGAATAATAATTATCGCGCCATTATTAACATTTTTTATCGGATATAATTTCGGAATAATTTTTTCACGAATGGTCGCTATCTTATCAATAATAGTTCTTATAATATTTTATCCATCGCATATAATTGCAAGCGCTGTAATCTGCGCATTATTACTAACCGAAATATTCCTTGAAAAATTCTACAAACAAATGAATTCTTTAAGGCAAAATTATAACGGAATATTAAACGGGCTTGTAAATGACCTGGCATCTTTAAAAAAAGATTCTGATATGGCTAAAATTAGTCTGTCCGGTAATGAAAAAGCAATAAAAAATATTCTGCATATTTACGAGTTATCCAAAGATATAGCTGGCTATGTGGATATAGAAAAAATGTTTAATTTAATTGTTAAATCTCTTGATGAACAATTTACAATTAAAGATATTTCTATGAGAATATTTGATAATAACAAACTTTTCCATAATGGGACACAAGTAAATATTGAAGAGAATGTAAAAAGTCAAAAAGTAGTAGGAAATGTAATTAATTTACCGTTATCCATAGGTGAGATATTTTTTGGAGTTATTGCAGTGAAAATTCCGGTATTGTATGAAAAAGATACCGAGTTTTTTGATGAGATATCCGCTTTTGTGGAAGAATTAAATATCGCAATTCAACGTGCAATATTACATTCAAAAGTAGAAGCAATGTCGCGGACTGATGGTTTGACGGGTCTTAACCGGCGTGGATACTTTAACGAAAGATTGAAAGAAGAAGAATTCAGGGCAAAACGCTGGAAAGGAAAATTCTCTATTTTAATGATGGATATCGATCATTTTAAAAATGTAAATGATACTTATGGGCATCAGGCAGGTGATACGGTACTAAAAACAATATCAGAAATATTAAAGAGTTTTATTTACGAAACGGATTTTGCTGCAAGATATGGCGGCGAAGAATTTGTTGTTATCTTCCCGCAAACCGACCCTTCAGGACTTAAAATAAAAGTTGATAAAATTCGACAAAAAATTGAAGAAACAGAAATTATAGTTGGTTTAGAAAAATTAAAAGTTACCGCTTCATTCGGCATAGCACACTATCCTAAGGACGGCTTCACATCCGATGAAGTCCTTAAAAAAGCTGACATGTCTCTTTACAAATCCAAGGAAACCGGAAGGAATAAAGTAACGGAATGTGAATAAAATCAATTAAAAATGCAAAATGCAAAATTAAAAATTGTGGTATAAATTTATAAAATAAAAATTAAGTTGTAATTCCTACATTTTTAATTTTTAATTATTAATTTTGAATTGCTTTTAGAACTTGATTAACTTTGTTAGATTATCCAGGTCAACGTCAGTATCTTCACAACCATCTTTGGAGAGAGGATAAAAATAGACAGGTATTTTATTTTTCTCGCATATTTTAATTCCTTGCGTACCTTCAAAATAACAAGCAACTCCTAAAATAGCACCGGGATTCAATTCTTTAACCATTTTTTTAACAATACTTCCGCCTTTCAATATCCTTAATCCCATAAATCCGTTTTCTTTAGCCATTTTTACGATTTTTGCTATTTTACAGCCGCCGCATTCTACACATAAATAATAACTTCCCAATTCCTTTGCTTTGCATTTTTTAATATTTCTCAGGCACTGCGGAACAAAAATAATTTTTTTGCTTGCGGGAATTTTGGCAAATTTTTCAAAATATTTTTTGTTTTTTTCAATGGTATATTTTTTGTTATCCATATTAGATAAATGATTACGAGGATTTCAAAAACAGATTACGGGGATTCAATCTTTTTTAATCACTGTAATTTATTTTTATTTTACACCGAGATTCTTTGTTATACTCCCGCCCGCATGGGCGAGGCTCGCCCATATAAATTTTAATGGAAGACGGCAGGATGACTGCTGTTGACGTCATTCTGATCCCGATTTATCGGGTGAAGAATCTCTCAGTAGAACTTCTAAAACACGAGATGCTTCCCGCCACCAATCCGCCTCCGCCAGTTGGCGGATCGGCGGGTTATCTGCTTACATATTATCTTTTAGCGAGTTTACCTGTTCGGAATTGCCCATGACTATTATTTTATCTCCTACATTAACTACAGTGTTGTGTGACGGGTTAAAAGTGTAATTACCTTTTGAGAAAAGTGCAAGAATAAGAGCGCCTGATTTATGTGATTGGATCACTGATAATTGTTTTGCATTATTTATAACTTCAACTTCCTCTACCCTTAAATCACCTTTACCTTCTTTTAACATCATATCAAGAAAAGATACAGCAGCAGGCCTAACCATCTCCGATGCCATTCTTAAACCGCCGATTAGATTCGGCTGAACCACAGAAGTGGCACCTGCACTGATAAGTTTTTTGGCTGATGTATCCAATACTGATTTGGCTACTATTTTTATGTTTGAATTTATTTCCCGCGCAGTAATAATCAAAAAAATATTTTCCTCATCAGTTGAAAGTGTTGCAAAAAGTCCAGCAGCATTTTCAATTCCTGCTTCTTTAAGAACGTTTTCGTCAGTAGCATCACCGTTTATACAAAGATAATTACTAAGATTTTCCAATAATTCCTTATTTTTTTCAATAATTACAAACTCCCTTTTTGTTTTCGATAGTTCTGAAACCACATGGCTACCGATTTTCCCGATACCGCATACAATATAATGATTTTTTAATTGAGCTATTCGTTTTAGCATTTTTTTTCTCCTGAAAATCTGACTTAACTCGCCTTCTATGAAAAAAGAAGTAATTGAAGATACGGTAAAAAGTAAAATACTGATTCCTGATAATATCAAAATAATTGTAAATATTCTACCTGCAAAAGAAAGCGGATGAGTCTCACCGTACCCGACGGTAGCAAGTGTTATAACCGTCATATATAATGCATCAAAGAAGTTCCATTTTTCAATGATGATATAACCGAATGTACCGAATAATAAAATTAATATAAGGATTAGAATTGTTCGGAAGAGTTTTTTATACATTTTTAATAGCGTTGAGAAAGCCATCCCCGCTTAAGGATGATCGCTTAAATTTTCTGATTGGAAGTCGTATTTAAGGAAAGTTTCTACAATTTTTTGGTCGAATTGAGTGCCGCTATTTCTTTTTAATTCTGCAAATGATTCTTCAAGTGTCATCGGCTTTTTATAAGGACGTTCTGACATCATGGCATCAAATGAATCAACAACCGCAAGTATTCTCGCACCTAGAGGAATATCGTCACCTTTAATCTTATCAGGATAACCGTTGCCATCCCACCTTTCATGATGGTGTTTTACATACTGTGCTGCGCCTTTCATAAATGTTACACGACCAATAATATTTGCTCCGATTGTTGAATGATTCTTTATGATTTCATATTCTTCCGGTGTCAGTTTACCCGGTTTCAAAAAAACCGATTTATCAATTCCTATCTTGCCTACATCGTGAAGAATCGCTGCCATTTCCAAATCTTTTAATTCTTGTTTTGACATTCCTAATTGCTGGCCGACAAAAGTAACAAATTTCACCATTCTTTCGGAGTGACCGCGAGTAGAATGATCTTTCGCCTCAATAGCCTCAGCTAAAGCGGAAAGAACCTCTAAATAGATTTCTTCGTTCTGTTTGTAAAGCGGCCAACCCTTTTTGCAAAATAGATCTCTTAAGAATTTAAACATAGATTTTTTAATAACGATTGCGCTGATTTTGAAAGACTATTATTTACCCACTACGGTTCAGTGGCGGGCACAGATTTTAACACCTAAGATTATATATTGGTTTCTTCTTTTTTCTATCTGCTATCTCTCTGCCTTTCTACCTCTTTACCTTTTTACCTAATACGCTCTTTACTATGTAATGTTATAATTGTTATTATACTAAATAATTGAAAAAATTCAACTACCGGATTCTTTAGAACTTTGCATTTAAAGAAATTCTGTTATTACTGCTTAAATCGGTGTGTGAAATAAATGCATAATCAAGCTGGTAAGATTTCCAGCCAATTCCGAAACCTGCTGTAATCTGACTTAAATATGTTTTAAATCCTGCTCGGGGTATAAATGAAAATTTATCAGTGATAATCCAATTATATTCAGCACCTAAATTAACCGAAGGTGTAGAAAAATTGGTTAATGTTCTTAAATCTGTTGCTACCGTTAAATGTTTGAAATATGCATCTTTTACTGATAAACCCAAATCAAGTATTTTTCCCACTGCGACAGATTCATCAACATACTTTAAACTTCCGCCTATGTTTGATATTGCTAAACCCATATCCATTTTTTCCCAAAAAGGACATACTCGCTGGAAACCTAAATCCACACCGAATCCCGATGCACTTTCGGTATCCAGATCTGAACTGATAAATTTCAATGTGATTCCGGCGTCTATATCATAATATGTTTTCCTGCCATAACTTAATCCAACCGCTAAATCTCCGATACTAGCATTAGAATCCGGTTCTTCGGTATCGCCCGCTCTTTTTTCATATGTCGTAGATAAATATGTGACGCTGATGCCTGCCGTACCTTTATTATCACTTAATGGATGAACATACGACGCATATTCGTGGCTTACATCCTCGTACCAGAATGTATGGGCCAGTAACGCTTGTTTTTGTGTCACCTTACTCAAACCTGCAGGATTCCAATATAATGAATATACATCATCGGCAACCGATGCAAATGCTTCGCCCATTCCGGCCGGACGCGCACCTGCACCTATTCTCAAAAATTCACCAGTCGTTGTTCCTGCATTTTCACTAATACTTACGGCGTTTGCAAAAGTAACAATTGTCAAAATAATCACGGCTAAATAAAACACTTTCTTCATAAAAGCCTCCATTTTAAATATTATTTCATTCAAGGACTAATATACCATTACTATTTTATTTTTTACTGTTTTATTCTTAGTTTCAGCTATAATGATATACACACCCGGGGCGCACAATTCGCCTTTTTGGTTTTTACCATCCCACTCAAGCGTATATGAAAATCCGCCTACCACATTATCATAGGAATTTTCTAATACAAGATCACCGGAAAGTGAATAAATCTTTAATTTCAAATCTTTTGTTTCCTGTGTCAAACTTAATTTTATAGTTGTATTCCCGCTTTTTTTCGGATTAAACGGATTAGGATAATTATATAGTTTTATATCTGTTCCGGAATATGCAGTGTATGTTGTAGTTGAAGTAGTTGTGCCTGTCGTAAAAGTAATATCAAATAATCCACATCCGCTGGTTGCCATAACTGAACCCCTGAACAGCCATGATACCGCCGTAGGCAAAAGTGCCACTGGTTTTAAAGGTGTCGCTCCCAAATCACTACTCATATAAATATAACCGGCATTCGTTCCATTATAAATTAAACCATCAAATATAAATGTTAGATCACTATATAATCTATTCCCAGAACTTCTTGCAGGTAATCTTTTAGTAGCTAATTGTAATTTACCTTCATCTGTTGGAACTTCTGTTTTATTGTCACTTGGCTTCGGTGGTTCTTGATCCATATAAGTTAAATCTTCCCAGGTAACACCGCTATCCAGAGATATCGCGCATCCACCGCCAGTTTTTGAAGTATCTGTTGTAACTGTATGAACATATTGATAACCTACAATTAGATGCTCAGGTTTTGTAGGGTCTATAGAAATATTGGATATCCTAGTATCTGAAAATCCTATATTAGTCCAGGTTGAGCCGCCGTCAGTCGTCTTATACAAACCATCGCCATGTCCGGTAAAATTTCCGCCGTATTGGTTTTCGTCGCCACAAGCAACATACATCACACTTGGATTTGTAGTTGCCATTGCAATATAATAGATACCGTGATTTACGGGGAGTGATGTAATTTTATTCCAATTTGTTCCTGCATTTGTAGTTTTATACAAATAATTATCGGTAGTTGAAACAGCCGAAGAATTTGCAATACCTATATACATAATATTAGTATTTGTAGGATCAATAATTAGGTTAGTAGGAAATTGTGTCATAAAATTGTAGTTATATGGTGCTGCTGAAAAATCAACGAGTGTATTTGCAAAATTATCGGTGCCATTATCATTAGTATAATAAATCTTTAGATTAGCCATTAAGTAAACTTTAGTTGCGCTATCCGGGGCAAAAGCCAGATACCTTACAAAGTCGGCACTCCCGCCTTTTTGAGGATAAACGCGCGACCAGCTGTCACCGTTATCATGGGAATAAAAGATATTATGATCCGCTAAAACATATAACCTGTTAGTACTTTTATCCTTTATCCCGTTCCTTATGTTTGGAGTAGTTATTCCTCTTTGTATTTGGAAATCATTAGAAGTAGTTGTACCAAGAGCGGTACTTGTAGTATAAAAAAAAGCCATCTCACTTTCTGCAACTCCCCAGTGACTGCCATCGGCATATCTAGAATCTACAACAATATCGTTAATAAACGAATTAATTTTTTCACGGTCTAATGCATCCGGAAGTGTTATATTATACCAGGAATTTGCCGGAAATCCGCCGGCAGCATCTGTACTTCTGCAAATTGAAGCGGAGGGTTGTGTACCGGTATTCGCATAAGCAAGCATCGAAGGTGGCGTTGTATCAGAATATAATATACCAACGGGCCGATGACAACCGGCGGTTGTCCATAAAGGTACCGAAGACACCCTTACACCCCAGCTTGCACCGTCTGCACTACTATAAATATCGCCTTTACAGGTGATCATCCAAATTTTATTATTAGTACTATCCCAAGTCAATTGGTATGCAGGTTCTGTAAACGATGATGCTTGAGTAAAAGATACTCCGCTATTGGTACTATAATAAACTTTTCCGGTTGTGGGATTATCTGCATTATCTCGGTTGAAACTTAAAAATTCATCTACAACACTTACAATTATTCTTCCGGCATTTGCACCGGAAGGTATTTGCAATACATCCGTTATACTTTCTGCACTGGTTACTGTTAATCCGGCTTCGGCCCATGTTAAACCGCCGTCCGTGCTCATATTTAAAACCGAAGCTTTGGCGTCTAAATCTTTGGTGCCGGTTTGGATAGCGGCAAAAAAATAATCACTATTATATAGTGATGATGTTACTATCGCGGCTCTTTTCCACATTTCATTGGTTGCGCCGAGTGAAATACATGTCCAATTCTCTCCGCCGTCCGTACTTCGCCATAATGGCGACCATCCTTCATCTGCAACTAAAACAAGATTTGCATTTGATGAACTAACCGCTACTGAACCGGTATGGTGATTACCATATATAGTTGTCGTGCTCGCTGCTACAAAAGAATCACTTGGCTGCACGGAAGTCTTTCTTATCCATGTTTGTCCGCCGTCAGTACTTTTATACAGCCCGTAGCTTACCGCGTAAAAAGTACCCGGAGCACTGGGCGCTTCAACTATACGCCTTACCCAGCCGCCGTCGATACTTTTAGGAACATACTCGGTAACAGAAAAAATTAATGATGGAACGACCAATAGTCCAATAAGAAATAATAGTTTTTTCATCTTTCCCTCCGCATATCGCCTCGCCAACGGTTCAATGGCGGGCAAGTAGCGCCCTGCCTGCCGTCAGGCAGGCTCGCCAACGTTTTCTTGTCCGCCAAATTCGCCAGCTGGCGAATCAGTGGCGGAAGTGGCGGGCATCTTATTATCTAACCAATACTATTTTATTTTTCACTTTCTCACCGTCGGCATCCGCAACCACAAAATATACTCCCGGAGCACACAGCTCGCCTTTCTGGTTTTTGCCGTCCCATTCAAACGTATACGAATTTCCGCCGGCATAGTTGTAATATCTATCCTCAGTTATAAGGTCACCCGACATACTGTATATTTTCAATGTCAGTTTTTCTGCGGTTTCCCTCAAACCAAATTTTATCACTGTTTTTCCGTTTTTGGGATTGAACGGATTGGGGTAATTATATAATGTGAAACTAGCGGAACCGGTGTATGTTGTTACTCCTGTCCAGTTAAGTCTGTAAATTCCTTTATTAGCACCTGAATACATCGAACCGACTATAAGGCACCTTATAGTGCCCAAATCAGTGCTGGTTGCCACCTGCTGAAAGGATACCGAAGGGTCAACCGTTGCATATACACCTTCCGAAGAAGCCAAATAGTATACGCCATCCGACCATTTAATATCTAAAGCATTGGGCGTCGAAGACATATTATAAACATAAACCTTACTCCAAGTTACTCCACTATCTTTGGAATAAAATGTAGCTCCATTGTAATGATAAGTTGAGGTATCAGTTCTGTCATGACAACTTGCCATAATAATTCCATCCGAAGAAACGGTTATTTTATAAGGTAAATAGTCGGCAAGACCTATTTGGCTCCATGTCGGCGGATTAGTACCATCATCTATTATTTTCCATATTCCGCCATATGTCCAATTTGAAGAATACATAGGAGAATTACCTAACCCGGCATAAATGATTGTAGGATTGGTTGGATCAATTGCCAATGTTTGAACGGCATTATCCGAGGTTAACCCTAGCTGCGTCCAAGTTGTGCTGGAACCGTAATTAGTTGTCTTATATATTGTCGCAGATGTTGCAGACATCGGTTTTTTTAATGAAAAATATCCTATTGCAGGATTTGTTTTATTAAATACTAAAGCTGAAAATGAAAGTTCATCGCCGGTAGTAACAGACGTAGAATAAACCATGTTCCATGTTATTCCGGTATCCGTACTTCGGTATAAATCTCCGGCAGAACCCACAAAAACATTATTCACTTCAGGAGCAGCCACCGCACCGCCCATACTAAACTTGTGATGTTTATTTGTTGAACTATAAGACCGTTCCAAATCCGGACTAAAAACTCTTTTCCATACCGTACCGTTTACCGTGCCTTTATAAACACACATTGAACTCAAGACATATATATCGCCGTTGGGATCTTTACAGCCGGCATTTGCAACTAAACCCGCAAGACCGCTGTTTGCCGCTTTCCAGCTAAATCCGGTATCGGTGCTTTTCATTATACCGTCATCATTGCCGAGCCCGACACTGTTATTTCCGACCATATACATAGTATTTGGATTTGCCGGATCTATCAGCACATATCCGCCAAGAACATAACTGTTTGAATCTATAAGAACAGCATCATTCCAGCCGGTAGTAGACGATGTAATTATTGCAAAACCGTCCATTTTTGTCATATATATTTTTGTACCGTCAGGAGAAACGGTTATCTTGTCCTGACCTGTGACTTTTTTAAAACTAGCCCCCGCATTAGTACTAATATGAACGCCTTTGTCATTCCCATATTGCAGAGTTGATACTGCAAGTGTATTTGATGAAGTAGCCAGATATCTTGGGGCAGCGGTAAGAGTAAGAACCGTATTCCATGTATCGCCGCCATTTGAACTTTTCTTTATCCAGCCGTTAAACTCGCTCTCCCACTGAGGACCGGTATTCCCTGAACTAATCGCCTTATCCCCTATTGAGACATAAACATTATTATCTTTATCAACGCATAAATCCGACACGATTTTATTTCCGCTTGTAAATGCCGTTTTCGTCCAAGTCAAACCCGCGTCAATTGATTTATACACAACACCGTCAAGGTTTGTAAAATCCTGCCCTAATAAATAGAATGTATCCGGAGCAGACGGTGAAGCAGCTATCTGTGTCACATTGACATTTTGCGAGGTAATTTCAGTACCTACCTTTGTCCATATTGTACCATAATCCACTGAACGGTAAATATCGGTTGCAAAACTTCCAAAAGCGCCGCCGATTACAATATTAGGCGAAACAGGATGTACCGCTATTTTATCCAGACTATCATTCTGGGCACCCAAACTTTTGATACTGCCTACAGCTGTCCATGTCGCAGCACCGTCTCTTGTAACAAATGTTCCCGAATACGTAGAACCGGCATATATTACTGTCGGACTGGACGGGCACATTGCAGCAACACTTATATCGCCGCCATAAACAGGCACTTTTGTAAAATTTGCAGCTAAAAGACAGGTAGATAGGTAAAGAGGTAAACAGATAGATAGTAATAAAAAATAAAATGTTTTTTTCATCTTTCCTCCACGTAGCGCCCTGCCTGCCGTCAGGCAGGCTCGCCATTTTCTAAGTGGCGGGCATCTTATTATCTAACCAATACTATTTCATTTATCGGTAAGATTTTACAAAAAAAACCAAAAATGTCAAGACTTTTTATCTTGATTAGAAAAGGTTAAAGATTGGATATAAGAAAGAATGATTTATTAGGTTAGAAGTTTAAGGTTTAAATTAAGTCTTTTTTAATTTTTACTTTTAATTTATACTTTTTCCGCCATTAAGGCTTCGGTGGAACTTGCCTGACGGCAGTCAGGTCCGCCAGCCAGCGATTAGGTGGCGGAAACTTGCTTTTATTTATATTCATTAAAACTTAAAATATCGTCGATTGGTTTTCTTGTTTCGGAGCCTGCGTGCCTGCGGATTGGGTCTTTTGTTTTGTAACTTTCATCGGGATAACCCATACATATAATGGAAGGAATCTCTAAGTTTTTAGGTATATTCAATACTTTCCTTACTGCATTTTCATTAAACCAACCAACATAGCAGGACCCTAGTCCAAATTCTGTCGCCTGTAATACTATATGTTCGCAAACTATGCCGATATCTATTAGGTAAAATCTTGTGTTTCTAACCAGAGAACCTGCTCTTGACAAGAAACTTCCTTTATCTGCCAATACCAATATTATTACGGGTGCCTCGTGAACGAATTTGCTCATTCTGTAAATCCCGGAAGTGGCTGCTTCCGCAACTTTTTTTCTCATTTCAGGATTATCAACTACTATAAATTTCCAGGGCTGAGCATTGCACGCAGAAGGTGAAACGCGGGCTGATTCAATACATCGAATTATTTTTTCTTTCTCAACTGGTGTATTGCTAAATTTCCTGCAACTGTACCTTTTTAATACCAATTCTTTAAATTCCATAGATATTCTCCATAAATCAAACTTCGTGAGATAGCGCGGTAGTGCGGTTGTGCGATGGTGCAGTGTTTAAATTAATTTTTTAGCCATTGCCCAGCTTGTACCGCCACATCGGGATTACTCGTTACTTACTTTTCTATTATTATTTTTACTATTTCTGAACGTGAGAAAAGCCGCATCGGCGGGCCCCATGTGCCTGTTCCAAATGTTGTATATATATAAGATGAATTCTTTTTATGAAATCCATATGAATATTTATAAATTAATGTTACTAATAAATCCACAGGCGGTATTTGTCCGGCATGGGTATGGCCTGACAACTGTAAATCAACACCTGATTTAACAGCGTCTTTGAACATCGTCGGCCGATGAGCTAGCAGAATCACCGGTTTTTTGAAATCACAATTTTTTAATGCTAAATTTAAATCTGGCCCACCGCCGGAGAACCTTTTACCTTCTTCATCATTGACGCCTGCAAGTTCTATACAATTAGCAATTGTAACTTTTTCATTTCTTAAAACATTTATATTACTGTTTTTGCATATATCTAAAAATGTTTCAAGCCCGGTATAGTATTCGTGATTACCTGTAATCGCATAAACGCCATATTTTGACTTTAGTTTTGTTAGCAATTCACAATGATCATCTATATTGCATAAATTCGTATCAATCAAATCACCGGTAATAACAATAATATCGGGATTTAGTGCGTTCGTTTTCTCAACAACATCATTGAACCATTTTCTATTTTTAAGAAAATCTAAGTGCAAATCTGATAACTGAACAATCGAAAATTTTGATAAATTTTTTGGTAACTTTTCAGTTTTTAATTTTATTTCTTTTATTCTTATTCCACGGGATACGTTATAAATTGAAAATATGGTTAGAAGCGTTATGGCAGAAATTGAATAAATCGTAGAATAATATCTGAATTGCTGTGAATTAAAAAATACTCTTAAAATATCTGCAATTAAAAATACCGAGATTGAAATTGAAATTACCCCTAACCAGAGTGTTCCAAAATGAGCAAATGGTTTTATCCAGGATGAAATTACATGCCTGCTTAAAAATTCGCTTAAAACAAAAGATAATGCTGCAATTAAAAAGAAAAATCTAAGATAATTAGTAACAGGTGCTGAGAGTAATAGTCCGCTTACAATACGGGTATACACATAGTAGTGCATCCCTAAATATGTCGAAGAAATAAGTATGATAAAAATTATGATATATATTAGTGCCATTTTTTTAGTACTCAGGATACAGTATACAGAATACAGTTATTGATAATTTATAAAACTTAATCCTGCATGTCCGCCAACGTCTCAGTGGAGGATGAGCTATTATCCTGTGCACCGCCATTCATAAGCTGTATCCTGAATCCTGTATACTGTGTGCTTGCCTCTAAACGAATTCTTTCCTAATCATTATTGTTATAACTAAACATATCACACCGCCGATTACTACTGTAGCAGGTGCTGTTAACTTAGATGCTAAAAATCCCGCAAGGATACTGCCAAGCGGAGCTAAGCCCATAAAAGACATTGTAAAAAAACCCATTATTTTTCCGCGCATATCATCAGGCACCGTTATTTGTAAAAATGTATTGCTTAATACCATCTGTGAAACTAAAAAGTAACCTGTAAAAACTAGAAACAATATGGATAAAATTATATTTTTTGAAACTCCGAAAGCAATCACAAACAGGCCTAAAAATAACGCCGAATTAACTATAGTTTTCTTTATTCCGCTATTTTTACTATTATAAGCGATACTAAATGTTCCGATAAGTGCTCCTACACCTATAGCAGACATGAAAATACCTAAACCACCGGCATCTAATTTATAAATATCTTTAACAAACACCGGCATCAATATCGTAGGAAATACACCGATTATTCCGGTGATTGAAACCAATAAAAGAACATATATTATAATTCTTTTACTGCGTATGTATTTAATCCCTAGTATCAATTCCTGAAAAATTGATAGGCCATTATTATTATAGTTTGTTGATAATGGTTTTATAAATAACAAAGCAATTATAACTGCAAGAAAACTTATTCCGTTCAAAATAAAGCATAAACCTTCACCAAAAGAAGCAATCAGAATTCCGGCGATTGCTGGACCTATAAAACGCGCACCGTTAAACATAAAAGAATTTAACGCTATAGCATTGGTTAAATCTTCTTTACCAACCATCTCGTGAATAAAAGACTGCCGGGTAGGCATATCAAATGCGTTTACTATACCTACAAAAACTGCTAATACAATTATATGCCATATATGCAGCTTCCCGGAAATAGTAAGCACTCCAAGAATTATTGCCTGTATCATCGCAAGCGTTTGGGTTATAATTAAAATTTTTTTTCGGTTGTATCGGTCTGCAACCGCACCGGCATATGGGGCAAGAATCAAAATAGGGATTTGACTCAAAAACCCTACAAGTCCTAACAGTAAAGATGATGAAGTAAGATGATAGACAAGCCATGGCATTGCTGTCAACTGCAACCATGTTCCTATTACGGAAATCAGCTGGCCAATAAAAAATAATTTAAAATTTTTATGTTTAAATGATTTGAAAATTTCTTTATTCATAACAAACAATTATTATACTTAAAAAACTATCTGGCACCAAGATGTGGGGTATTAAGGTAACTGCACATACAGTTTCCGGTCCCCGTAATTCCAAAAACTGTAGCTGCAGAGCCTGACTGCCGTCAGGCAGGCGATAGCTCTGCTAAAACATAGCAAAGCTTACGCTTTGCTGCTACAAAATAAAAAATAAAATATATTCATTGATAGTTGTTAAAGGTTATTTGGCTAGGAAAACAAAAAAAATAATATTATAAACTACAATATTCTACTCGTACCGTAAAGCTTCAATTGGATTCAACAGAGATGCTTTCCTTGCGGGCCATGTACCAAAAATTAAACCGACAAGCACAGAAAAAGTGGATGCCAGTAAAATAGATGAAAATGACACCTCGGTTTGCCAGCCGGCAAACATTGATAGTGATATTGAAATTAATGAACCTAAAATTATTCCAATCAATCCGCCCATAACACAAATTACGACTGATTCTATCATAAATTGAAACAAAATATCTTTGTTATTAGCACCTATCGCTTTTCTTAAACCTATCTCGCGGGTTCTTTCTGTAACCGAAACAAGCATAATATTCATAATTCCTATTCCGCCAACCAATAAACTAATGAAAGCAACCGATCCTAAAAGATAAGCGAATGTTTTCATCGTAGATGCAACGGTTTCCTGAATGTCAGCCAAATTTCTTATATTTATTGTATTAGTATTTGATTCCGGCTGCCGGTGAAGCTGAAGTATAAGTTTTATAATTCTTTTACTTACATCATCCATTACGCTCTCATCTATTGTCTGAACATCCATAGAATCAATATATTCTTTTCCTAATACCCGAAACATAGCGGTATTGATAGGCATCTGAACTTTATCATCCTCATCACGAAACCCGCTTGAACCTTTCGTAGGTAAAATACCTATCACCTGAAAATCTATCTTATTTATCTTAACAAATTCTCCGAGTGGATTAGTATCTACAAATAGTTGGTCCTTAACGGTCTTACCTATAACAACCACTTTGGCTCTCGTAGTGGTCTCTTCATCAGTAAAATATCTGCCTTGTACAGGTACAGCATTTCTCAAATATTGATAATTACCAGTTGTAGCTTCTATTCGTGTATTCCAATTTTTTCCGTTATACACTATTTGCACCCGGCCTGTAACATAAGGTGCAACCATTTTAACACCCGGAACTTTTTCTTTAATCTCGGTAACATCCTGCAAAGTAAACCTGGTAACTGTACCAGCACCCAAAGATACTCCGCCACGCATACTTGAACCGGGCATAACCATTAAAATATTTGAACCTAAATTAGCTAACTGTTTCCTTGTTGTTTCCTGAGCACCACGCCCCAATGCAAGCATTGCGATTAAACCAGTTACGCCTATTAATACTCCTAAAATCGAAAGCGCAGAACGGGTTTTGTTTGACATCAATGCCCGTATTGCCTGGAAAAAATAATCTTTGATACGATTCAATTTAAATATGTGATGACTAATATTTTTACTAAATCCTTCCGCACTTACTATCACTTTTTTATTAATTTCTTTCTTATTTTTTTTATCCGAAATTATTACACCGTCCTGAAGCGTAATAGTTCTTGTTGCTGCCTGCGCCAAATCCGCTTCATGAGTAACCATTACAATCGTGATTCCGGAATCGTTAAGTTCTTTAAGTATTTCTATTATTTCTGCAGATGATTTACTGTCTAAATTTCCCGTAGGTTCATCTGCAAGAATTAACGTCGGATTATTAATAAGTGCCCTGGCTATCGCTACTCTTTGTTGCTGCCCGCCGGATAACTCATTTGATTTATGATTTATTCTATCACCTAATCCTACTTTTTCAAGAAATTTAATTGCATTATTATGATTTTTTTTTATAAAACTACTGTCTTTTTTACCATTCTCGGAATATACCAACGGCATAAGTACATTTTCCAAAGCTGACATTCTTGGTAAAAGATTAAAACTTTGAAAAACAAATCCAAGAAATTTATTTCTTACAGTTGCTAATTGGGCATCTGATAAATGCGACACTTCATTTGACGCTAATGTATAAGTTCCGGAACTTGGCTTATCCAAAAGTCCCAGAATATTTA
This sequence comes from Elusimicrobia bacterium RIFOXYD2_FULL_34_15, assembly GCA_001800605.1. GTDB lineage: Bacteria > Elusimicrobiota > UBA8919 > UBA8919 > UBA8919 > UBA9627. Next base: position 33,783 of record MGVS01000118.1, read on the forward strand.
AAAGCGTGGATTTCCCGCTACCCGAATGTCCCATAATTGCAATAAACTCACCCTCTGTAACATCCAAAGAAATATTATGCAAAACAGGAACATCTACCTTTTCTAAATGATATGTTTTCGATATATTTTTTAACTCAATAATTTTTGCCATTTTACCTTTTACTTGTCCTGTCCTGAGTGTAATCGAAGGATTACTCATTACCCATTACTCGTTACTTTTTTTTATCTTCCCCTGCCGCCACCGCCAAAAATACCACCTATGCCACCACGGATTTGAGGTGAACTATCTACCTTATTATTATTCATTTTTAGAATAACAATAATATCTTTTTCAGTTATTCCTGATATAATCTCTACATTTTTACCGTTGTTTATACCGGTTATTATTTTTGTACGTTCAAAACGTCCATTTTTTTCTTTTTTAATTAAAACATATTTTTCATTATTATTGGATGAAATAGCATCTACAGGTAATAATAATATATCGTTCTTCTGCTCAGCTTTTATTTCTATAGTTGCTGTCATACCAGAACGAAAATTTATAGGTGGATTCTCCGGTCTGATTTTTACTTCATAAACCGTAACATTGTTAACTATGGTCGACTCATATGCTATGTGTTCTACTATACCATCAAAATATTTATCAGGATAAGCGTCCAGAAAAATTTTTACTTTCTGTTCTAATTTAATGTATCTTAAATCTGTTTCATCAACATTCGAAGCGATAATAAGAACATCCGCCATAACAACAATAGTATCGTTTACACTCACAGTTTGTCCGGGTTCTTTATTTCTTACAACAATAAATCCGTTAAGCGGAGCTATTACAGGAGTTGGCTTATATGTATCTTCCCATTTTTTTACCTCTTCTTCACTTTGAGATCTTGCTGCGTCTAAAAGAGCTGCCCTATCCGTTGAACTCATCCAAGCAAGTATTTCTCCCTTCTTTATCTTTTGCCCCTCAACAACTAAAATATCCTCTATACGACCCGAAACCTGCGGCTTTATTTCCAACCGATTTCTTGGTTGTACTTCACCTGTTTCACGAAATTCAATTGCAATGGAACCCCTTTGCGGATAAACTTCTTGATTTTTAGGACTCTTCTTTTTATTTTTGAATATAAATATTACCCCGGTAATAATTAAAACCAAAACAACAACTGAAATTATTATTTTTTTCATAATATTATCCCCTTTAAAAACAATTCAAAATATAAAATTCAAAATTAAAAATTTTAAATCTTTAGCTGAATCCTGTATCCTGTTTACTGTATCCTGATAACCTGCCTTTATTCACCTAATCCCAGGAAATTCTTCCAGGATATTTCAGATATTACAGCATTTCTTCTTGAATTAAGAAATGCCCGCTTGGAACTAATATAATCATTTTCCGACGTATACCAGTCCTGGTAAGAAACCAGTCCGTTCACATATTTTGTGGTTCTTATTTTTGACTGCTGTTCTGACGCGTTAAAATATTTCTCACTTACCTTTACATTTTCTGTTGCATCCACAAAATCGTTCCAGACTGATTCTAATCTAGCCATCAGCTGCTGTCTTATAGATTTAAAAGTTTCCTCGGAAATTTTTTTATTTGTTTTTGCTATTTTTAAATCATAAATATTCTTTCCACCCGGGAAAAAAGGATATGAAAGATTTAAACTCAAGGACTGCTTTTCATTATCCGGTATCCATTTTTCACCTGAATTAGATATACTTCCTGAAATAGACAAATCCGGATAAAACTCGCTTCTTGCAATTTTAACGCTGTATTCGCTTTTTTCCAGATTTTTTTCTGCAATTAAATAATCAGGTATTTCTCTAAGAAGTTTATATGACGGTTCTATGGTAGTTGACATATACACATTAAAACTTGCTGTAACGGTAATTACTTCAAATTCATCCCTGCCTATGTCTCGTAATACCTGTGCTGATGCAGTTTTTAAATTTCTTTTTGCTTTGGCGAGGTCATATTCGGCCTGAAATTTATCGGCTTCAACTCTGAGAAGCGAACCTTTATCTTCAAGACCGGCATCATATTTAAATTTTACTAGATCATAATTCTCGCTTCTTCTTTTCAATATTTCTTCGGATAACCCGATCGTTTCCTGCGCCCATAAAAGCCCGATAAAACTAGTTTTTAAATTATAAATTACATCTGCTAAAATTCTTTTATATTCAAGTTCGGCAATTTTTAAATCAATATTTTTCGATTTAAGCTGACTACTGTCACTAAAACCTGAAAATAACGAGAGTCGGCCCGAAAGACCAAGTGAGTATTGTTCCGGAGAATCCGTGCCATCTGTCTTAGATTTATTTACTCCCGCATTTGCGGATAATTGAGGTAAGAAATTAGTATAAGAATTATAGTAACTTAAACGCGCATTTTTTACAGAATCTTCCGCTTTTATCAATTCCGGATTATTTTTTTTTGCTTCAGATAAAACGTCCTGCCATATAAGAGGTGCAGAAAATGCATCCCCTGCAAAAATAAGAAATAGTATAATTCTATAAATAATTTTCATGTAACTTTCCTTTTTTTCTTTCTTCAAACAATGAATAAATCACAGGAACAATTAGAAGAGTAATAAACATCGATACTATAAGCCCACCGATGATTGTCACTGCAAGCGGCGTCCAGCTTTCGGAACCTTGGCCTCTTGACAGGGCTAACGGAAGCATACCCAAAATCGTAGTCATTGAAGTCATCAAAATAGGTCTAATCCTGACTCTGCCTGATTCCAGCAATGCAGTATGAATTACCACGCCTTTGTTTTTCTGCTGTATAGTATAGTCAATAAATACAATCGCGTTATTAACAACTATACCGACAAGCATAATAATTCCTATAAATGACGCTATGTTGAGTGTCTGGCCCGTAATCAGCAAAGCCCATATAACCCCTACTATCCCAAACGGAACCGAGAACATAACTATGAAAGGATCGCGCCAGGATTCAAATTGCGCTGCCATAACCATATAGGTAAGCATCATACCAAGCAGAAAAGCCAGCATCAAGTCCGCGAAAGCATCCTTTTGTTCTTTTATTGAACCGCCGTATTCAATTGTAATATCTCTGGGAAGCGGAATTTTGGAAATTTTACTTTTCAACTCTTCCGCAACTTTACCAAGCGATCGTCCTGTTATATTAGCTCCGACTTTAATAATCCTTACCTGGTCTTTTCTATCAATAGTTACAGGACCAAGCGCCTGCTCAATTTTAACAAAATTCTTTATAGGTATTTTATGGCCCGTCATATTTCTTACCTCAATTCCTTCTAAATCCTGTATATTGCTTCTGTCTTTAGATTGTAATCTTACAAAAACATCATACTCATGACCGGCTTCACGGTAAACAGTAGCCGTTTTGCCTGCAAACGAAGTATTTATCGTATCTGCAATAGTTTGTATAGAAAAACCTAAAGATGCTGCTTTGGTTTTATCGATTTTTACTATGTATTCCGGCTGGGCTTTTTCTCTTGATATAGTTATATCCCTTAAACCTTTTGTTTTTTCCATTATATCCCTAATTTTTTTTGTTACGATATCAAGTTGTTCAAAATCAAGCCCCAATATTTCAATTGATATCGGACTGCCTGTGCCAAACATGTTTTGCTGCATCGGATCGGCTGTCGAAACATTAAATTTATAAATACCGGGAATTTTCTTTATCTCGTCTCTTATTATTTCGGCTATATCCTTAATGCCTCTCTTCCTTTTATCTTTTTTTACAACCATGCCCCAAAAATAACCGGTTGCAGCAGTTTCTTTTTGCCCTGACATACCCCTGGAACTTCCCGCAGTTTGTCCGCTTCTGCTGAGAAACATGACTTTTTCCGGAACTTTTTTATCAAAAATATTTTCTATTTTGCTTATGGCTTCATTTGTTACCTCAAGATTAGTTCCGGCAGGCATATTGACCTGCATTGTCAGTCCTCCTGTATCTTCTTCAGGAAAGAATTCGGTTCCGATAACAGGAATTAGCAATAAACTTCCGATAAATATACCGGTGAATATCCATATGGTTTTCCATCTATGTTTTAAAGAATATTCAAGAAGAAAATTATATTCTCTGTGAATCCAGGCAAAAAACTTGTCACTTATATCGGTTAAAAATACTTTTTTCCTTTTATCTTTGACAATGCGCGCTGCCATAAGCGGCGAAAGCGTCATTGAAACAAGAAGCGATACGAGCAATGTCAGGGATATAATCATTCCGAGTTGTTTGAACATAATGCCGGATATACCTTTTGTAAAAATAAGCGGTAAAAAAACAACGACATTAGTAAATATTGATGCTGAAATGGCAAGCCCTACTTCATTTGTACCGTTTATTGCTGCCATTATCTTGCTTTCTTTTAATTCTTCTCTATGACGGACTATGTTCTCCAACACTACTATGGCACAATCCACAACCTGCCCTATCGCTAACGACAATGCAGAAAGCGACATTATATTTATTGTATAGCCCATAACATATAAAAACAGAAATGCAATAATCAAAGAAGCAGGAATTGTTATAAGAATTACCGCACTCGCAAGCCAGTCTAATAAAAAAAAGTAAGTAATTAAAATTACCAGAATTCCGCCAATAATAACCGTATCTCTCAGATTATTTATCATCAATCTGATATCTTCTGAACTGTCCATTATTACTTTCAACTGAATATCCGGCGGAAGTTTTTTCTTAATTTCTTCTAATCTTTCTTTTATGGTTTCGCCGACCCTTACTGTATTTGCGCCCGATTTTTTCTGGACTATAAGCATAGCCGCCTTTTTCAGGTTTGCTCTTATATATTCTGTTTGTTCCTTAAAAGAATCGGAAACAACGGCTACATTCTTTAGATATATGTTCTGGCCTTTAGAATTACCGACCGGTATATTCGATATTTCCGATACTTTTTCAAATTCACCGGGAACTCTTAGAAGGTATTCTTTGCTTGCAATATTCATTGAACCCGCGGGCAAAGTTACGTTATTCATGCGGAATGAATTTACTATATCAGACATAGTAAGGCCTCTGGATTGCAGTTTAAACTTGTCAACTTCTACATTAATCTGCCTTTCAAGAGGGCTTCTTACAAAAACATTTCCGACACCCGGAATTCTTTTAAGCGGTTCTATCAATTTATCATCTAATATTTCCTTTATTTTTGGATAAGATTCATCCGCTGTCGCGGTTATAAACATAATCGGTATCATGTTCGTGTCAAATTTCATAAGCTGCGGTTTATCGGCATCTTCCGGCAGAAATCTCTTTGCCAAATCCAACCTGTCTCTCACATCATTTGATATGTTATCCAGGTCTATCCCCCAATTGAATATAAGAGTTATTACAGAACCGTTTTCCTGCGAAATAGACTGCATTTCTTTCAGGTTTGGCGTTAATGATAGTTGCGATTCCAATACCTTTGTAACCTTCAACTCTACTTCTTCAGGACCGGCTCCGCTATAAACTGTTGTAACCGTTAAAGCAGGCATAGTAATTTCAGGAAGTAAATCAATTGCAAGTTTTGAAAGAGCAACAATTGATAAAACAAATATCGCAATATAAAAAACTATTGTAGCAACCGGTTTTTTAACTGAAAATTCAACAAGGTTCATCTTTTTCTCCTAATTATGTATTAGATGCGCTAATTTTGGTAAAGTTTACCCCGTTAAGAGGCAAGTTATAAGTTATAGGCTAAAAGTTAAAATTTTGTTTCTTTAATTCCAATTATTTACTTCTTATTTTAACTTATAACTTTTTACTTGCCTTTAAAACTATTCTGCTATTACCACTTTTGCTCCTTCTGACAAATTCTGCCAGCCTAATAGTACCACACTGTCATTTTGATCAATACCGCTTATAACTTCAATGTGATTATTCTGACGAATCAATGTTTTTATATCTTTCCTGTTTGCTATAGAATTTTCAACAACATAAACATATTTTTTAGAATCATATTCGCCGATAGCATCAACCGGTATTGTTAAAACGTTTTCATGAACTGATAGTATCAATTCTACCTTAGCAAACATACCCGGTTTTAACAAATCGCTTTCATTTGACACCGATATTTCAACCGGTACCGTACGCGTTTGCAGATCAATAGATTGTCCTATCTTTGATATTCCACCTCGAAAAACTTTGCTAGGATATGAATCAACAATAAATCTCACGGGTAAGTCTTTTTTTACCTTTGTAATATCCTGTTCGGTAATATTAACAACAACCTTTACTTTATCAATAGTTGCAACCTCAAAAATAGGCGTTTGAGGCGTAACCATCTCACCTATATCAAGAAAATACTGGGTTATTACTCCGTTTAAAGGTGAATTTACTTCTGACATTTTAAATTCAAGTGCCGGCTCGTCCCTGTCAACCAGTGCAACAGCCTCGTTTTTTGAAACTATTTCTCCGACATCCTTCCTTTTTTCGTGCAATTTTCCTGTAACTTTGGAATAAACCTTCGCTTCAGAAAGGCCCCTTATATCCCCTGTAAGATTAATAATCTCTTCAACATCTTTATAAACAGGTTTTACTATTTTTACAGGAATTATATTTTCTGCTTTTATAGGTTTTTTTATAAAAAATTTTGAAATACGCACTAAAATAACCGCCGCCAAAATTATGCCGATAAATAAAATTGTTTTTTTTCTTTTACTCATTTTACCTCCAAAAATAATTTCATTATTTACCAACCGCTTTATCTAAAGAAGCTATTGCAATATTATAATCATATAATGCCTGCACGTAATTTGTCTCTGCCTGGGTTAAATCAAGTTGTGCATCCCTGACTTCCAAATCCGACATAAGCCCCAAATTAAACCTTTTCTGGGCGGTTGTTAAATTTTCTTTCGCAGCTTTTACATTCTCTTTATTTGCTTCAATCGAATCTTTCGCCTGTTTAAAATTTAAATATGCCGCACGGACTTCAAATTTTACACCCTCTTCCAGCAATTCTTTATTTGCAATTATCTGATTAAGATTAGCTTTGGCTTGCTTAGTCCTGTTATATGTTGAAAAACCGTCAAATATAGGAATATTTAAAACCGCAAGCGCCATCCATGTATTATACCAATCCGTAGTTTCGAATGCCGTATTCTGCCATTCAGCAGTACCCGTAAGCAGTATATTAGGTTTATTGCCGGTTGAAGCTAATTTTACCAGTGATTTAGAAATATCTTCTTGTAAAAGGATCTGCTTTATCTCCGAACGGTTTTCCATGGCTTTCATTATCAAATCTTCTAAATCCTTTTCTTCCGGAACATACTCTAATTCTCCTGTAAATTCAATATCCTTATTTTTAATGTTCAAAACATTAATAAGTGTCTCCCTTGACAATTCCAAACCATTGTTTGAACGGATAAAGTTAGTTTTAGAATTTGCAACCAATACTTTCGCACGGGACACATCATAGGACGATGCTTTTCCTTCCTGATAAAACCTTTCAACTGATTTTAAGTGATATTCGTTCACATCGGAAGCTTCTTTTGCAATAGAAACCATTTGTTTAGCAAGAATAAAGTTATAAAAAGCATTTTTTACGCTGTATACTATATTCCGTCTTGTTTTTATGTAATCTTCTTCATAATATTTATAATTTAATTTTGCCTGTCTATTGGATTGGTATATCTTTCCCCACATAAAAATTGGCTGAGTTAATGAAAGTTTTGAATCATATATCTCATCTGCAAAAGATAGTCTAAAACTCGGTGAAACTGATGTCAAGCTGCCTAGTGCATCCAAACCCTCTACTTCATTTTTCTTAAGATAACTGAAGCTACCGGAAACATTTGGAAGATACCCGGAAAATGCTTCCGCTCTCTTTGCTTTTGCAGATATACGGTTCTGTTCCGCAATTTTCATTTGTGGATTTTCTTTCAAGGCTATTCCTAGGCATTGTTCCAGGTTTAGTGTTTCAGAATAAAGATAAGTAACGAGTAATCCTTCGATCCCACTCAGGACAGGCAGGGTAACGGGTAAAATGTAAAAAATAATAAAAATTAATCCTAAATTTTTAACTTTTAACTTTAAATTTATACTTGATTTTTTCATTTTGCTATCCCCCCTAAAAAGACATCCCATATGAATTTCGGTGTAATATCTATTTTCATCATTTTATTTTTATCATGCATATCAACTTTTTGATGCATATTAACAAACATAAAAGATAAATATAACATAGCTAACGAAGATGAAGGATAATTTTTAAATTCTTTTTTTCTTATACCTTCATCTATAATTTTTATAATTACATTCAACAATTCACCGAATTTTATATGCAATTCCTGTTGACATTTTTTCTCGTGTGATCCCAGGTTTTGTCTAACTGATAAGAAAATATTTCTGTATCTTCCTATAAAATCCGAATGTTTTTTTAAAAATAAAGGTAATTTTTGACTTGCAGGTATATTTTTTTTCTGAATTTCGTCTGCCATTTCCCATACTTTATCCATTAACATAAAAAGTATTGAAAAGTACAGTTCTTCTTTACTCTTAAAATATAGATATATCGTTCCTTTTGCAACACCTGCTTTTCGTGCGATTTCACCTATAGGACTTGCATAGTATTCCTTTTGATTTAGAATTTCAATTGCTGCGTCAAGAATCTTTTGTCTTTTGATTTCCGGATTCCAACCTTTTGACTTTGCCATTTTTATTCTCCAGAGAATAGCGACAACACTTAATCAGCATCAGAACCATAGAGCAGTAGAACTTCAGAACGCCCTTTACCCAATATCCCCATACTATGCACATATGACTGACTGGTCAGTCATAATATACCATATTATAATATCCTTGTCAATAGTTTTCTTACTTTATATTTTTTACAACTGCTTCGGACATCAGGTTAATCGGCGGTTTACCCCGTACGAGATAGGAAGCATTTTCGAATGCTTCCGTAACTCTTAAATAAATCTTTATTATTTTATTACACTTAAATGTCAAATATGTATATAAGCTTACAAACCAATCTCTGACGGGGTTTACCCCGTATGAAAATGAACTTACATAATACTAATTAAATACTGTTTGACTTTAAAAGGTACCTAATTACAACATTTTCTAGCGGGGTTTATGCGGAATGTTTGCTTCTTGTTCGTGAAATTATCGTTTACAATTTACAAAATCCTGCTCAATAAGATAAGTTATATTCTATTTTATCAGTCCTTTTGACTTGTCAATAAATTCTTCAGCAATTTTTAATAATTTTTCGCACCCTTGTTTTGTCCATCTGCTGTAATAATCGGCTTCCTCTCTCAAAGTTTTAGCTTCCTGTAAACCTTCAAGGAGATGAAGCGGCAATTTATTTTTATTGACATATAATTCTCTTATAGCCGTAAGAAGACAAAAATGGCTATGCTCACGCAAATTCTCCTTATATAACAATGCTCTGGCGCTGTGAAACATAGCATAATATAGTTGTATTACCGCCCATTTATAGTCCCCTTCGCTATATGTTTTCCTTGCACGCTCAAAATCTAATATCGCCTCTTCCAGTTCCTTATTTGACAATTCTTTACCTCTTGAAAACGGTTTAATTTTTCCTCTTTTTAAACAATCATCATAATTTAAACTCATTCTTTTTGCTCCCAAATAATTATGCCTCTGTCAACTTCGCTATAAAATACTTTCTCGCTTTCTTTCATTTCATAAAACTGAATAGGAGTTTTAATAATCGCCTGTATTTTTCTTTCAATTTTTAACATACTTATTTGCTTTTTTACTTCTTCCGGATTCCTAGTAATAATAAGCAAATCAAAATCGCTACCCCATGTGTCTTCGCCCCTGCCTGCACTTCCGTACAATATTATTTTCACTGCTATTAGTTTTAATTTAGTAATTATTTTTTTCAAAGCTAACATATTTCTTAATACTTTAAACTGTTTTACTATAAAATTATTGTAATCGAGCTTATATAAGAAGAATTTACCACGTTGCTCTCTATTTATCATACCTTGTTTTTCTAATTCTTGCAAAGCAATATATACGCCTACTTTACTAAGAGTAGTAGCTTTTTGTATTTCACTGCTCAAGAGTTCTTTACCAGGATTCTCCACAAGAAAAGACAATACCTTTAGTATACTTGTGGACTGAAATATATCTGAATAATTACTTCGCTTCATAACGCCACCTCATATATAATAAATTAAACGTTTGTTTAATTTATTATACTCATACCAATATTTATGTCAAGAAAAAAGTGTTCTTCTATTACTTAATATTTTTGACAACTGCTTCGGACATCAGGTTAATCGGCGGTTTATGCGGAATGTTTGCTTCCTGTTCGGATAGTATTTCATATACAGCTACACGGTTTACAAAATTACCATTTTGTGCTTCATCTTTATAAAATATTTCCTTTACGTATTTTTTCCAAAAATCATTATATACAGAAAGGGATTGATCATCCCACTGAAACATTTTGTAGCTTTTTCCCAGGCGAATCGCCTCTCCGACGTTAAAGAAAATATGTGTTATCCCCTGTTCTTTCATTTTGTTATACAGCTCATCCCCGCTTTTAGATAACTTCGCATATTCTACTATCGGGGTTAAATCGTGAGCCGAGGAAACAACCGGAATCCTTTCAACATAAAAACTTCTGCCCTCACCAACAAACAAAACCTTTGCATCCTTAGGTAAATTTTTATTTATAAATTCCATTCCGGCATAATAACCATACGGATAAGATGAGTGTGTGGTACTTAAAAAATTGGATTTTGTATCCTTACCGAAAACAACTCTCCACCCGCCTTGAATATAAGATATCCAGCCGGACCAATATATACCGGTAACACAAGTAATCAAAATTACCCATGCTAAAACTTTTTTTACTGATTTATAGTTACCGGTATTATTATAATTAGAAATAATCAGCCCAATAACAGGGAATGCCGGCATCATAAATCTAATCATTGTAGTTGAAAATGACCAAGTCAGCCATACAATAATACTATAAACAATCCCGTAACCTAAAATAAGCGGAGGTTTTCCAAAAAGAAACAATAACGGTATTAAAAATAGAAAAAGCGGCGTAAAATTTTCCGAATTAGAAATTTTACCCATAGTTATATCCCAAGGATGTTTAAGCCAATTTCCCAGTTCAAATTTACTTGATTGTCTTGCCTCTGCAATAAAACCATTAAGTTTTGTATAGTCCGAGTACGGATCTTTCGGGAAAATATTACTTAAATAAGGATAGACAGGATTTTTTTTGTAAACGTAATTTTTAATTAGCCACGGGCTGACTATTAGCGATGAAATAAATATAAAAATTACTACTTTTTTTATAATTTCCAGCGAGAATTTCCTATTAACAGTTAAATAAGCAAAAATTACGCCGATTGCTGCAAAAATACCCGTATATTTAACGCCCATGGTTAATCCCGCAAATATGCTTGATATAATTAACCAATTTTTCTGTTCTAAATTATAATTCATAATAGCATATAACGAAAGAATTGAAAAATACACTAAAATAGTTTCTGTTCCGCATGACCAGGAACTAAGCATTACATGTGTAATTGCATAAAATATTAAAGATGCCCATATCCCGATTTTTAAATTAAAATATCTTTTCGAAATAGATAACAATGTTATACAACAAAACAATGCCGCTGAATAATTTATTAATTTTGATATAATTTCATCTTTTATCAGAAGCCCTGTAGTAAAAAGCATGCTCGCTACCGCAGGAAGGTTTGAGAGGAAAACATAAGGCATGTTGACTACCTTGTGGTTTAATTTATAGTAATTCGGAACCGCTAAATGATAAACAAGTGAATCATAAAATATTTCCGGGCTTAAAGCGCCTGCTAAATTTAATAGCAATGCAAATACTAAAATAATTAAAGCACATATATCTGCAAAAGGCAATTTTTCTTTTTCAAATATTGCTTTCATCGGTTTTTTCTTTAAATCTACAAAACCGATAATTGCAACTAAAAATATCATTATTCGTATTAATGAACTATAAAGCAACCCAAGTATACCTATAAAAAAAACTAAATATGCTATAATCCCGAACCCAAAACCAACCGAAAATACTAATTCTTCCAAAGAATTGAAAAAATTTATCTTAAATATTCTAAAAAATAATCTTCCAAAACTGAATGCAGAAAATAAAAATATCAAAGCAAGTAAAATATTGAATAAATGTTTAAATAATAACAGATTTCCCAAATTTAATATGCCTAGATATTGGTCAATGGACAACATCATCCCTAGATTGTCAGAATTTATTTTAAAAGTACCGTAATAATTTTTTAATACAATTAATCCCCATACACCGGTTATAATCCATACAATCCATCCCGGAATAATCTTTTTCTGTTCAACTTTCTTTATTTTGTTTTTTTGCATATATTTATTATAGATAAACCAAATGGAATTCTAACTATTGTATCAATGAAAATAAATAACGGTGTTAAAAAATTGAAAGTTATTAAAAGGTCTTTATTCAATTCCTTTCTTTTAAGGATTTTTCCCGTAACAAACCAGCCCATAGCACCGATAATATTTATATTGAATTGTTTTTCAATACTAAAACCTGCCTGCAACAATTTATCTTTAATATCTTTTTTCGAATATCTTCTATGATGACCAAGATTTTTATCTAAATCGCTAAATAAAGCATTACCAAATGGGACTAAAAGCACTAAATGGCCGTCTTTTTTTAAAAGCTTGTTCATATTTTTCAATGCATTAACATCATCCAAAATATGTTCCAAAACATTTGAACAAACAATTGTATCAAAACTATCTTCTTTGAGAGAACCGTCAAGCTCCTTTTCGATATCTAAAATCTGTGCCCGGAATTTTTTTGAATAACCGAATCTTTCTTTTACTATGTTTACATATTCTGAAGATATATCAACGGCGGTAACATCACATTTATCAACACAGTATTGGGTTATACTTCCGATACCGCATCCAATTTCGAGTATACTACCGCTTAAATATTTAATAAATTTATTGATAATCCACTTGTTATAATTATTCATCCTGTCCATTAACTGCAGTGTAAAATGCCCTATATCCATATTAATTCCTTGCAATACCTAATAATGTTGAGACGCCGTCTATAACATCAGATAAATTTCTTATTTTTAACACCCTGTTTAATAAATATCCGGGACGCATATAAAAATCCTTGTACGCTTTATCATAATACTTTTTTACGTTTTCAGGACTCACTGTAGGCAAATTCATTATTGGTTTTGACAAATCATATTCATCCCAATTTTCCGTTATAATAATATTTTTTTCTTTTGCCCATTTGAACATTTCGGTGCCCGGGTACGGTGTAGTAATATTGAAAATAGCAACATCGGGATTAAGCTTTATTGCATAATCGATTGTTCTTTGCATTGTTTCTGTTGTTTCCCCGGGATTTCCAAACATAAATGCCGCCCTTACTTCTATTCCCGTATTTTTAGTTATATTTACTATTTTTTCCACTTTTTCAAAAGAAATCTTCTTATTAATATTTTTCAATATTCCTTCATCGCCGGATTCTATACCGTACATTATTTGATGGCATCCTGCAGATTTCATTATTTTTAGCAATTCTTCATCAACAAAATCCACTCTTGCAAAACATGACCAGCTGATATCAAATTTTTCGCTTATAATTTTTTCACACAATTTTTTAACATTGTCTTTTTTTGTTGTAAAAGTATCATCGTAAAAACTTACTTCCTTAATTCCGTATTTATTCTTTAGTAATAAAATTTCCTCAAATATTTTTTCAGCTGAACGAACTCTTATTTTTTCACCAAGATAATTGCCTAAACAAAATGTGCATCTACCGGGGCATCCCCGGCCTGTCATCATTCCCATTGCAGGAAGCTTTTTATAACTGCCTTTTGCCGGAAAATACTTATTCATTGGCAAAAGGTGATACGCCGGCATCGGAAGAGTATCTAAATTTTGTATAACCGGACGTTCCTGATTATGAATTATTCTTCCGTCTTTTTTATAAGAAAGCCCTGATATTTTTTCGATTTCAATCCCTGAAATCAATTCTTTTATAGTTTTTTCGCCTTCGCAACGAACAACAAAATCAACAGATTCTTCTTTTAACACTTCATCTGCCATGACTGACGGATGAACGCCGCCTAAAACGACTTTCGTACCGGGTAAAACGGTTTTAGATATTTTTGCTATATTTAATGCTGAAGAAATTATTGGGGTAGATGCAGTTATACCGACAAAACTGGGATTTTTCTGGACTAATATACTCTTAATTTCATCATAATCAAGCTTCAGAGCATCCGCATCTAATATTTCAACATTTATTTGGTAACTTTCAAGATATGAGGCAATTCCAGCCAACCCGAACGGAGGCATGCAGCTTGCAATATTTTCCCATATGCCGCCTTTTGTCATCCATGGCGGATTTATCAATATGATCTTCATATTTTTTTATTATAAAACTAATTGGAATTGTACTCAGTATAGAGAATATCCTCCACTGAAACGTCGGCGGACAAGCAGGATTCAGCTGTATTTTTAAATATAAATTATTTAAAACTGTATTCTGTGTACTGTATCCTGTTTACTGCCTTTATGAGATTCTGCACTTAAGCAGCGTCCATAACGCTGTTATACCGTCTTTCCATCCGATTTTTTTACCTTCATTGTAGCTTCTGCTTTTATATGAAATCGGCAGTTCAAGTATTTTAATTTTTCTTTTAAGAATTTTTGCCGTTACTTCCGGCTCAAATTCAAATCTTTTCGCTTTTAAATTCAATGATAATATAACATCTTTTTTAAAAACTTTATAACAAGTTTCCATATCGGTTATCTTTGAATTATAAATTATATTAGTTAAAAAGTTTAATAATTTATTTCCCATATAATGTAACATATATTTTTTTTCTTTCAATTCCAGGAACCTAGAACCATAAACAACCGATGCTTCATTATTATTTATCGGTTCAACAAGGTTTGCAATCTCGTCCGGATTATATTCCAAATCCGCATCCTGAATAGTTACGATATCTCCCGACATATATTTTAGTCCGGTTCTTATAGCCGCACCTTTACCTTGATTTTTATCATGAAAAATAATTTTTATTTTATCGCTTTTGATTTTTTCAAGCACATCCCTTGTCCCATCACTTGAGCCATCATCAACTAAAATAATTTCGTGCGGGGAAAGTGAAATTATTTTATCTATAACCTTTTTTATAGTATTTTTTTCGTTGAAAACCGGCATGATTATGGAAACATTATCTAGTTTAGACATTTAAAATAGACCTCTTTATAGCATTTTTAGCTGTATACTGCCTGCCCGCCTACAGTTTCTTGTCCGCCAAAGTTTCAGTGGCGGAAGTGGCGGGTATTCTGTATCCTGTGTACTGACTTTAGAGAAATTCCCTAAAAACATGATTTGCATACATAATACCTTTATTGCTAAGTTTTAATATATTATCCTGCTCAATTAATAAATCTAATTTTTTCAAATTACTTATATTTTGAGAATATTTTTTTCTCACAACCTCAGATATTTCGAATCCCTTTGTTAACCGCAAACCTAACATTAAATCTTCAGATATTTTTTTGTCTTCATCAAGTTGTTCAAACTCAAGATGAAATTTTTCGCCCAAATATTCTTTTATATTTTCAGTATTTTTTATTCTTTTGCCTTTAATATATGAAGTTGCTCCTAAACCAAAACCAAAATACTGCCGGTTTTCCCAATAATTTATATTATGCAGGCATTCAAAACCATTTTTAGAAAAATTTGATATCTCATAATGATGATAACCATTTTCTTTCAAAAAATCAATTGCAAATTTATACATATCTGCTGATAAATCATCATTTACTGATATTCCATCACTGTGAAATTTAGTTCCGTTTTCAATAGTTAATCCATAAACGGAAATATGTTCGGGATTCAAATTTAGAGTTTTAGTCAATGTTTCTTTCCAATCGTCTAACGTCTGCTCGGGAATGCCAAAAATCAAATCAATATTTATATTATCAAATCCTAAATTTCTTGCTAAATCATACGATTTAGAAAAATCGTTTACAGTATGGATTCTACCAAGATATCTTAATATACTATCATCAAACGATTGCAGCCCAAAACTCAAACGATTAACCCCATATATTTTTAATATCTTCAATTTACTTAATGTTATTGATTCCGGGTTCATCTCAAACGTAATTTCAATATTTCCGCCGCAATTTTGTTTACTGAAATGTTTATATAAATTTTCAAATAAAAATACAATTTGCTTTTCTGATAAAACTGATGGCGTACCACCGCCGATATAAATAGTTTTTGGAAAATAGCTGTTAACTGCAGATAAGGAAGCAGATATTTCCTTAGATAAAACTTGTAAATAATTTTCTATAAAATTAGAATTGTCATCTGCAACACTTGTAAAATCACAATAATTACACCTTTTTTTACAAAAAGGTATGTGAATATAAATTCCAAAGGGGAGATATTCATCTCCCCTTTTATCTTCAAAATTTATAATTTCTTCAGTCATTAATTTTTATCCCGTTAGAGATAGGAAGCATTTCTTAATGCTTCCGTGTATTGCTAATAATATATTTTCGTATATTTTATCATTCTTTTAAATAACATGTATGGTAAATAAAATTATCTCTAATGGGACTATTTCTTTTCTTCTTTTTTATCTTTAAAAAGTTCGGAAATACCTGCTATAGAACCCAGCACTCCGGATGTTTCCATAGGCAAAAATATCTTAGTCGCCTGACCATCGGCAATTTTTTCAAGTGTTTCAAGATATTTTATAGCAATTAAATCGGTAGTCGGTTTTCCGGAATGAATTGCATTATATACAATTTCAATCTGGTATTTTTCTGCATCCGCAACTCTTTTAATCGCTTCGGCTTTTCCTTCTGCTGATAAAATTGCGGATTGTTTTTCACCTTCTGCACGGTTTATAGCAGCTTGTCTTACACCCTCAGCTTCAAGTATAACCGCTCTTTTTTCACGTTCCGCTTTCATCTGTTTACTCATAGCGGCCGTAATATCAATTGGGGGATCAATTTTTTGTATTTCCACGCGGGTAACTTTTACACCCCAGGTATCAGTTGCTTCGTCAAGAACCTGCCTTAATGTTAAATTAATTTTTTCGCGCGAGGTTAAAGTTTCATCTAAAAGCATATTGCCTATAACGTTTCTTAAATTGGTCTGGGCAAGCTTAGTTGCGGCAAGAATAAAGTTTGCAACATTATATACAACCTTAAAAGGATCTGTGATTTTAAAATATATAACTACGTCGACAGTAACAGATACATTGTCTTTTGTTATAACATCCTGCGGAGGAACATCTAAAACCTGTTCACGCATATCTACTTTTCTGATTGTTTCAAAGAATGGAATAATAAATGCTAAACCGGAATCTACAGTTCTATTGAACTTACCCAGGAATTCAACAAGTCCTTTCTCAAACGGCCTTATTATTCTAAGTGCTGTCTTTGCAAAAATGAACAACAAAACTACTATTACAATTATCAATGGCACAGGAATCTGTTGCATAAGTACCTCCAGAATCTGGTTATAGAGTTTTAGGGTTTTAGCGTTAACTGCTTACCTATTACCCGTTACCCGTTACTCGTTACTTGTTTTCTCAACTATTAAACGGACACCTTTTACTTCTTTTATTTTCACCCAAACTTTTTCAGGAATTTCCTCAGTTGATTCGGCAAGCCATTCTTCACCTTCAATTTTTACTCTGCCAAACTTGGTTGGTTTTATTTCTTCCAAAACGTAAGCTCTTTGATTAATCAAAGCATCTACATTTGCAGAACGTGAAGGAGATTTTACAAGTTTATTTACCAATGGCCTTGAAAATATAACAAGAAGAAAGGAAGATACTATAAAAACAGACCAGGGTAACCATAAAATATGAAAAAAAGTTGAAACTGATGCAAAAATAGCGCCGACACCTAAACATGCAAAGAAAAATGCTGTGGGCGAACCTATCTCAATAACAAAAAATATAATTGCAAATATTGCCCAGGCAAGCCAATTATTAAACATAATTTTTCCTAAACAACGATTGCACAGATTTTAGAAGACGATTACACAGATACTACTGTTTTGCCTTAATCTGTGTAATCTGGTTTTTAATCGGTGTAATCAGAGATTGTTGGTTTTTACAATCTCACTTAACTAATCTAACTCTTTTCGGTGGCCAATAAATCAAAAGCGGTTTACCTTTTATATACTTTTCGTCTAGCGTACCCCAATAACGTGAATCCTTGCTATTATCCCTGTTATCACCCATCATAAAATAACTGCCTTCGGGAACAGTAAGCGGTCCGAATTTATCACGTGTCATAATATTGTCATTATAAATATCCGAGATTATTACATAAGATTCTTTCTGTAAAACATCATTTATATATAATTTCTTTTTTTTGACTTCAATTGTGTCGCCGGGTATACCAATACATCTTTTTACAAAATCCTTTTTGATTCCGGCTTCTCTTTCCTGCGGTTCAAGTGCCTGCGGAGGCGCCGCAAAAACAACAATATCACCGCGTTTAGGTTTTTTGATTACCAAAACCCTTTTCATTTTAATTTTTATAGTTGAATCGGAAATAATCGGGTAAAAAATGCGGGTACCGTAAACGAATTTATTTACAAAAAGATGGTCTCCTTCCAGAAGCGTATTTCGCATCGAACCTGAAGGTATTTTGAATGCCTGAAGGAAAAAATACATTATTAAAAATGCAAATACTCCTGACCATATCAGAGTATCCGCCCATTCAATTGCTTCAATAACCGCTTTCTTTAAAAAACCTTTAGCTTTTTTACCGATTTTTCTTAAAACTATAGCTACAATAATCGAAACAGCCACTATTATTCCGAGTTTTAACTCCATCGGATATTCCTGCATCTTCAAAAAAACGTAGCCAATAGTTCCAATTTCCAAACAAGCAAATATCAAAAATAATAATAAATTCATGATTTATATTATATAAAATTATTAGTAAAAATCAACCCATTCGACTATCCTTCGACTTGGTTCGACAGAGTTTACACTGAGCTTGTCGAAAGTGCTCACCACGAGCCGCTCAGGATAAACGCTCAGGGTTTATATTGAGAACCGCAGAATGTACAATAAAATACTTTGTAATTCAAATTATCCAGCCATTTCTTATTTTTTCTTCCTGAATTACTTTTTTAGCATTTGAAATTACTTCGGAAGGAATATCGGGAGGTTGTAACTTACAAATATTATTAATTGCAATTATCGCCGTTTTTTTAACTTCGACGTCCTTATCATTTAGTAGACTTAATAATATCTTAAATGTGTCAACTGTTAAAATATTTTCAATTACTTTAACACAATCATATCTTAGCCGTGATTGGTCACTTTTTGAAAGATTTAATATATTTTCCAATGCAGCCGTTTTATTTATATTCATGATGGTTTTTATGGAAATTATCATTTTCTGTATAATTTGCCTGGAATATTCTTCTTTTTTCACAGCATTTGCTATATCATCCAATATTATGTTTTCTTGAATGGTTTCTTCGAATTTTTGCTGGGCATTTTTGCTGTCACTTTCAGTAACTAATTTTTTTTCTAAAGTTTGAATTTTCAAAATTGATTCTACTTCTCCTTTTTGTCTTTCTTCGTCAATTATTTTTATTTTAGCCGATTGCCTTAATTTATTTCTTTCTTCAATCTGCAGATTATTTTTCATTTTTTCCATTTTTTTTAAATTTTTAACAGTCCTATAATAAAACACTATAAACAAACCGGCAATTATAACCACAAATATAATCAAAATAATAAAATACATTTTATAATTGTCTTCTACTTTTTCATTTTTGACCGATTCAATAAAATTCTCTGCTATTTTTGGTTTTTCTACAATATCCTCCTTATTGGTAGGATTAATTTTTTTCCCCATGGGTACCGAATTAACATTTTTTTTAACAGATTCTCTTTTTTGAGTTGTTTCTTGTACTGTTCTATTTTCATTAATAACCGGTTCTTTTTTAGTCGGTCCTCCTGATATAACTTTCAATAACTCGTTTACTTTTGTATCTTCCGGAGATACTACTTTTGCTTTTTCAATATAAATTTTTGCTTTATGGTAATTACTCACTAAAACCTGTTTTTCAGCAGCTTCGATCAAAACCCTCACTAAAAAATTTTCTACTTTTTGATTTTGCGGATTTTGCGACAATATTTTCTCAAACAATTCTATAGCACCTTCATAATCACCTTTTACATATTTATCTATAGCAGAATTAAAATAAATATCCGGATTTGTTTGTGAATAAAGATAAGTATCGGGTAACGAGTAACGAGTAACGGGAAATAGGTAACAAATAGAAAGAATTAACAGAAAAAGTTTTAATCTGTGCCCGCCACTGAATCTTTGGCGGGTAAATAATCTTTTTCTAAAATCTGTGCAAACTTGTCCTGAGCATAGTCGAAGGATCATTTTACCTCCATGACATCTATAGTTGTTTGAATTCTTCTTAAAAGATCGATTATATCTTTACTTTCCGGATTCATTTTGACTGCTTCAACAAGCTCATATTTTGCATCCTGAAATCTTTTCTGTGAAATATAGTTTTGTGCTTTTGACAGCCGGATTAATACCTGAGCTTCAGTATAATTTTGTTCTATCTTTATTGCTTCATCAGCCTTAAATATTGCATCGGTATATTTTCCCTGATCGTAAAATTCCATCGCTTTTAAATATTTTTCTTTGGCAGCAGTAGAGGACGTCATTTCTATAATTTTTCTTGAAAGCTGCAGCGCCTGACCATTCTGAGGATCTTCTTTAAGCACTTTATTTACATTATCCCGCGAGTCACTATATTCTTTTTTATCAAAATATTCCTGTGCATTTAGCAGCAATTGAGATATTTCTTGTTTTCTTTTAGTATTTTCAAGTTCAAGAGTTATTTGTTCTCTTTCTGTTTTAATCCTTTTCCATTCTTTCTTTAATTTTTCGTCACTTAACAGAAGTTTTTCAACTTTTTCTTTTTCATTATTGAATACCATAATATCTCTTTCAAGATTTCTACTTTCCAGAGTAATCCGTTTTTCTTCTTTTTCAATTTTCCCTTTGTTATCTTCAAGCAATTTAACAGCGCGTTTTTCTGTTTCTGTGGGCTCAACCCCAAATCTTAAGGCAATTGAAAATCTATGTTGAATATCTAATGTATGGAATGAAACTGAATAATTAAGAGAAAATTTTTCCTCCTGGACACCAAAACCGCAGGAAAGTTCTTTGTAATTTATCCCGGTTCTTAAAAAATATACTTTATAATTATATTCTGCTCCAAAAAATAACCTTTTAATCGATTTTGCAAATATATTATCAAATGCGACATCCCCGCTCAATGCAAGTTTGTCATAAATCTTTTGTGTTAGTCCTATCCGCAAAGATACCGGAAGTTTATCTTCCCCGAACTTAACAGGTATAATATTTTTTAAAGCAATTCCATATTGAGTATCTCCTTTGTCAGAACCAAGACCGATATCTGCGGAAAACGAGCGAATCGAGTAATCGTCAATACTTTGTGAAAGCATTTTTAAACCTATCCCGCCATTAGTTGAATCGTCTAAACCGCCGGCATATGCAAAATTGAAAACTAAATCCTGGGAAGAAAAATCATAAAGTGTTTCTCCAATAGAATTGGTTTTTTCAATATCTCCCATTGTAAGAACACCTATTGAACCCGCGATTGATTCTCTCGGTCCCAAAGGATTTGAATATCCGATGTAAGTGTATTTTCCTCCATAAAAAAGCGGCGTATAAAAAAATGAAATTTCATTATAAAAATCTGATGCTATACCTGCAGGATTATAATAGATAGAAGAAACGCTCCCTGAATGAGAAGTTGCAGCACCTCCCATTGCGGAACTTCTGGCATCAGGATAAAATGTCAAAAGATATTCCGCAGCAAGACCGGAATCATCCTTTGCTAAAATGATACTATAAGTGAAAAGTAAATAGAAAATAATAAATATTTTTTTCATTTTAATACAGTTGAAAAATATTTTTTACTGGTCATTGCGAGCGATCCGCCAACTGGCGGTGAGCCTGCCTACCGGACAGGCAGGCGTGGCAATCTCTTTTACCGACGAGATTGCTTCGTCGGTCGCCGCGGCGACCTTCCTCGCAATGACACCATTGGTCTCAAAATACCATTCAAAAAGTGTCTTTAGAAGTAACAACAAATAAAATATTAGTAAAACCTCAATTTTTAACTTTTAATTTTGAATTTTTAATTGTTTTTATGTGGTGAATACATTCTTGATTTTTTCTAAAAGTTCCTGCATCTGAAACGGTTTTTCAAGATAATCTACTATTGTAACGTCCTTTCTTGCAGTTATAATTTCTCTTAGGTGCCCTTTTCCTGTCATTACAATTACGGGTATATCCCGCGTATGAGGATTTTCTTTTAACCTTATGTTTAAAGAATGTCCGTCTAATTTCGGCATCATAACATCAAGAATAACTAAATCCGGCCTTTCATTTGTAATTTTTTCCAGTGCTTCAAGTCCGTCAAATGCATTTGTTACCTCATAATCCTCTTTTTCAAGATACATAGTAATTACTTCTACAACATCTTTTTCATCATCGACAACAAGAATTTTTTTAGCCATAATACCCCCAATAATATGAATTATATTTGATTACACAGATTTTTAACATCGATTACACTGATTAGAATCTAATCCTTTTAATAGAATCTGTGTAATCTGTCTTCTAATCTGTGTAATCAGACATCCCTAATCTTTTATTATCGCTATTTTTCTTATGTCTTTATCCTTACCTGATTTAATCTCAAGAATATATATTCCGTTTGCTGCTTTAACTCCGTTGCCATTCTTACCATCCCAGGTAATTTCATTAGTGTATCCTTCGGGTGAACCTATCGCTCCCTCGTCCCCGGCATTTATACTTCTATCATAAACCGCATCACCCACAAGATTAAAAATACGGATTGATATATCGTGCACACTTGTCAAAACATATTTTATTGTTGTACTTTCTTTATCGGGATTGAATGGATTAGGAAAATTTACTATATTTGAAACTGCTTTTTTTGGGACAACCGATGCTACTGTTGTAAAATAAGATAAATGTTCAATATTTACTTTTATTGTTTTTTCTATTTTATTAATAACCTGCTGTGTTTTTGGAAACTCCCAGTTATTTTTAGATTCGTTTAAATTGGCAATACGTATATTATCAATTTTCATATTAGTTTCGTCTTCGTAACCATCGTTGTTGTCATCTTTATATTTGAATCTGACATTACCTTTAATAGTTATATTTTGAGGAATATTATTCTTATCATAAACCTGTATCTTATATGCAGATTTATTAAGACATTTAATTAATCTATCCGAGATAGAATTATTTAAGGCAACAGAAAAATTTACATCTGTATTTTCAACTTTGACATAAGATCCTATAGGCAACCCTTCTGTAATTTCAATACGAACATTGCTATCATCAGAATCATCCCTGCTCCAGGACACAGAGAAACTGTGTATATCTGAAATTGTTTCGTAACTGAAGGGATCTATCGCGACTACTTTCCAGTAATATTTAGTATTTTCGATTAAGTTTTTGGGTATATATTCTGTTTCTGTGAATCCGCC
This sequence comes from Elusimicrobia bacterium RIFOXYD2_FULL_34_15, assembly GCA_001800605.1. GTDB lineage: Bacteria > Elusimicrobiota > UBA8919 > UBA8919 > UBA8919 > UBA9627. Next base: position 57,414 of record MGVS01000118.1, read on the forward strand.
TATAACTGTTGCATTAACAAAAAACTCGTTTGTCGAATAGCATAAGGTATAGGTTAAATAATCTTCCGGATTTGGGTCTGTAGACTTTTGCCAGACAAACATCAGTGTTCCCATTGTGTTAAAAGAATCATTCAGAGGTAAATTAAGCACGGGTGTGGAAGGAACTTTATTATTATTGTTCACTTCAAAATCATTTTCACTTTTATCCTCATTTGATAAATTCGGATTTCCGTCATCTGTTGCAACTACTTTTATACGATATTTGGGTGAATTCGGAAAAAGTGCCGTATTCCAAATATAATTATTCGTAATTATATTTTCCGCAATTTTTATATCGTAAGAAAAACCTGAGTTTGTTGAAGCAAATATTGTGAAGCTCTGATTATCAGATAGGTTTTCATCTGAGACAGAGAAACTTATTGTTTGATTACCTGTTATTTTTTCCGAACCATTTGGCGAGTTCATAGTAACAATAGGTGCTACATTTGGGTTATTTACTGTAAAAACATTATCGGAAATATCATAACCCTCTAACCCTCTTGAATCGGTTGCGACAATTTTTATTTTATGTTGTGCAGTATTTCTGCTTCTTTTTGTATCCCAGATGTAATAAGTCGTACCGTTTGGGAGGTTTGAAACAATCAGAGTTGAAAAATTTGTACCATCTAATGAATCATAAATTGAAAATGTTCTCGTATCATTAGACGGATACGGATCGCCCGACTCCCAGGAAATATTTTTAGTTCCTAAAAAAGTTTCAAAACCATTTGGAGATTTTACTAAAACAACAGGAGAAGTATTTGTCATACACACCGGGGAAACCGAGGAAATTGCGGATATATTACCGGCCTCGTCCTGTGTTTTTACAGAAAAATAATAGGTTGTTCCATTGTTCAGATTATCAATGGTTAGTGTCTGTATTTCGTTTTGTATAATTGCGGATTTTGAAATAGTCTTTTCAGAAGACAAACTATTTTGCCAATCCGTTTCCGCAAGAACTGGATAAGTTGCATATCTTACATAATATTTTCCGGAAGATATATCACCGGTTAAACCATTGTTGCCGGGTGCGTTCCAAGAAAGGTTTACTGTTCCGTTATAGGATCCTATAACCGCATTAAATGAAGCAACCGAAGCAGGCGGTATTAAATCAACTAAAAATGTAAATGTGGATGACCATGAAGAAAATTTTAATCCATCTGCTGCTAAAACATGCCAAAAATATGTTCCATGCCCTAATTCTGTTGTTGGAGTATATCCGGTACCTGCAATATTTGAAGATGTAATAATAAGAGATGAAAAATTGTTATTGTCATCAACTTCTATTTTGTAAGTTAATGAATCGTTATCTTCATCCGATGCCGGATACCACTGAAATTCAGGGGTGGTATCGTTCGTAGAAAAAACTTGTGTCGGATAAGTAAGAGAAGGCCTCGACGGAGTTCTATTGAAACTAACGGTAACACTATTTAACTTACCTGATATAGGCGGTTCAGTTGTTTCAAAAAAGAACCTCAACTTTAAATATCTTTTATTATCATTGGAATTACTTATTGATATCGGCGTGTTGGTGTATTCAAAATACGTATTTGATGTCCCCTCCCAGCCTGTAAAATTAGAATATGTCGAATTATTAGCAGATGACGCTATTTGAAATTTCAATACCGTATTTGCAGGAATCCCGCTTCTTGTTGGTGCTTCTATTGTTAACCAGTATAATTCTGTTGAAAACGGCGTATCAAAAAATACAGTCGTATAAATACCTGATGAGCGAAAAATATAATTGTAAAAATCATTTTTTAACCCATAATTATCATTTCCGCCAAATATAAATGCCTTCTCAATAGAGTTTATATAACTCATGCTAAAACCGTATCTTGCAGATGCCCCCTGGGATGGCTGCTCATTAGACCATACATTTGTATTAAATGAATAAAACCATATATCATCATAATTACCGGTGCTAGACTTGCCTCCGTACAAAACATTTCTTTTGTTTCTTGAATCATAAAACATAGAACATTCGCTTCTGGATGGTACGCTACCGGACGGATTTAAATTCGTCCAAGTATTATTGGCATAATTATAGGACCATGTGTCTGAAAGATAGTTATTAAAACCATTTCCTTCACCGCCAAAAATCAGGATTTTTTTATATTCGGAATTATAACTTATGGCTGTGCCTTTTCTTGCCGGAAGCCCAAATGCACCTTGAGTCCATGATGAACCATCTATATTATAAATCCAGGTTGCCGCAGATTTAATTAATCCGTCTTCCGATTGACCGCCAAAAAGTATTATTTTATTGTTATCTTCATCATAATCAGCGGATGAAAATCCAAGAACCGGCGGTGAAGAAACAGCAGATATTTGCGACCAATTGTCTGTATCAAGATTATATTCCCAGGTATCATTTAAATAACCGGTTTCATTATATCCGCCAAATAAAATAACTTTATTTGTTCCGGACCGGACTAAAACATGCCCATATCTTCCCGGCGGATTATTAACAGGCGTCTTTTGTGACCACTGTTCAGTATGGGAATCATAAACCCATGTATCATTAAGAGAATTATTACCGTCAAAACCGCCAAATAAAACTATCTTATCTTTTAATTGATTATATGTAATCGCATGCCATTTTCGCGATGAAGGTTTGGTTAGATTGGTAATATTGTAAAAATTATTTTCTAAACCAACATATGCTGATATACCTGAACCAAAAGTGATAGTATTATTGTGATTTCCGGCATTGAGTTGCATATCTGTAGTATATGTAGTGGAAGAACCGGCATAAAGGCAGGGACAAAGTATAAAGTATAAAGTATAAATTATTGATTTTTTTTTCATAAAACAATACATAGATATTGTTGAAAACCATGCTTTTTACCATTTTATCTATATGAAGAAATTTTTAATCCTTCGATTTCACTCGGGACAAGTTTTTTAATTTTAAGTTTTTCATTGTTTTTCATTAAATTAAATCAACAATTTTAACTTTTAACTTTTAATTTTAACTTGCCTTTATTATATCGGTAATGTAAATATAAATTTCGAACCCTTTGCTAAACCCTCAGATTCTACCCAAATTTTTCCATTATGAAGTTCAATAATCTTATGGCATATTGATAATCCCAAACCAAATCCTCCTGATTCTCTTGTCAGAGATTGATCAACCCTATAGAATTTTTCAAATATTTTATCCAAATTTTCCTTAGCAATTCCAACGCCGGTATCTTCAACAACACATCTTATTTCATCTCCTACTTTATCAAAAACAATTGAAACTTTTCCATTTTCCTGCGTATACTTAATTGAATTTGACAGCAAATTTGTAATAACTCTTTTTATATATTCATAATCGCAATTTATATTTTCAGAACAAATTTTTTGTGTAATTTCTATTTTCTTTGTTTCCGCCAATGGTTTAATCTCATCTATAACTTCTTGTACTAACTTTTTTATTGGTATATTTTCTTTTTTTAGCTCAATAAATCCTGCTTCCATTTTTGTAAAATCAAGAAGATTATTGACAAGCTCTTTCATTTTTTTAGTTTGTCGGCCTATTATTGAAAGAAGTTTATGCATATCCTTATCAATTTGACGTCTGAATCCACCCCTCTTTTCATCTTCTACTTTCTCTCTTTCATAAAGAATTTCAATAGCGCCGGAAATTGCAGTAAGCGGTGTTCGTAGTTCATGAGAAACTGTTGACATAAACTCATCTTTTAATTTTTCCAGTTCTTTCATACTTACAAGCTGTGCCTTGAGTTCTATTACTCTGATTGCTTTTTCAATCGTTGCAAAAAGCTCCGCTATCTCAAATGGTTTTATTAAATATTCAATTGCTCCTTTTCTGAGACATTCTAATGCCGTTTCAAGTGTTGCATTTGCAGTCATAATAATTACTTCTACCTTAGAATAATTTTTTTTGATTATTTCCAGAAGTTCCATACCATCCATCCCGGGCATTTTAAGGTCAAGCAGTACAATGTCGAAATTATTCTTTTTCAGAATATTTTCTGCTTCTAATGGTTCATTCGTTACCTTAACAAAATAATTATTTTTTTGAAATGCCTTTTCAATAAATCTTAAAATTTCAATTTCATCATCCACAACAAGAATTTTTTTCTGTTCCATATAATTCTCCTTATTCTACCTTTTTACTATAAAGTAGAAGTTATCGGAAGTTTAATAATAAACTCTGCCCCTTTTCCTTCACCTTCAGATTGAACCGATATTTCTCCGTTGTGTTGTTTTATTATGCCAAATGAAACGGAAAGTCCGAGCCCTGTTCCATTTTTATGAGTTGTAAAAAATGGTTCAAAGATTCTTTTCACATTTTCTTTGGAAATCCCAATACCTGTATCTTTAAAAGATATCGTGATACTCTTCTTTTCGTTGGGCATTATAGCAGTAGTAACTGTAATTATTCCGCCATTCGGCATCGCATGTTGTGCATTGATAATAAGATTTAAAAATATTTGCTCTATATGTGACGGTGACAATTTTATATTTGGTAAATTTTTTTGGTAATTTCTAATAACTTCTATATTTTTAAATTTTAATTGTTTACCATATAATAAAAATGTTTTATCTATAATATTATTAATATCCACAACAGCAAATTTCATTTCTTTTTGCCTAGAAAAATCTAAAAGATTGTCTATAATATTCTTTGTACGAAGTGATGCATCTTTAATCGCCAGCAGTTCTTCGGATTTATTATCCATAAGCAATAAATCAACATTGCCCAAAATTGCCTGCAAAGGATTCCCTATTTCATGCGCCAAACCGGAAGCGAGTTCACCGATAGAAGCAAGTTTTGCCTGACGAATATATTGTTCTTGAACCATCTCGATTTTCTTGTATAAGTTTGCATTTTCAAGAGATAGGGTTACTAGCGAAACAAAGATATTAGCTTTATGTAAATCGTTTTCTGTAAAATGTTCCGGTATGTTTTTTCTATTTATATTAAGTACTCCTAACAAACCCGCTTTTCCTTTCAACGGCAGAACAAGAGATGATTTTATATCTTCTCTCGGTTCTATACCTTTAAATCTTTCATCATTCTTTAAGCCATCAATTAGAAGAATGGGTTGTTCTTTTTTTGCTACCCAGCCTGCAACACGTTCCCCGACAGTCAATCTTGTCTGCTTCTGAATTTCTTCACTTAACCCATATGAAACGGCAATAAATAATTTTCCATTATCATCAAATAACATTAAGGAAGCATCGTCTGCGATGAGTACTTTCATTGTTGAATCAATAATAACCTTTAAGAGTTCTTCTAACTTTATTGTAGAAAAAACTGCCTTACTTAATTCATACAATACTATTGTCTCTTTAAATTGGGATTTTTCCAGTGCTTTTTCTATTACAATGACAACTTCGTCAATATTAAATGGCTTATTAACATAATCAAAAGCACCTTTTCTTAAACTTTCAATAACCGTTTCCATTGTTCCATATCCTGTTGCCATAATTACTTCTATTTCAGGATTTATTTTTTTAATCTCACCAAGAACTGTCACACCATCCATCCCGGGCATCTTTATATCACTAATTACTACATCAAATTTTTTTTCTGTTACTTTTTTAATACCTTCTTTTCCATTCATCGCTGCAATTATTTCGTACCCTTGCTGGGATAATGCGTAAGAAAGCATTTCTCTTATTCCTTGCTCATCATCAATTACCAGTATTTTTGCTTTAGTTTTCATATTAATTCCCCTTTACCCCGTACGAGATAGGAAGCATTTCCTAATGCTTCCGTGGTAATTTTAATATTTTTGTACAACTGATTATATTCTTTATTCATTAACATGTATGTATAGCATACTAACTAATCTCTAATGGGGGTTCTCTAATGCTTTATTTATTATATCCAGTATTTCATTTACGTCCATTGGTTTATATATACAAGTATAGGCACCAAGTTCCTTTGCTTTTGATTCAAATAAATGATTTGGATCCGAACTGCTGCTAAAAATTATCACAACATGTGTAGGTTTCATTTCTTTAATAATTTTTAATACTTCGGGACCCTGCATCTTGGGCATATGGACATCAAGAAAAATAATATCAAACTCACTCTTTTTTACCATCTCAATACCTTCCAACCCATCACATGCGGCAAAAACCTGATAACCCAATGGCTCTAACAAAAACTTAAATAAGTCCCTTATTCCTTGCTCATCATCAATCACTAGTATTTTTGCTTTAGTTTTCATAGTTATCTACTCCCACCGGCAATTTTATTATAAACGTCGTACCTTTTCCGATTTCCTTGCCCTCCGTAGCTTTATTGTCCGCCAACGGTGTAGTGGCGGAAGCGAAGGCGGGACTTTCCACTTCTATTGTGCCATTGTGTTTCTGTATTATCTCATAACTTAAACTTAACCCTAATCCCGTTCCTTTACCCACTTCCTTTGTTGTAAAATATGGTTCAAATATTTTGCTTTTTATTTCATTAGGAATACCTTCCCCGGTATCTGATATCCTAATTATTATATAATTTATATACCTATTGTCTATTTCAATATTACTACTTATCTTTATCTCTCCGCCTTTAGGCATAGCATCCATTGCATTGTTACATAGATTTACTATAACTTGTTGTATTTGATTACTGTTTACCATAATCATAGGTAATCCCTCACTATACTTTTTGATAATTTCTACTTTTTTTAATTTTGCTTGTGCCTCAATCAATGATATTGTTCCATCTATTACAATATTTATATTTACTAGTTCCACCTTAGATTTCTCCTTTCTTGAAAATACTAATAAATCATTTATTAAATTTTTACACCTTACTGCCTCTCGTTCTATTGATTTTAACGGCATATATAACAAATCCCCTTCCTTTATATTCTTAACTACACTTTGAGCAAAACCTAATATTACCCCCATTGGATTATTTATTTCATGTGCCACCCCGCCTGCTAACTGTCCTACTGCTGCCATCTTTTCGATCTGTAAAAATTGAGCTTGTAGCTTCTCTTTTTCTTGTTCCATATATTTACGATTAATAATACTCGCTAAAACATTTGCTATAGAATTAAGAAATCTTTCTGCCTCTACATTACGAGAACTTCCGGCTTTTATATATATATTTATTACACCTAAAACCTTATCCATAAAGGTTATTGGAACACAGTAATGACCATGTTTGACCATATTTTCATATCTGGTAGTATGCCTTTCGTCAAGACAATCAGTAAATTGTATTTCTTTTTTTAATGCTGCCAAACCGCAAAGACATTTACCGAAATTAATCTTTGAACATGCTAAACAAATAGGTTCTCCTACATTTTTCTGAGCTTTCATCACTAAAATTGATGGTTCTTCTGTAATAAATATTGCTCCTTTTGATTCAAAAGAAAGCCATGGAATATCAAGAATACTATCCAATGTTTTCTCAAGGATTTTATTTAGTGAAACATTTTCTACCTGAAGCTTTAAAAGTGTGTTTAAAACATATTGAATATCATAATTTTGTTGTATTTCTTGCTCTGCATGTTTAATTTCAGACATATCTTTTGCCATTAAAACAATATTACCATTATTACCCTTGATAACCGATATACTTAACATCATCGGAATTATATCTCCGATTTTAGAAAAATAATTAATTTCAAAATTATTAATAAACCTATTTATATTCAGTTCTTTTATTTTTTCTTTCCCCAAAAGAGAACTTGCAAATAGTAAAAAATCGCTTTTTTCTTCTTTTTGAGTTACTCTAAAAACTATTTCTATATGTTTCCCTATAATCTCATCTTCTCTATATCCTAATAAATTTAAAGTTGCTTTGTTTACTTTCTCTATTATTCCTTCCGGATTTACTATAATTAAACTGTCTATCATACTATTAATTATGTTATCTGAAAATTCTTTCGCTACAGTGATTTGGTTTTTGGCAATCAATAGTTCTTTGTTTTGAGATTCTATTCTCTTATAAACCTGGTCAACTTCTAATTCTATCGCTGATTTTAAAGTAATATCCTGAATGAATAAAGTAGCACCCAATATCTTATTTTGATTATCTTTTAACGATCCGGCAATTACATTTAATCTAACTTTAGATTCTTCTAATTCTACTTCTTTAACGGTTACTTCCTGTTCTTGGTTAAGAACTGAGTCTACTATTTCTTTTAATCCCATTTCATCTAAAACCTGATATATTTTATTATCATCGGACAAATCTTTCCCTTTTAATAATAAAAATTTCTTGGCAGATGTATTTAACGAAATAATCTTTCCATTACTATCAAAAGATATTTTACCGCCACCTATTGTTTCTAATGTTTCATCGTTCCTTATAAACTTTTTCAATTTCGGAAGAACTTCTTCATTTATTATTATTCTCATCTGACTTGGTGTTACTTCATAAGGATTTGCGCCAAGTTTTTCTAACCCCATATCGACGATTGCTTTGGCAAACATCGGCGTAATCAAAGCAATTTTGGATACTACGCTATCGTATAAGTCTTTTCCCATAAAACACTCCCATTTAAGCCATGTTTTAGCAGAGTTATGGCTCTGCAGCTATCTGCCCCGATACACATTAGGCGAGGCCACAATCATTATTTAGGAAATAACTCCGGATGTTTATCTTTATATTCTTTTATATAACCTTCGATTTTATTTGGTTGCCCCATAATAAAACGACAATATTTATCACCTTTAGCCCGGCAAAGAATCTCCTTTGCTATAAGATTAATACCAAAACTAATCTCACACCATCCGGATGAATAACCGGAATTCATAAAACAAACACAAGAATTAGTAACTTTATTCATACTAATCCAAGAATCAGCTTCAAATGATTGTGGATGATCATAAATTAAATAATAATTCTCATCAGGCGATGGTTTGCTTTCTTCAAATATATCAACGTAAGCCCAACCTGTATAGGCGAAGTGAATAGGCCCTGTTGAAAGTTTAGCTATAGGATCTTTAACGTTCATTGCTTTGTGAAATGCTTTAGCATCAGCTATTCCTAAAGCATGAGATATATCAAAGAGTATACTTCCCGATGCTCTATATGCATCAGTTTCTTCTAGACCGGGATATAATGTCTTAATAAACTCTAAAAAATTTACTGACATTGAAGCAGCTCTCACCAAGATATATCTCTCTCCACCGATTGTAATAATTCCTTTTGTGGGGTCTTCAACTCTTTTACTAAAATACTCTTTTACGTATTCCTGGGCTTTTTCAAAAAGCGGTTCCATTGCCCTCGGTACTTTTACTGTAGAAATACTCATTTTTTTATCCTCCTTTTTTTATTCGTAATGTCAAAAATCTTTTGACATTTTTGTTTTTTATTTATATAATTTATTGACGATAGAATAATTAACAAATTTCTGCGTCGTCGGATACTTCCCTATTTTGAAGTCATTGCGAACGACCAAAGGGAGTGTGGCAATCCCGATGAGATTACTTCGTCGCCCCTCATTTACAATCGGGACTCCCTGCCTACCGATAGGCAGGCTCGTAATGACAGCTCATTTATCACGTTTATACTAAATACTTAAAAAATTCATCATTTTTATCATTTTCTTCCTTTCATATTCTTTCATAACATTTTTGACAGTACCTTTTTATTTAATTGGCAATTTTATTATAAACGTTGTACCTTTCCCTACTTCCTTGCCCTCCGTAGCTTTCTTGTCCGCCAACGGTGTAGTGGCGGAAGCGAAGGCGGGACTTTCTACTTCTATTGTTCCATTATGTTTTTGTATTATTTCATAGCATATACTTAGGCCCAGGCCTGTTCCTTTACCTATTTCCTTTGTCGTATAGAATGGTTCAAATATATGTTTCTTTACTTCTTCTGACATTCCCACACCTGTATCTGATATGCTGATTATAATAAAATCCTCTTTGTCATTCTGAGGCAAAGCTGAAGAATCTCGAGATCCTTCTCCGCCAGCCGGCGGCTCAGGATGACATCTTGTCGTTATCGTTATCGTTCCGCCTTCTGGCATCGCATCTATTGCATTGTTACATAGATTCACTATCACTTGCTGTAATTGATTACTGTTTAATTTTATTTGCGCTAAATCTTTCTCATAATTTTTTATTATCTGCACATTACTTATTTTTGCTTGTGCCTCAATCAATGATATTGTTCCATCTATTACAATATTTATATTTACTAGTTCCACCTTAGATTTCTCCTTTCTTGAAAA
>MGVS01000119.1 GCA_001800605.1 Elusimicrobia bacterium RIFOXYD2_FULL_34_15
AATTTGAAAAGTTCATTAACATCAGGGTAGGGTAAATATTCGAATGCAACTGGGGGTAAATATTCAATTACAATTCACATTCAAGGTTCAATGTCCATTGTATATTTGATGTAAAAGTTGTGGGCAATATTTTTCCTTGAAAAGTTATATTTGGTGTAGTTGTATAATTATTCTCTGTTATATTAAAATCATCTGCCCCACTTGGTTTAATATTTTCTACACCGAAAACAACAAATTCTTTTTGTGGTAAAACAATAGTTGGAATTTCCGCAGAATAGACACATACTGTCATTAAAATTGTAATTATTATTACTAATTTTTTCATACAATATTTCCTTTTATAAAATAAAAAACCGGATTACCTTAAATAATAAGATTGCTCACCTATTATTGTTGTGAACTTTCGGTAACCTGGCTATCCCAATTTCTTGGGACCCATTGTTTTGCGCACTCATCCAGATTTCTCTGGAGTTGCCCTTTCGGGTTTTTCACTTACTAAATTAAAGAACTTGCAACTACGTTAAAAGTATAAAGAACTTTTTACATTTTGTCAATGACTTTGTAGCTCATAAAAAACATTGTTTTTCATGGTATTTTTTTCAAGTTAATAACTATACTAAAAATATGATACTAAATTATATGTCTCGACTGAAAATTATAGATTATTTAAAAGACCCATTAAATTATATACAGCAAGTTTTGTGCCAAACGTAATTCTGCAAATAAATCTATTTATTTATATATCTTGCACAATAATTTGGTATTTGCAGGTTTTTCTCTGCACAATTATTTATACAATGCTATTATAGTTATTAATCTATTTTTGGGCTCAAATATATTTTTATTTTGTTCAGTAGGGGAGGGTTTTTGGCCTTTCATCTTTTATCATATAAAGTGAAAATCCGAGCATCGATAGAAAGACTTATGGGGTGTATTTTCATGTGTTTTCTTTTGAGAATACGGAGTGGATAATAAGGAGGGCAATTCCGATTGTTATTGCGGAGTCAGCGATATTAAAAATAGGCCAGATTCGGAAATCAAGAAAGTCAACAATTGAACCGCGAAAAATGCGATCTATGACATTTCCTATAGCACCGCCTAAAATCATTGAAAATGCAATCAAATTTATTTTGGGAATATTTTTCTGTTTAAAAACAATTAAAGATAGTATTAATATTGCAATAACAGAAAAAATAAGCAATATACTTCCATATTGTTGAAGTTTTCCGAAAGCAGTCCCTGTATTTGTAATATACGTCAAATAAAATATTTTGTTTATTATCGGAATTGATTCTTCGAAATACATTTTTGTCACTACAAAATATTTTGTTATTTGATCGAGTAATACTACTAGAAAAATTATTATTACAGGTTTTTTATGCATTTTGTACATATTTCCTCATGTGCAGGTTCGCTTCCTACGGTATTAGACCATATCCAGCATCTTGCACATTTTTTACCTTCGGCATGCAATACCTTTGCTTCGATATTGCCAGTTTCATCCGTTGTTCCGTTGATTGGTGTATCGGAAATCTCAAGTTGAGAAATAAGAAAAGTATATGCAATGTTTTGTTGATTTTTCTTTAAGAATTCTTTTGTAGTCTCGTCTTGTGTATAAAGCATTACCTTCGCTTCAAGCGAATTGCCGATAACATTTTTCTTTCTTTCTTCTTCAAGAAGTTTTAATACAAAATCTCTTATTTTTATAATTTTTTCGAATGTTTTCTCAACATCTTCATTTACATACTTTGCATTGGCAACCGGCATATCCATCAGAAAAATAGATTCCTCAGCTTTACGCTCCGGATTTTGAGTTATATATTCCTGAAATGAATCTTCGGCAGTAAACGAAATTATGGGTGCTAAAATTGGAACTATTCTTAAAAACATTTCTTCTATTACCGTCTGAGCAGAAAGACGCTCCTTTGACTTTTTGTTGAAAGTGTATAACCTGTCTTTCAATATATCAAAATAGAACGAAGAAAGCTCTACGACACAAAATGTATAAACCAAACGAAATACTTTATGAAGCTCATATTCATCGTATGCAGTCCTTACATCCGTAATCAGTCTTTGAAATCTTGAAAGCATCCATTTGTCTATATCCAAAAGATCATTATAATCAACCCTGTCTTTAGGCGAAAAATCACTGATATTTCCAAGCATGAATCTTAGTGTATTTCTAATTTTTCTATATGCATCTATCAAGTGCGTTAAAATTTCATCGGATAACCGTATATCTTCCTGATAATTTTCTGACGCAACCCACAACCGCAAAACTTCTGCGCCGTACTTTTTCATTATATCCTGCGGTACAATCACATTACCGAGCGATTTTGACATTTTCTTGCCTTCACCGTCAACAACAAAACCGTGAGTCAATACCGTCTTATAAGGCGGTGTTTTTTCAAGTGCTACAGCAGGAATCAAAGAGGTCTGAAACCAGCCCCGGTGCTGGTCGCTTCCTTCCAGGTACAAATCTGCAGGGAAGCTAAGCGATTTATTTAATTTTAAAACAGAAAATGATGATACCCCGGAATCAAACCATACATCCAATATATCATCAGATTTTTTTAGATTATTGCCGCCGCATTTTTTACATTTTGTATTTTCCGCAATTATATCCTTAAGAGGTATTTCGAGGTATTTGCTTGAACCTTCCTTTGAAATAATATTTCCTATCTTTTCCAGAACATCATCGTCAAGTATCGGTTCGTCGCAATCGGTACAATAAATTATTGGTATCGGTGTTCCCCAATATCTCTGACGGCTTAGACACCAGTCAGGCCTTACTTCAACCATTCCTGTTATCCGATGTTCGCCATAACCGGGAATCCATTTTACCGTTTTTATCGATTCCAATAATTGCCGGCGCAAATTATTATTTTCAACTGATAAGAACCATTGTTTAGTTGCTCTGAAAATTATGGGTTTCTTACATCGCCAGCAATGCGGGTATGAGTGGTTAATATCCTGTCTTGCAAGAAGCAGTTTTTTGTCTTCTAGATACTTTATTATGTTATCATTTGCGGCAAAAACATTTTGCCCTTTGAATTGTTCTACTTCTTCCGTAAATCTGCCCCTGTCATCAACAGGCGATACTATCGGTAAATTATATTTCAAGCCAACTGAGTAATCTTCCTCTCCATGCCCCGGTGCAATATGAACAATTCCGGTACCTTCTTCAAGCGATACAAAATCAGCAAGCACACCGACCGATTCTTTTTCAAGAATAGGATTCTTGCATTTAATACCTTCAAATGCCGAACCTTTATGTTTTGATAATACTTTATATTCGGATATATTTAAAACTTTTTTAAGGTATTCCTGGCGGGCTTCCGCAAAAATATATTTTTCACCACTCGGAATTTCGATTATAACATAATCAATATTCGGCTGAAATGCAACCGCAACATTGGCAGGCAGAGTCCACGGTGTTGTTGTCCAAATAAGAACAAAAAGAGATTTTGAATCAGAAAGATTCAATGACTTTGGTATGCTTGTTACAGGGAACCTAACAAATACTGAAGGAGATACGTGGTCCGCATACTCAACTTCAGCATCGGCTAACGCAGTTTCACATGAAGCACACCAGTAAACAGGTTTCAACTTTCTATAAACATAACCATCTTTTAAAAGTCTTCTAAATACGGATATAATTTCGCCTTCATATTCATTATTTAAAGTTAAATACGGATTAAACCAGTCGCCGAAACAACCCAGACGCATAAACTCTTCACGCTGAATTCCAACGAATTTCATTGCATATTCTGTCGCTTTTTTTCTAAATTCTATTCTGTCAATAGTTGATTTGTTTTTTCCTAAATCTTTCATTAATTGGTATTCAATAGGTAAACCATGGCAATCCCATCCGGGAATGTACGGTGAATCGTATCCGGCCATAAATTTATATTTAACAACCACATCTTTTAAAATTTTATTAAGTGCTGTTCCAAGATGAATATGCCCGTTTGCATATGGCGGCCCATCATGCAGAATAAATTTTTTTTTGTCTTTATTTTTTTCAGTTAATTTTTTATAAAGGTCTATTTTCTTCCATAAATCCAAAAATTGAGGTTCTCTTTGAGGAAGATTCGCCTTCATTGAAAAATTTGTCTTTGGTAAATTTACCGTTTTGCTGTAATCCATAGTATTCCCTTTTACCCTAATATCGAGATCGCCACTCCCGATTTCATCGGGATCGCGATGACGATGAACTGTCACCTTTTTTACCCTTTTCTATATTGTGCCTGCTAACATATTATAACTATCTTTATTAAACAACAATAGTACTTTAATAAGTTTATTATTTTGTTTTTCTGCAACTTCGTTATTAATATACATTTCAGCCAAAACTTCGCGAAATCGTAATAATTCTTTCAAATACCTTTTATCAATCAATACGTCCACTGTTAAATCTACTAATTCTAAAGCTCGTTCATAACACCCTTTTACCTCTTGAAAATCTTTTTTAGAAAGCCAATTTTTTGCTCTATTTAGTTCATTAGCAATCATCAGAATCTGTTTATAAAATGGAAACTGTTGCCATTTTTCTATAGTAAGAACTTTTCGAGGTTTAATGTCCATAATCTATTAATTTATCAATAATTTTCATTATCCTGCTCTTTATTTCACAATCTTCTACTTCCATCGAGCGGTTATTTTGATGAGGCCTTATATTGATTAATGAAGTAAATTCTACAAAATCCTCTTTCTCCCTAAGTGGATGTATATTTATACCCCAAAGATTTTTTTGTTTAGAACCATTTTCTAAAAGCAATGCTTCTAAATCCGAATGAAGTTCTGAATCTACTGCAATTATTTCATTTTCAATATCTACAACCGCCTTTGAAATAGTCTCATAATAAGTAAGATATTTTTTTGCAAATTCACTTTTATTAATTTTTTTATCTAATATTTCCATTTAATTCCTTTTTTTCCTTTTTTAAAACCGAGATCCGTCGACCCCGCTCCCGCCCTTTGGGCGAGGCTCGCCTACTTTAATTTAAATGAAAGGCAGCAGGATGACGATAAGACTGTCACCTTTTCCGCCACTGATTCTATGCCTGCCCACCTACGACTTAGTGGTGGGGCGGACCCGCCGATGGTTCAGTGGCGGGCTACCCTTTTACCTAGTATCGCTCTTATCGTCTTGACTGACGGTTTTTTTATAACACCCTTTTCCGTGATAATTGCTGTAATTAGTTCATGCGGAGTAACATCAAAAGCTGGATGCAATGCTTTCATGTTGACCGGTGCTACATGTTTTTTATTAATTAAAACAACTTCGTCCGAACTGCGAAATTCTATTTTTATTTTTTTACCGTCCGAGATTTTTATATCAAAAGTTGACACAGGTGCTGCGATATAAAACGGAATCTTATTATAATTGCATAAAACTGCAAGTGAATAAGTACCTATTTTATTTGCGGTATCACCGTTTGAGGCAATTCTGTCTGCACCTACGACAACTGCATCAATCTCGCCCTTTGATATAAAATGCCCTGCCATATTATCGGTAATCAAAACACACGGGATTTTTTCCTGCAGCAACTCCCACGCGGTAAGCCGCGCTCCCTGCAAATACGGTCTTGTTTCATCGACATAAACCATTTTAACTTTGTTTTGATTATATGCGCTCCTTATAACTCCTAACGCTGTTCCCCAACCTGCAGTTGCTAATGCTCCGGCATTACAATGTGTTAAAATCGTTGATTTCTTATTAAACAGTTTTGCCCCGTTTTCACCGATTTTTTTATTTATTTCAATGTCTTCATTATAAATTTTATTTGCTTCTTCCCTGATTCTTAATTTCAACTCAATAATATTGGAACCGATATATTTCTTAACAACATTTAAAATTCTGTTTACACCCCAGAAAAGATTTACTGCAGTAGGACGCGCAGAAATAAGATATTTACCTGCTTTATCAAGATATTTTTTCATCTCTGAAATATTGTTAAATTCTTTTTCACAAGAAGCAAGATACATCCCATAACCTGCTGCAACTCCAATTGCAGGTGCCCCTCGTATTGCCATATCTTTAATGCAATCAAAAGTATCTTCCTTGGTCTTGCAATCGATATAAAATACTGTAGAAGGCAATAACCTCTGGTCGAGAATTTTCAAAATATCTTTATCTAAATAAAGTGTCCTGGCTATCATATATCCCTTTAAAACAAATTTAAAATTAAAAATTTAAAATTAAAAATGAATGTAAAAATATTTTTTATTGTTTTTAATAATACAAATACCTCAATTTTTAATTTTGCATTTTGCATTTTTAATTGATTTTACGACATTTCTTTCGAGCGGTTCTTTGCGGTAACAATTGCTTTTTCAAAAATATCACCGAATTTTTTATTAGACAATACTTTAAATGCTGCCTCAGTAGTACCGCCTTTTGATGTAACCCTTTGCCTTAAAACTTCCGGTTCATCTTCGCTGGTAATCAGCATGCTTGAAGCACCCAACAATGTCATATCTACCAATATCTTGGCAACAACATTTGATAAACCCAATTTTACCGCTGTTTTTCTCATAACTTCGGCAACATAGAAAACATATGCAGGACCGCTGCCAGATACTGCCGTGACAGCATCCATATCTTTTTCTGAAACGGTAACAACAACTCCGCATGAAAATAACAGTTTTTCAGCAATTCTTAAATCTGATGTCTTTGCAAATTTTCCTTTTGTAATTGCAATCGCTCCATAACCAAGCAACGCAGGAGTATTCGGCATAGAACGAATCACCGGAATATTTCTAAGATACTTTTCTATTTTTGTTGTAGTTATGCCTGCCGCTATAGATACTAAAAGTTTTTTGTTGTTAAACAAAATACCTACCTCTTTTAGCACTTCTTCGACCTGATAGGGTTTGATTGCAAGAAATACGATATCAGAAGATTTTACTGTTTCTGCATTTCCTGAAGATTTTTTTACCTTATACTTTTTTGAAATATAATTTAAACGCTGCGAATTTATATCAGAAACCAAAATATTCTTTACAGAAACACCGCTTTTTATAATACCGGATATTAGCGCCTCTGCCATATTCCCGGCACCGATAAATCCTATTTTTTTACCCATATTTTCTTTCTCCAAAAATCCCTGTTCCAACTCTTACCATATTTGCACCTTCTTCGATTGCAACCTCAAAATCGCTAGTCATACCCATTGAAAGATATTTTAATAAGTAATCAGTTTTGAAAGCCGAATAATATCCGAAAGCTTTTTTTAAATATGGCCTGACTGATTCCGGGTTTTCTAAAAAAGGTGCAATCGTCATTAAACCGGTAATTGTAATATTTTTTAATTCTTTTGCTTTATCAAGAAAATTTTTCAGTTCATTCGGTGGTAGTCCGAATTTAGTATCTTCTTCTGATACTTTTATCTCCACAAAACATTCCTGGATTTTGCTTATTTTTTCTGATTGTTTATTTATATCTTCCAATAAATGAATGCTATCTACCGATTGAATTATATCAAATATCTCAATTGCCTTTTTAACTTTATTTGTCTGCAAATGCCCGATAAGATGTTTTTTTATTGCCGATTCAGTTTTAAAAAGTTCAATAAACTTAACATCTGCTTCCTGTACCCTATTTTCACCTATATCTGTTATTCCGGAATAAATCGCTTCTTTTATTTTATCTACCGGAATGGTTTTTGTGACCGCAATAAGTTTTATATCGTCTTTTCGTCCGGTTTTACTTTTTGCTTTTTCAATCCTTTCCAAAATATCTTTAATGTTCTTACTTATCATATTTAGATATTGATTTTACCAAATAATCCAAATAATTACAACAAATCTTGATTTTTTACCGTTTATTTTTAAATATTTTTACTACTATTTCCGGAACAAAACACTTCACATTGCCTCCTAGCCTGGCAATTTCTTTAACCAAAGTTGAAGAAAGATAAGTCCATTGTTCGGCAGGAGTTAAAAACACCGTTTCTATTTCGGGATATAATTTTCTATTAGTCAAAGCCATCTGGAATTCATATTCAAAATCGCTTATAGCACGAAGTCCCCTGATAATTACATTCGCATTCTTTTTTTTCATAAAATCAACTAACAAACCGTGAAACGATTCAATTTCAACATTTTTTTCTTTTACCGAACTTTTCAAAATTTTTACCCTTTCATCAATTGAAAAATAAGGTTTTTTATTTGGATTAGTAATAACTGCAATAATAAGCTTATCGAATATTTTTGATGACCGGCTAATAATATCTAAATGCCCAAATGTCGTAGGATCAAAACTTCCCGGATAAACTGCTATTCTTTTCATTTTTCCCCCAAAAAATCAATGCAAAATTAAAAAACTTGTCCCGAGTTAGTTACGGGATTAAAAATGTAAAATTTAGGTTTTTTTTATTTATTGCTACGCCAAGCAAGCTTGGCAACTACAACTACTATTAACTTCTACCTCGTTACCCGTTACCCATTACCCGTTACTTTTTTCTATACTTCCCCAAATTCTATGTTTTTATTCAGATAATCTTCTTTAGATTTTGCTAAAATTGAATAAACCGATTCCGGTTCATTTTTCAACATTTCAATTGCTGTTTCTTTAGCTTCCCTTATTATAGGTAAATCTGTTAAAATATTTCCAACCTTAAAACTCGGAAGCCCGGATTGCTCAGTTCCGAAAAATTCGCCTGGTCCGCGGATCATTAAGTCTTCCTCCGCTATTTTAAACCCGTCATTTGTCTTGGTTAAGACATCCAATCTTCTTTTTGCATTATCCGTTTTTGCCTCGCCCAAAAGAATACAATACGATTCTTTATTGCTTCTTCCGACTCTTCCCCTCAACTGATGAAGCGTTGAAAGCCCGTACCTGTCTGCGTGCTCAATAACCATAACGGTTGCATTCGGAATATCAATACCAACTTCAATAACTGTGGTTGAAATAAGTACATTATATTTTTTTTGTGCGAATTCTGCCATAATTTTTTCTTTCTCTTCAGGTTTCAACCGCCCGTGAATCAACCCAACTGAAAAATCTTTAAATTCCGTTTCCTTAAGACTCTCCGCTTCTTTTACTGCAGATTTGAGCTGTAATTTTTCCGATTCATCAACCAGCGGATAAACAATAAACGCCTGCTCGCCGTGTTTTACTCTGTCTCTTATGAAGTTATACGCATTTTTACCAGGCATTTCAATGGTTTTAACAGGAAAACGCCCAGGGGGCAATTCATTCAAAGTTGAAATATCCAAATCTCCGTATAACGTCAAACCAAGCGTTCTCGGAATAGGCGTTGCTGTCATCATAAGCAAATCAGATCCTAAAAAAATAGATTTCTTCTTAATCTTTAGGCGCTGTTCTACACCAAAACGATGCTGTTCATCAATAACAATCAATGCCAATTTTTTAAATTTTATATCTTCTTGCAAAATAGCGTGGGTGCCTATAATAATATTTGAAACTCCGTCTGCAACCCGTTTTTTAATATCTGTCTTTTTCTTTTTTAGCATCTTACCGAATATAAGGTCAACCTCAACCGGCATCCCCTCAAGCAATTTTTTTATTGTCAGAAAATGCTGTTCTGCAAGAATTTCCGTAGGTGCAAGAAGTATCGACTGAAAACCCGATTCCACTGCCAGAAGCATGGAAGATAACGCAACTACCGTTTTGCCGCTTCCTACATCACCCTGCAAAAGCCGATTCATAGGATGCTCTGACATCATACTTTCAAAAATTTCGTTTATAACTTTTTTCTGCGAATCTGTAAACTCAAACGGCAATTTTTTTTTAAACGGAGTCAGTAAATTTTTCGTAAGATTATATTTGAAATTTTTTATTATTTTTTTCCTATGTTGCCTAAATTTCTCAAGTACTAATTCCAAATTTAAAAACTCATTAAATGCCAGCCGTTTTCTCGCTTTATCTTTTGATTCAAAATTATCAGGAAAATGGATGTTTTGAATTGCAAATTTCATATCGCATAAACTATATTTTTTTACATATTTTTCTGGTAAAGTTCCCTGAATATTATTTATATATTTATCCAGTGCAGTTTTTACTATAGTCCTTAAAAATTTATTATTAAAATCTTCCGTCAGCGGATAAACCGGAACAATCCTATTAGTATTTATCAAATCTTTTTCATCTTTGGTCACGGCTTCATAATCGGCAACCCTTATTATTTTACACCAAAAATCCTTTTCTACGCTTCCTGTAATGAAAACTTCACTATCAACCTTAACATTATTTTTTAACGGCTTTAAAACATCATAACTTCTCGTGAATCGCCTGACCCATGTTGCAACCGCAGTTCCCGTAGAATCAGTTAACTCCGCTTTAAAAATAGCTAAATTTCTGCCCCACATTTCGGTTGAAACACTTTTAACTTTTGCTTTAATGGTTACATTTTCTCCCGGTATTAATTCTGAGATTTTTTTTAATTTAGACCTGTCTTCCCATGCACGCGGAAAATAGTATAACAGATCCTGTACAGACTGTATTCCTAAAAATTGCCGAAGTCTATCTGCGGTTTTTTCTCCGACACCTTTTATATATCTCACCGGAATATTATCAATCTTTTCCATTATTTTTTGTAACAAGCAGAAACTAATTTATTAATAAACAAACTTATAATGATAATAAACCATACATGGGAAAATGCCTGTCCCCAACTTATTATTCCGGTTAATCCCCGTACAAGGTATATTATAAGAAGCGTCCCTGATGATATTAACGCCATAATCATTGTTTTTTTGGCATCACTATAAATTGCTGTCGCAATAGGAGTCAATACAAAAAGTAACCACAAGGGACCCCAGAAACCACCTAAGAAATATACAATACAAATATTCAATAAGAAATTTACAAAAAGCCGTATATTGGAAATAATTATTGCTAAATTTGCGTGTTTTTTCAGAATCTGATTTGTTATTTCATTAAATAGAAAAGAAAATAACATTACTCCAAGAAATATAAAAGTTAAAGCAGTCCCGGGATGAGCTATAAAAATAGCCACTAAAATAAGAACTGTAGCAAAAGGTGTAAAATACGAATTTACTATCCTGATTGACTCCTGTTTTACCATAATATATTCCTCCTGTAATATTCAAGAATTGCTGCCTTTATTTTTCTTCAGATCTTTTTACTTGCATAAATAATTTTACAACACGGTTTTGCTCTTCCAAATATTTTATAATAAAATCACCGAGTTTATTCCTTGTAGATTCGTCTATTTCGTCAAATTTAATTCCATATTCAATTTTCCCTACTTTACGCGCGACTTGACCAAAGAACTCGCAATGCAATTCGTTCGGAAGCTTTATATAAAATTTTAAATTTTCTCCAACATGCATTTCCTTTTTTGCTTCAAGGAAAATACTTGATATTGATAACTCTATGATTTTTCCTTCATTTTTTTCCTTTAAATTATCCTTTAACGAAAATTCACATGGGATATCCAGCAAAACCCTAATAAACCTTCTACTTTCTTCACCTTTAAGCATAATTTTTCTCCTAAATAGTAATTAAATAGATTCGTTCTTATTGTTTCCTCTTTCAATCATTTTTTTTAATTTTACTTCTCCTAATATTTCATCATTATAACTTGGTTTTAGACTTTCTTTAATATCTTCAACAAATTTATTATTATACTTCAAATTAATAATGGCAATTATTGACATTGCCAATAACGCGCCAATTGCAGCCATAAGCATATCTTTTTGCGCATCCCAAATATCACCCTGTGCACCCAAAAACGCAATACCCGCTGCCTCATTAACATTTATTGCAGCCAGCCATTCGACTATTTCATAAACTCCGGAAAAAGAAAGAGTTACATCAAACGGTAGGTAATAAGACCAGAAACCTTTTACTTTAACAATCCGCATTAAAAATTCACGGATTGGATAAGCAACCAGAAAACCGAACGAAAAATGTATAAGTCTGTCGTACATATTTCTATCTGCTTTAAAAAATTTTTGAAGCATATATCCGAATGGAACCTCCGCATATGTATAATGAGATCCAATTAAGTGAAAAATAAAGAATAATGTAAGCAATGTATAGGATAAATTTGAAAGCTTGAAATAACGGCTCATAAGAAATATTACCGGTACAAAAACAAAAACCAAAATATTCTCCAACAGCCAATCATGCGGATACTTAGGTCTTATAGCTGCCCATATCCAAACAGTAATGAAAGTAATAACCAAAATCCATTTATATTTACTCATAAGGGGGTCACACCTATTTATTTTACTTAAACGTTTTTAATTCTTAAAAACGCCTTTTTCGTAAATTGTAATTATTTTACCGTTATTTAATTTGGCTGTTACTTTCTTATCTTCTGTATTAACTAAATCCCAATGAATCGCTGAGCTATTGTACCCAAGCTTTTCTTTCATCTTTTCATTTAATTTCGAAACATCACCTGAATATGTTTCAGAATAGGAATCGCCTACTGCGATATGACAATTACCATATCTTCCGCCGTGATTTTCATCAAAAAGCGTATCAGCCATAAACTTATCTATTTTTGAAAATCTTATATCAGTTAATGAAAATTCGCCGACTTTACCTGCACCTTTATCCGTATTTAAAATTTTCCTTGTAAAATCCTCGCCTTGTTTAGCCGTAACTTTAATAACTTTTCCGGCTTTAAATTCTAATCTAACACCTTCGGCATAATTTCCGCTTCTAAAAGACGGTAAATTTGAAAAGTAAATTCCTTTTGTATACCTGCAGTCCGGCGAAGTGAAAAGTTCAAAACTGGGTATATTGTGCCCGCTCACCCCTAAAAATCTTCTTTTATCACCAAATTTTATTTCTAAATCCATTGATGCGCTTTCAATCCTAAAAGTATCAATATGAAGCGAGTTGATCCATTTTTTTATTTCCCGGGAATTTTTATAAATTTCTTTCCATTTTTTTACAGGGTCTTTTTCATCCAGAAAACATGCTTTTACAATTTGTTTTGAATATTCATCAATAGAAAGTTTCGCCTGCTTTGCAAGCTGCTCAGTCGGGTATGTGCAAAGTGTCCAGCCGAATAAACGCTGTTCTTCCCTTCTTTTGGTAATATCTCTTAAGAATTTTCTTGAAATGGCGACTTCACCGATTCTTTTCGGATCTATATCTTTTAAATTAGTAAGCGAAGCGGGCGCGTTAATATAAACATTTCCGTTCAAATTTTCATAAAATTCTTTTTCTCCGGCTGAAATAAATTTCCTTTGTTGTTCGTCGGAATATTGGTAAAAATCTTTTTCAAGTGTCGGAGTAAAAAGCGTCCTAAAAATAACATTGTATTTTTGCTCAATCAATATTCTATGCAAAACTTCGCCAAGCTCGAGCCCCTGCAGGTCACATCTGATTAAAATCGTATCATACTTTTTAAAACTAGGCCTTACGGTTTTAAGGGCCCAAACCAACACTTCAGCATATTTTTCAATCTGATTTTTACTTAGTATCTTCATTTCAAATCTCCTTAAAATTTATTACTTTGATAATTGTTCATTAATTAGGTGTGACCCTTTTATTTTTACCTTTATTTTTACCAGGAACTTATAACTTCCCCTACTATATCTGTATGAGTACAATTTACCCAAACTTTACCATTGTCAGTTGAAGAAATATCAGGATAAACCCAGCCGGCAATGCTATTTGAATCATCCACCGCGGTTATCTCCCCATTTCTATCCGGATGACCATATAAAGTTGTTATTGGAAGCCTATCCATATTTTCAGTAATAAGCCCTGCTGTAAGTGATGCGGGATACTGTGTCTCATTTTTTGCATAATAAATAATAACACAAGAACGTAAAATACTTAAATTCCCCTTAGTTGAAGCCTCTTGTGCCTTCTTTTTCAAATTGCCAAATCTTATCATGACGAGAACTGAAAGAACCCCTAATATTGCAACCACTACCATAAGTTCTACCAAAGTGAATCCATAATAATGCAGTCTATATTTCTTTTTCATTTTATTATCTCTTGAAGTTGATTATGATAATTTAATAAATGATTACAGTGATTTAGTAGAATCATCCCAGATTATTTTTCTTATTTTTTCTTTATAAAAATACCTTTTTCATTTCTCTCTAAACCGAATCCATCTTTAACATTCTTCCAGAAAAGTTCGTTAGCTTTTTTGCTCGTGTCCATCTCTCTTTTTATAATCTCTTTTTGCGGTAGAGTCTTCTCATTCACCATTTTTCTTTCCAAACTTATTATTTGTCGTCCCATCATACAATCTTCACCGTAAATCAAACCTAACAATTCCTCTATTTCTTTTTCTATCCCTTCTCTTCCCTTATTTACCCTTCTTATCCCTTCTTTATATTCCCTTTTCAACTCCTCAAAATCTCCCTTTAACTCTTCCAGCGAACCTCTTGAAAACCCAAGGAATTCAATATATTCCTTTGTTGTAGCTCTCTTAAATCCTTCTTCTATATTACGCTGAACAGATCTGCCGGAATCATTCATATGATTTAGTAACCTGCTGTCTTTTATTTTATCTAGATAAACATTGGTAAAATCTTTTGTTCTGTGATAAATCTCTCCGTCTTGCCGCCATGTTAGGAGTTTTCTATAACCTATAGGATTTTTGGGTTGATAAATCATTTTTTTTATTAGTATTTATGGGATAATAAGGGAATTACAAGGGGTAAAAAGGGTACCCACTTGATATTCCCCATTCTCTTTCAACACTACTTGGCCCTTTTTACCCTGCTTTAACCTTATCTTTACCTTTTTTTAGTACCTTATCTGCCCTTCTCTATATTCCATTTTACTGTTTTTTTACCTCATCCACTTCTCATTCCTTGTTCACCCTTTCATTGGATTTCCTTATTTACTCTTTAGGAATTTTTTCCTTTTATCTTTTATATCTTCTTTTAATTTATTAATTTGAGGAAGAAAATTTTTAAAATACCAAGAGTAGCTTAAACAGATTTTATAAAACCAAAGGTAATTGTTCTTTAAACAAGAAATTCAATCTATTAAAAATATATATATTTTCATTTTACTTATTTTTGGAGGATTTTCAAGGATATGAAGCAATTACACGACATTACCCATTTTTTTTGGATAAGATTTTAGTATAA